>NZ_JAOEEE010000027.1:0-72061 GCF_029837675.1 Pseudomonas sp. GD04015 | reverse complement strand
GCAGCAGGGTGCGGATATCCCCGAGCACCTCGCCCAGGCGCTTGGTGAAGCGGGCGGCGGCGGCGCCGTTGATCACGCGGTGGTCGTAGGACAGCGACAGCGGCAGCATCAGGCGCGGCTGGAAGGCCTGGCCGTCCCACACCGGCTGCATGGTGGCCTTGCTGACGCCGAGGATTGCCACTTCCGGCGCGTTGACGATCGGCGTGAAGCCGGTGCCGCCGATGTGGCCGAGGCTGGAGATGGTGAAGCAGGCGCCCTGCATGGCGTCCGGCGAGAGTTTCTTGGTGCGCGCCTTCTCCGCCAGTTCGGCGGCCTCGCCGGCCAGTTGCAGCAGGCTCTTGCGGTCGACGTCGCGGATCACCGGCACCAGCAGGCCGTCCGGGGTGTCCACGGCGAAGCCGATGTGCACGTAGCCCTTGCGGATCAGCGCCTTGCCGCTCGGCGCCAGCGAGCTGTTGAAGTCCGGCAGTTCCCTGAGCAGATGGGCGCAGGCCTTGAGCAGCAGCGGCAGCACGGTCAGCTTGACCCCGGCCTTCTCCGCCACCGCCTTCTGTGCCACGCGGAAGGCTTCCAGCTCGGTGATGTCGGCGTTGTCGAACTGGGTCACGTGGGGCACGTTGAGCCAGCTGCGGTGCAGGTTGAGGGCGCCGACCTGCATCAGGCGGGTCATGGCCACTTCTTCCACCGGGCCGAACTTGCTGAAGTCCACTTCCGGGATCGGCGGGATGCCGGCGCCGCCGGTGGCGCCGGCCGGCGCGTCCTTGGGCCGCTGCAGCGCGGCCTTGACGTAGGCCTGCACGTCTTCCTTGAGGATGCGGCCCTTGGGTCCGGTGCCGGGGACGGCGGCCAGGTCGACGCCGAACTCGCGGGCGATCATGCGCACGGCAGGTCCCGCGTGCACCTTGCTGCCGTCGCGCACGGGGGCTGTGACCGCGGCGGCGGCCGCGGACAGGGCGGCGATGGCACCGACTTCGGCGGCCACCTCGGGCCTGGCACCGGGCGGAGTGCGGTGCACGGTCGAGTCGGCAGGTGCGGCCGCCTCTTGCTGAGCGGCCGGCGCGGCAGCGGATTCCTGCGGGGCGCCTCCCGCCACCTTCAGTTTGAGGATCGGGTCGCCGGTGCCGACCTCGGCGTCCAGCTTGACCAGCACTTCCTCCACCACGCCGGCGGCCGGCGAGGGGATTTCCATGCTGGCCTTGTCCGACTCCAGGGTGATCAGCGACTGGTCGGCCTCGATGCTGTCGCCGACCTTGACCAGCACTTCGATGACCTTGGCCTTGCCGGCCGAACCGATGTCCGGCACGCGGATGTCCTGCACGCTTTCGCCGGTCGGCGCTGGCGCCGGTTGTGGCGCGGCGGCGCCGGGCGCCTCGGCTTCGTCGACGGCCTGGGTCGGCGGGCTCGGTTCGGCAGCGGCGGCGGGCTCGGCCGCCTGGGCATCGCCCTCGACGTCCAGCACCAGCAGCTCGTCGCCTTCCTTGAGGCGGTCGCCCAGCTTGACCTTCAGCTCCTTGATCACCCCGGCCTTGGGCGAGGGGACCTCCATGGAGGCCTTGTCCGACTCCAGGGTCAGCAGGCTCTGTTCGGCCTCGATGCGATCACCGACCTTGACCAGCAGTTCGATCACTTCACCTTCGCCGCCGATATCGGGTACGCGAATCAACTCGCTCACAATGCGTCTCCTCAGCAGTCCAGGGGGTTGGTTTTTTCGGGGTCGATGCCGAACTTGGCGATGGCGTCGGCCAGCACCTTGGCTTCGATCTCGCCCCGGTCGACCAGCGCCTCGAGCGCGGCCAGCACCACCCAGTAGCGGTCCACTTCGAAGAAGTGGCGCAGTTTCTTGCGGCTGTCGCTGCGACCGAAGCCGTCGGTGCCGAGCACCTTGTATTCCTTGCTGGGCACCCACTGGCGCACCTGCTCGGCGAACAGCTTCATGTAGTCGGTGCTGGCCACCACCGGGCCCTTGCGTCCGGACAGGCATTCCTGGATGAACGCCTGGCGCGGCTTCTGGCCCGGGTGCAGGCGGTTCCAGCGTTCCACCGCCAGGCCGTCGCGGCGCAGTTCGTTGAAGCTGGTGACGCTCCACACGTCCGAGCCGATGTTGAACTCGTCACGCAGGATCTTCGCCGCCTCGCGCACCTCGCGCAGGATGGTGCCGCTGCCCAGCAGCTGGACGTGGTGGGCGGCCTCTTTCTTGTCCTCTTCGAGCAGGTACATGCCCTTGATGATGCCGTCCTCGGCGCCGGCCGGCAGGGCCGGCTGCTGGTAGGACTCGTTCATCACGGTGATGTAGTAGAAGACGTTCTGCTGCTGTTCGATCATCTCCTTGATGCCGTGGCGGATGATCACGGCCAGCTCGTAGCCGTAGGTCGGGTCGTAGGTGCGGCAGTTGGGGATGGTCGAGGCCATGATGTGGCTGTGGCCGTCCTCGTGCTGCAGGCCCTCGCCGTTGAGCGTGGTGCGCCCGGCGGTGCCGCCGACCAGGAAGCCGCGGGCACGGCTGTCGCCGGCGGCCCAGGCCAGGTCGCCGATGCGCTGGAAGCCGAACATCGAGTAGAAGATGTAGAACGGCAGCATCGGCTGGTTGTGGGTGGAGTACGAGGTGCCGGCGGCGATCCAGCTGGACATGGCGCCGGCCTCGTTGATGCCTTCCTCGAGGATCTGGCCCTTCTTGTCCTCGCGGTAGAACATCACCTGGTCCTTGTCGACCGGCTCGTAGAGCTGGCCCACGGACGAGTAGATGCCGAGCTGGCGGAACATGCCCTCCATGCCGAAGGTGCGCGCCTCGTCCGGCACGATGGGTACGATGCGCGCGCCCAGGTCCTTGTCCTTGACCAGCTGCGAGAGGATGCGCACGAAGGCCATGGTGGTGGAGATGTCGCGGTCGCCGGTGCCATCGAGGATCGCCTTGAGGGTATCCAGCGGCGGGGTCGGGATGCTGAAGCTCTGGGTGCGGCGCTGCGGCACGAAGCCGCCGAGGGCGCCGCGGCGCTCGTGCAGGTACTTGTATTCCGGGCTGCCCGGCTCGGCCTGGACGAAGGGCAGGTTCTCCAGCTCGTCGTCATTGACCGGGATGTCGAAGCGGTCGCGGAATTTCTTCAGGCTATCGATATCGACTTTCTTGGTGTTGTGCGCGGTGTTCTTCGCCTCGCCCGCGCCGGTGCCGTAGCCCTTGATGGTCTTGGCCAGGATCACGGTCGGCTGGCCCTGGTGGTTAACCGCCTGGTGATAGGCCGCGTACATCTTGTAGGGGTCGTGGCCGCCGCGGTTGAGGTTCCAGATCTCCTGGTCGGAGAGGTCCTTGACCATCTCCTTCAGCTCGGGGCTGTTGAAGAAGTGCTCGCGCACGTAGGCGCCGTCCTTCGCCTTGTAGTTCTGGTACTCGCCGTCGATCACTTCGTCCATGCGTTGCTGCAGCAGGCCGTCCTTGTCCTTGGCGAACAGCGGGTCCCAGAAGCGGCCCCAGACCACCTTGTTGACGTTCCACTCGGCGCCGCGGAACACGCCTTCCAGCTCCTGGATGATCTTGCCGTTGCCGCGCACCGGGCCGTCCAGGCGCTGCAGGTTGCAGTTGATGACGAAGATCAGGTTGTCCAGCTTCTCGCGGCCGGCCAGGGAAATGGCGCCGAGGGATTCTGGCTCGTCGCACTCGCCGTCGCCCATGAAGCACCAGACCTTCTGCTTGCCGGCGGGGATGTAGCCGCGGCTCTCCAGGTACTTCATGAAGCGCGCCTGGTAGATCGCCTGAATCGGGCCCAGGCCCATGGATACGGTGGGGAACTGCCAGAAGTCCGGCATCAGCCAGGGGTGCGGGTAGGAGGGCAGGCCCTTGCCGTCCACCTCGCGGCGGAAGTTGTTCATCTGCTCTTCGCTGATCCGCCCTTCGAGGAAGGCGCGGGCGTAGATGCCGGGGCTGGCGTGGCCCTGGTAGAACACCAGGTCGCCGCCGTGCTCCTCGGTCGGGGCCTGGAAGAAGTAGTTGAAGCCGATGTCGTAGAGGGTCGCGCTGGAGGCGAAGCTGGAGATGTGGCCGCCGAGGTCCGGGTCCTGCAGGTTGGTGCGCATCACCATGGCCAGGGCGTTCCAGCGCACCAGCGAACGGATGCGGCGCTCCATGAACAGGTCGCCGGGCATGCGTGCCTCGTGGCCGACCGGGATGGTGTTGCGGTAGGGCGTGGTGATCGCGTAGGGCAGCTGGGTGCCGCTGCGGGTGGCCAGTTCGCCCATGCGGGTCAGCAGGTAGTGGGCGCGGTCTTCACCCTCTTTGTCGAGGACGGACTCGAGGGCGTCCAGCCATTCCTGGGTTTCGACGGGATCGAGGTCTTGCATGGCTTGCTCCAGGGCGGAAAGGCTTCCAGAATCGGAGGCCTGGGCTCGTGCCCGCTTTTTGGGCGGGCCACGTGAAGTCGTGGTCGACCAGGGTGCTCGTGGTCGCTTTTGTAGTTTTACTACATTTCGATGGCAGCTGTAGAGCCCGGGACACATTCTTTAGTAGTAAAACTACAGTTTTCAGCAAGGGCAGTGGCGCCTGGGTGGATTCGGGTTTCACCGCCCGTCCCCAAGGATAGACCATGAGTTTGCCCCCACTGGCAGCCCTGCCGACCGCCCTTCAACCCCTCGCCGACCGTGCCTCCGCGCTGCTGCCCGAGGGCTGGTCCGCGACACGGACGGAGGCCTGGCGACGGCTCTGCGCGCTCAGCGATTTCGTCCACGAGCAGGCTGTGCGCGATGCCGGGTTGCTGCCGGCGCTGGGCGACAGCGGCGAGCTGGAGCGGCGTTTCGCCGCGGGCGAACTGCGCGAGCAACTGCAGGCCCTGCTGGCGGACTGCGCCGACGAGGACGAACTGGGCCGCCGCCTGCGTCGCTTCCGCAACCGCCAGCAGGTGCGCATCATCTGGCGCGACCTGAACCGCCTGGCCGACCTGGCCGAGACCTGCCGCGACCTCTCCGACCTGGCCGACGCCTGCATCGACGGCGCCTACCAGTGGCTCTACCCGCGCCACTGCGAGCAGTTCGGCACGCCGATCGGCAGCCGCTCCGGCCAGGCGCAGCACTTGGTCATCCTCGGCATGGGCAAGCTGGGCGCCTTCGAACTCAATTTGTCCTCGGACATCGACCTGATCTTCGGCTACCCGGAAGGCGGCGAGACCGAGGGCGTGAAGCGCTCGCTGGACAACCAGGAGTTCTTCACCCGCCTGGGCCAGCGCCTGATCAAGGCACTCGACGCGATCACCGTCGAGGGCTTCGTGTTCCGCGTCGACATGCGTCTGCGGCCCTACGGCTCGTCCGGCGCGCTGGTGCTCAGCTTCAACGCGCTGGAGCAGTACTACCAGGACCAGGGCCGCGACTGGGAGCGCTACGCCATGATCAAGGCGCGGGTGGTCGGCGGCGACCAGGCCGCCGGCAAGCAGCTGCTGGAGATGCTGCGGCCCTTCGTCTACCGCCGCTACCTGGACTTCTCCGCCATCGAGGCGCTGCGCTCGATGAAGCAGCTGATCCAGCAGGAAGTGCGGCGCAAGGGCATGAGCGACAACGTCAAGCTCGGCTCCGGCGGCATCCGCGAGGTGGAGTTCATCGCCCAGGCCTTCCAGCTGATCCACGGCGGGCGCGACCTCAGTCTGCAGCAGCGGCCTCTGCTCAAGGTGCTCGACACCCTGGAGGGCCAGGGCTACCTGCCGCCGGCGGTGGTCGCCGAGATGAAGGAGGGTTACGAATTCCTGCGCTACACCGAGCACGCCCTGCAGGCCATCGCCGACCGCCAGACCCAGATGCTGCCGGACGACGACCTCGACCGTGCGCGGGTGGCCTGCATCATGGGCTTCGCCGACTGGGCGAGCTTCCACGAACAGCTGGCGTACTGGCGCGGGCGCATCGAGTGGCACTTCCGCCAGGTCATCGCCGACCCGGACGAGGAGGACGACGGCGAGGTCGAGACCTGCGTCGGCGGCGAGTGGCTGCCGCTGTGGGAGGAGGCGCTGGAGCCGGACATGGCCGAGCGCCAGCTGGCCGAGGCCGGCTTCGAGGACCCGGCGGCCGCGCTCAAGCGGCTGATCGACCTGCGCGGCGGCACCCAGGTGCGCACCATGCAGCGCCTCGGCCGCGAGCGCCTGGACGCCTTCGTCCCGCGCCTGCTGGCCCAGGCGGTGGAACACGACAAGCCGGACCTGGTGCTGGAGCGGGTGCTGCCCCTGGTCGAGGCGGTGGCGCGGCGCTCGGCCTACCTGGTGCTGCTCACCGAGAACCCCGGCGCGCTGCTGCGGCTGATGACCCTGTGCGCGGCCAGCCCGTGGATCGCCGAGCAGATCACCCGCTTCCCGCTGCTGCTCGACGAACTGCTCAACGAGGGCCGCCTGTTCAAGCCGCCGCTGGCGCCGGAGCTGGCCGCCGAGCTGCGCGAGCGCTTGACCCGCATCCCCGAGGACGATCTGGAACAGCAGATGGAGGCCCTGCGCCACTTCAAGCTGGCCCACGGCCTGCGCGTGGCCGCCTCGGAGATCGCCGGCACCCTGCCATTGATGAAGGTCAGCGACTACCTGACCTGGCTGGCCGAGGCCATCCTCGACCAGGTGCTGGCCCTGGCCTGGCGCCAGACCGTGGCCAAGCACGGCACGCCGCGGCGCGCCGACGGCAGCCTGTGCGACCCGGACTTCATCATCGTCGGCTACGGCAAGGTCGGCGGACTGGAGCTGGGCCATGGCTCCGACCTGGACCTGGTGTTCATCCACGACGGCGACTCCCAGGCCGAGACCGACGGCGCCAAGCCCATCGACGGCGCCCAGTTCTTCGCCCGCCTGGGCCAGCGCATCATCCACCTACTGACCACCCAGACCACCTCGGGTCAGCTCTACGAGGTGGACATGCGCCTGCGCCCGTCCGGCGCGGCGGGGCTGCTGGTCAGCGCCCTCGGCGCGTTCCAGCGCTACCAGGAGAGCGAGGCCTGGACCTGGGAGCACCAGGCCCTGGTGCGCGCCCGGGTGCTGGCCGGCTGCGAGCGGGTGGCGGCTGGCTTCGAGCGGGTGCGGGCGGCGATCCTCGAACGCGAGCGCGACCCGGCCACGCTGCAGGCGGAAGTCAGCGAGATGCGCGCCAAGATGCGCGACAACCTGGGCACCCCGGCGACTGCCGCCGGCACCGCGGAAAATGCCTTCGAGGCGGCGTCCTCCTTCGATCTGAAGCAGGACGCCGGTGGTATCGTCGATATCGAATTTATGGTGCAATACGCGGCCCTGGCGTGGTCGCGGCAGCATCCCGAGCTGCACCGCTACACCGACAACATCCGCATTCTCGACGGCCTGCGCGATGTCGGGCTGATGCCCGCCGCCGACGTCGAGCTGCTGCAGGAGGCCTACAAGGCCTATCGCTCCGCCGCCCACCGGCAGGCGCTGCAGAAACAGCCGGGCAAGGTGGGCGGCGACCAGTTCGCCGAGGAACGGCGCAGCGTGATGCGCCTGTGGCGCGAGCTGGGGCTGAGCTGATCCGGGCCCGCGGGCTTAACGAAACGAACTCTTGAGGAGTGGCAAAGATGTCGATGGCCGACCGCGATGGCGTGATCTGGTATGACGGCGAACTGGTGCAGTGGCGCGAAGCGACCACCCACGTACTGACCCATACCCTGCACTACGGCATGGGCGTGTTCGAGGGCGTACGCGCCTACAACACCCCGGACGGCACCGCCATCTTCCGCCTCCAGGCGCACACCGACCGCCTGTTCGACTCGGCCCACATCATGGGCATGAAGATCCCCTTCACTAAGGAGGAGATCAACGAAGCCACCCGCGCCGCCGTGCGCGAGAACAACCTGGAAACCGCCTACATCCGCCCGATGGTGTTCTACGGAAGCGAGGCCATGGGCCTGCGCGCCACCGGCCTGAAGGTGCGGGTGATCGTCGCCGCCTGGCATTGGGGCGCCTACATGGGCGAAGAAGCGTTGCAGAAAGGCATCAAGGTGCGCACCAGCTCCTTCACCCGCCACCACGTCAACATCTCCATGACCCGCGCCAAGGCCAACGGCAACTACATCAACTCGATGCTGGCCCTGCAGGAAGCCATCTCCGGCGGCGCCGACGAGGCTCTGCTGCTGGACCCGGAAGGCTACGTGGCCGAGGGCTCGGGCGAGAACATCTTCCTGGTTAAGAACGGCGTGGTGTACACCCCGGAAGTGACCTCCTGCCTGAACGGCATCACCCGCGCCACCCTCCTGACCCTGGCCGCCGAGCTGGGCATCGAGGTGGTGGAGAAGCGCATCACCCGCGACGAGGTGTACATCGCCGACGAGGCCTTCTTCACCGGCACCGCCGCCGAGGTCACGCCGATTCGAGAGGTGGACGGCCGCCAGATCGGCATCGGCAGCCGCGGCCCGGTCACCGAGAAGCTGCAGAAGGCCTACTTCGACCTGGTCACCGGCAAGACCGGCACCCACGCCGAGTGGCGCACCCCGGTCAAGTGAGACCGATTGAAAAAGCGTGACTGCGCCCCGATCTTGTAGTCACGAATCGGTCGTTTCGCCGAGGCATGCTCGCCCCGGCGAGCCGGTCGAGCGACTATAAAGAGGCGGTGACTGGGGAGGCGCGAGCCTCCCCGCTCATTTCCGGAGCCCTGATGAGAATACTGATCGTAGGTCCCAGCTGGGTCGGCGACATGGTGATGGCGCAGACGCTGTTCGTCTGCCTCAGGCAGCGTCATCCCGGCTGCGAGATCGACGTGCTGGCCCCCGAGTGGAGCCGGCCGATCCTCGAACGCATGCCCGAGGTGCGCCAGGCGCTGAGCTTCCCGCTCGGCCACGGCGTGCTGGACATCGCCACCCGCCGGCGGATCGGCAAGTCCCTGGCCGGCCGGTACGACCAGGCGATCCTGCTGCCCAACTCGCTGAAGTCGGCGCTGGTGCCGTTCTTCGCCGGGATTCCCAGGCGCACCGGCTGGAAGGGCGAGATGCGCTACGGCCTGCTCAACGACATCCGCAAGCTGGACAAGGCACGCTACCCGCTGATGATCGAGCGCTTCATGGCGCTCGCCTACGAGCCGGGCGCCGAGATTCCCCGGCCCTACCCGCAGCCGCGCCTGGCCATCGACGAGGCCAGCCTCGACGCGGCCCTGGCCAAGTTCGGCCTGGGCCTGGACCGACCGGTGCTGGCCCTGTGCCCCGGCGCCGAGTTCGGCGAGGCCAAGCGCTGGCCGGTGGAGCACTACGCCAAGGTGGCGGAGGTCAAGATCCGCGCCGGCTGGCAGGTCTGGCTGTTCGGCTCGAAGAACGACCATCCCGGCTGCGAGGACATCCGCAACCGCCTGATCCCCGGCCTGCGCGAGGAGGCGGTCAACCTGGCCGGCGCGACCAGCCTGGCCGAGGCCATCGACCTGATGTCCGCCGCCGGCGCCGTGGTCTCCAACGACTCCGGCCTGATGCACGTGGCCGCCGCGCTGAACCGCCCGTTGGTGTCGGTGTACGGCTCCACCTCGCCGCAGTTCACCCCGCCGCTGGCGGACCGGGTGGAGATCGTCCGCCTGGGCCTGGACTGCAGCCCCTGCTTCGACCGCACCTGCCGCTTCGGCCACTACAACTGCCTGCGCGAGCTGAAGCCGCGTCCGGTACTGGAGGCGCTGGAGCGTCTCGCCGGCGACCCCGTTGAGGTCGCCGGATGAGGGTGTTGCTGATCAAGACCTCGTCCCTCGGCGACGTGATCCACACCCTGCCGGCGCTCACCGACGCGGCGCGGGCCATTCCCGGCATCCAGTTCGACTGGGTGGTGGAGGAGGGTTTCGCCGAGATTCCGGCCTGGCACCCGGCCGTGGCCCAGGTGATCCCGGTGGCCATCCGCCGCTGGCGCAAGCACCTGCTGCAGACCTGGAAGAGCGGCGAATGGCGGCGCTTCAAGCAGCGCCTGGGCGAGGTCGACTACGACCTGGTGATCGACGCCCAGGGCCTGTTCAAGAGCGCCGTGCTGACCCGCTACGCCAAGGCGCCGGTGGCCGGCCTGGACCGCGACTCGGCGCGCGAGCCCATCGCCTGCCGCTTCTACGACCGCCTGTACCCGGTGCCCAGGGAGCAGCACGCCCTGGAACGCACCCGCCAGCTGTTCGCACAGGCGCTCGGCTATGAACTGCCGCAACAGATCGGCGACTACGGCCTGGACCGCGCGGCCATGGCGGATGCCTCGGCGCAGCCCTACCTGCTGTTCCTGCATGGCACCACCTGGGCCAGCAAGCACTGGCCGGAAGCCGACTGGCGCGCACTGGCCGAACGCATGGCCGGGCAGGGCTGGGCGATCCGCCTGCCCTGGGGCAACGAGGTGGAGCGCGAGCGCGCCCAGCGCATCGTCGCCGGCATCGACAACGCCGCCGTGCTGCCGAAACTGAGCCTGGCCGGCGTGGCCAAGGTGATCGCCGGCGCCACCGCCTGCGTCGCCGTGGACACCGGCCTCGGCCACCTGGCTGCGGCGCTCGATGTGCCGACCCTCTCCCTCTACGGGCCGACCCTGCCGGGCAAGGTCGGCGCCTACGGCCGCGGCCAGGTGCACCTGTGCGCCAGCGGTCCGGATGCCGGCCGGGGCGACCGCCGCAAGCCGTGCTTCGACGGCCTCGACGCCCGGCGCGTGGGCGACGAGCTGAACGCCTTGCTGCTGGCGCAGCAGGAGGCCGTCTGATGCAACTGGCCTTCGTGCTCTACAAGTACTTCCCGTTCGGCGGCCTGCAGCGCGACTTCATGCGCATCGCCCTGGAATGCCAGGCGCGCGGCCACGCCATCCGCGTCTACACGCCGATCTGGGAGGGCGAGGTGCCGCCCGGCTTCGACGTGCGGGTGGCGCCGATCAAGGCGTTCTTCAACCACCACCGCAACGAGAAGTTCAGCGCCTGGCTGGCCTCCGACCTGGCGCGCGACCCGGTGGACCGGGTGGTGGGCTTCAACAAGATGCCGGGGCTGGACGTGTACTACGCCGCCGACGGTTGCTACGAGGACAAGGCGCAGACCCTGCGCGCACCGATCTACAAGCGCTGGGGCCGCTACAAGCACTTCGCCGACTACGAGCGGGCGGTGTTCGCCCCCGGCTCGAAGACCGAGATCCTGATGATCTCCGAGGTGCAGCAGCCGCTGTTCGTCAAACACTACGCCACGCCGGCAGAGCGTTTCCACCTGCTGCCGCCGGGCATCGCCCAGGACCGTCGCGCGCCGGCCAACGCCGCCGAGATACGCGCCGAATTCCGCCGAGAGTTCAGGCTGGCCGACGACGACCTGCTGCTGGTGCAGATCGGCTCCGGCTTCAAGACCAAGGGCCTGGACCGCAGCCTCAAGGCCCTGGCCGCGCTGCCTCGCGAGCTGAAGAAACGCACCCGCCTGATCGCCATCGGCCAGGACGATCCCAAGCCTTTCCTGCTGCAGGTCAAGGCGCTTGGCCTGTCGGATCAGGTGCAGATTCTCAAGGGCCGCAGCGACATTCCGCGCTTCCTGCTCGGCGCCGACCTGCTGATCCACCCGGCCTACAACGAGAACACCGGCACCGTGCTGCTGGAGGCGGTGGTCTCGGGGCTGCCGGTGCTGGTCAGCGCGGTGTGCGGCTACGCCCACTACATCGCCGAGGCCGACGCCGGGCGCGTGGTGCCCGGTCCGTTCGAGCAGGAGACCTGCAACCGGATGCTGGCCGAGATGCTCGCCAACGATGCTGCGCGGGAGTGCTGGGGCGCCAACGGCCTGGCCTTCGCCGACTCGGCAGACCTGTATTCCATGCCGCAGCGCGCGGCCGACGTGATCCTGGCGGAGCGCGCATGAAGAGATGGCGTCGCGCAACGACTCCGTTCACCTTCCTGAGGGGGATTCGAGGGCTGTCTGAAAGTATCGCTTTCACTCATGAGCCTTCATACGGTTTCAATGTAGGGTGCGCCGTGCGCACCGGTTTCCGCAGCACCGGTGCGCATGGCGCACCCTACGCAGAGTTCCGGTCTGTAGCCCGGATGGAATCCGGGAGTCAGGGGCAAAACCGCACGGTGGAGGTCCCATGCGCCTGATCCTCGCCGAGCCGTTCAAGACGCTATGGACGGGCAAGGACCCCTTCGTCGAGGTCGAGCGCCTGCAGGGCCAGGTCTACCGCGAGCTGGAAGGCCGCCGCACCCTGCGCACCGAGGTGGCCGGACGCGGCTACTTCGTCAAGATCCACCGCGGCATCGGCTGGGGCGAGATCGTCAAGAATCTGCTCACCGCCAAGCTGCCGGTGCTTGGCGCAGGCCAGGAATGGGCGGCCATCCAGCACCTGACCGAGGCCGGCGTGCCGACCATGACCGCCGTTGCCTACGGCGAGCGCGGCGCCAATCCGGCGGCGCAGCATTCCTTCATCGTCACCGAGGAACTGGCGCCGACCACCGACCTGGAGCAGCTGACCCTGGACTGGGCCCGGCAGCCGCCGCAGCCGCGCCTCAAGCGCGCGCTGATCGCCGAGGTGGCGCGCATGACCGGCACCATGCATCGCGCCGGGGTCAACCACCGCGACTGCTACATCTGTCACTTCCTGCTGCACACCGACAAGCCGGTGACCGCCGACGACTTCCGCCTCTCGCTGATCGACCTGCACCGCGCCCAGGTGCGCGCCGCCACGCCGACCCGCTGGCGCGACAAGGACCTGGCCGCGCTGTACTTCTCGGTGCTGGATATCGGCCTGACCCGCCGCGACCGGCTGCGCTTCCTGCGCGTCTACTTCCAGCGCTCATTGCGCGACATCCTGCGCGACGAGGCGCGCCTGCTGGCCTGGCTGGAGCGCAAGGCGGACAAGCTCTACGCGCGCAAGCAGCGCTACGGGGACGCGCTCTGATGGCGGGATGGACGCTCGACCCGGGCTACGCCCACCTGGCCGCGGACTTCGGCGACCTGCAGCGGGTGTTCGCCCTGGAGGGCCGGCCCCTGACCCGCGACCCGCTGTCCGAGGTGATCGTCATCGAGCGCGATGGCGTGCGCTACTACGTCAAGCGCTACTGGGGCGCCGGCAAGGGGCTGCGCCGCTACATCGGCCGGCCGCGGGTCAAGGCCGAGTGGCAGAACCTCAAGCATTTCGCCAAGTGGGGCATCCCCACCGCACCCATCGTCGCCTTCGGCCTGGAGCGCAAGGGCGGCGCCTTCGTGCGCGGTGCGCTGATCACCCGCGAGCTGGAAAATACCCACGATCTGGCGGCGCTGGCCAACCGGGGCGACGCGCGCCTGCGCGACCCGGCCTGGGTGGACGGGGTCAGCCGCCAGCTGGCCGGCGCGACCCGCACCCTGCACGACCACCACTTCGCCCACAACGACCTGAAGTGGCGCAACCTGCTGGTCAACGACCGCGCCGAGCTGTTCCTGATCGACTGCCCGACCGGCGCCTTCTGGTGGGGGCCGCTGCTGCGCTACCGCATCGTCAAGGACCTGGCCTGCCTGGACAAGGTGGCCAGCAAGGTGCTGTCGCGCAGTCAGCGCCTGCGCTTCTACCTGCAGTACCGCGGTCGCGAGCGCCTGAGCGCCGGCGATAAGCGCCGGGTGCGGCAGATCCTGAAATTCTTCGAGGGCAGGGAATGAGCGATTTCATCGCCGCCGAGGATCGCGCCATCCTCGAACGCCACGGACTGGCCGACTACGACGCGCTGTGGGCGCTCAGGCTGGAGGCGGTGGACGAGCCCAACACCGAGCGCGGTGGCTGGAGCAGCGTCTACCGCCTGGACCTGGGCGACGCCGCCTACTACCTCAAGCGGCAGAGTAACCACCTGACCCGCAGCCTGCTGCGCCCGCTGGGCGAGCCGACCTTCGCCCGCGAGTTCCGCAACATCCGCCGCTACGCCGAGCGGGGCATTCCCGCCCTGCAGGCCGCCTTCTTCGCCGAGCGCCGGGTGCCCGGAGAGCGCCGCGCCATCCTCCTGACCCGCGCCCTCGACGGCTGGCAGGACCTGGACCACTGGCTGCGCCAGTGGGATTCGCTGGAGGCGGCGCGCCGCGGCGCCATCCTGCGCGCCTGCGGCGAGCTGGCGCGGCGCCTGCACGACGCCGGGCAGGTGCATGGCTGCTTCTACCCCAAGCACATCTTCCTGCGCGAGGCCGGCGACGGCTTCGAGGCACAACTGATCGACCTGGAGAAGACCCGCCCGCTGCTGCTGGGCGAGCGCGACCGGATCAGGGACCTGGAGCCGCTGCTGCGCCGCGCCGGCGCCTGGAGCGAGGCCGAGGTGCGCCAGCTGCTGGTGGCCTACCTGGGCGAGGGCGGGGCGGTCGAGCGCTGGAGCCGGCGCCTGGGCGCCCGCCGCCGACACAAGGAGTCGCGCTGATGCGCCTGGACGAACTGCAGCAGGCCGGCCGCGCGCCGGCCCTGCCGCTCTCGCTGGAGCTGGGCGGCGAGCCGCTGGTGATGGAGCGCCTGCTGCGGGTGCTGCCGGGGCAGCGCTATGTCGGCCTGGCGCGCTGGCGCGGCCGCGCGGTGCTGGCCAAGCTGCTGGTCGGCGGCAAGGCCGAGCGGCATTTCCAGCGCGAACTGGCCGGCGCGCGCCTGCTCGCCGAGCAGGGCCTGACCACGCCGGCGCTGTTGGCCGAAGGTTTCGCGGCCGGGCAGGGCGGCGGGCTGCTGTTCGACTATCTCGACGGCGCGGAGAGCCTGTGGGACGCCTGGCGCGCCGTGGAGCGCGAGCCGCTGCTGTCCACCGCCCAGCAGGCGGTGCTGGGCGAGGCCCTGGACGCCATCGGCCGGCTGCACGCCCGGGGCCTGTGGCAGGCCGACCTGCACCTGGACAACCTGCTGCGCCACGACGGCCGTCTGCACGTGATCGACGGCGGCGGCGTGCAGGTCGAGACGGCCGGCCAGCCGCTGTCACGCCCGCGGGTGCTGGAAAACCTCGGTGTGTTCTTCGCCCAGCTGCCGGCCGAACTGGAGCCCTTCACCGAAGAGCTGCTGGTGCACTACCTGCTGGCCAACGCCGAGCACGCCCTGCCGCTGGAGGCGCTGCTCGATGAGGTGGCGAAGGTGCGCCGCTGGCGGCTGGGTGACTACCTGAAGAAGGCCGGCCGCGATTGCAGCCTGTTCGCCGCCCGGATCGGCGCCTTCGGCCTGCGCGTGGTGCGCCGCGAGCAGGAAGCCGAGTTGGCGCCGCTGCTGACGCAACTCGACGCACGCATCGACGCCGGCCACCTCTACAAGACCGGCGGCGCGGCCACGGTCTCGCGCGTCGAGCTGAACGGCCGGCCGCTGGTGGTCAAGCGCTACAACATCAAGCACTGGTTGCACTGGCTCAAGCGCTTCTGGCGCCCGAGCCGGGCCTGGCACAGCTGGATCGAGGGGCATCGCCTGGAGTTGCTGGGCATCGCCACGCCGCGCCCGCTGGCGGTGATCGAGCACCGCTGGTGCTGGCTGCGCGGGCGGGCCTACCTGGTCACCGAGCACTGCGCCGGCGAGGACCTGATCGCGCGCTTCGCCCCGCATGTCGACGGCGCGCCTCCGGAAGTGGAGCTGGAGGCCCTGGACCGGCTGTTCGCCGCGCTGATCCGCGAGCGCATCAGCCATGGCGACTTCAAAGGCCACAACCTGTTCTGGGACGACGGCCGCTGGAGCCTGATTGACCTGGACGCCATGCGCCAGCACCGCGGCCAGGCCGGCTTCGCCCGCGCCTATGCCCGCGACCGGGCGCGCTTCCTGCGCAACTGGGCGCCCGACACCCCCCTGCACGCATTGCTGGACCAGCGTCTGCCACGACTCTAGGGGTCGGCGCCGGGCGGAATACCCTCGGCCAGGTGCAGCCGCTATAATCCCCCGCTTTGCTTGGGCGAGCCCGTGCTCGCCTTCCACCCTTTCTCCGCGGCGGTTCGCCCGCCCGCAGCTGCAAGAGGCTTTCCCGTGGCACTGACCATTCTCGGCCTGTCCGGCGCGCTCAGCCATGACCCGTCCGCCGCCCTGTACATCGACGGCAAGTTGATCGCGGCGGTCGAGGAAGAGCGCTTCGTGCGCGACAAGCATGCGAAGAACCGCATGCCCTACGAGTCCGCCAAGTTCTGCCTGGAACAGGCCGGGATCAAGCCGTCCGACGTCGACGTGGTGGCGATTCCCTTCGCCCCCATCAGCCTGTTCGGCAAGGCCCGCTGGCACTACGCCAAGCGCTACTGGTACGCCCCGGACCGCTCGCTCGACGCGATCCTGATGGGCAACCGCCGCTACAAGCGCTACCACAAGAAGATCCAGTGGTGCCTGGAGCAGCTGGGCTTCGACCTGAAGAAGGTCAGGATCGAACCGGTCGAGCACCACCTGGCCCACGCCTCCAGCGCCTACCACTGCTCGGGCTTCAAGGAGAAGACCGCGATCCTCGGCATCGACGGCAAGGGCGAGTACGCCACCACCTTCTTCGGCTGGGGCGAGAACGGCAGGATCCACAAGATCAAGGAGTTCTACGATCCGGACTCCCTCGGCGGCCTGTACGGTGCGATCACCGAATTCCTCGGCTTCGAGATGCTCGACGGCGAGTTCAAGGTCATGGGCATGGCGCCCTACGGCGACGCGGCCAAGTACGATTTCTCGCGCCTGGCCAAGTTCGAGAACGGCGAGCTGATCATCAACACCGACTACGCCAACGTCATCGGCTTCCGTCGCTACAAGGAAAACGGTAAGGGCTACTACTTCTCGCCCAAGCTGATCGAGTGGCTGGGGCCGAAGCGCCAGGGCGACATCGCCGACGACCCGTACATCCACTACGCCGCCAGCATGCAGGCGCTGTTCGAGAAGCTGGCGCTGGAGATGATGGAGTACTACCTCGGCGACATCCTCAAGGAAACCGGCAAGATCGCCTTCGCCGGCGGCTGTGCGCTGAACGTCAAGCTGAACCAGAAGATCATCGCCCGCGACGACGTGAAGGAGCTGTTCGTGCAGCCGGCTTCCGGTGACGCCGGCACCTCGGTCGGCGCCGCCGCCTACGTCTCGCACCAGCGCGGCGTGCCGGTGGAGAAGATGGAGCACGTCTACCTCGGCCCGTCCTACTCCAACGAGGACGTGATCGCCGCCTGCGCCCGCCACCCGAGCAAGCCGGTGTTCAAGCGCATCGAGAACACTCCACAGCGCATCGCCAGGATCATGGTCGACGCGAATCCCGTGGCCTGGTTCCAGGGCCGCATGGAGTTCGGCCCGCGCGCCCTTGGCGGTCGTTCGATCATCGGTTGCCCGAGCGTGCCGGGCGTGGCCGACCGCATCAACGAGCAGATCAAGTTCCGCGAGCGCTGGCGGCCCTTCTGCCCGTCGATGCTCGACACCGTGGCGCCGCAGATGCTCAAGGTCGACCATCCGAGCCCGTTCATGACCTTCACCTTCGAGGTCAACGACGAGTGGAAGAACCGCGTCGGCGAAGTGGTGCACGAGGACGGCACCTCGCGCGCCCAGGTGCTGGAGCGCCGCTTCAACCCGCGCTGGTACGACCTGATGGTCGAGCTGGAGAAGCTGACCGGCAACGGCGTGTCGCTGAACACCTCGCTCAACCGCCGCGGCGAGCCGATGATCTGCTCGCCGACCGATGCGCTGAACATGTTCTATGGCTCGGACCTGCAGTACCTGATCATGGAAGACATCCTCGTGGTCAAGGACGGCAAGGACTGGTATGACAACATCTGAGGCGCCTGGCCGTCACCTGGCTGAGCGAGCTAGCGCAGGGCTAGGCGAGGGCCGCCGAGGAAGCGGAGTTTGCTGTGGTAAATGAGCATTCCGAGGCGGCACTCAACGACGCCCTGCCGACGCGCAGCCAGCCAGAGCAGTGGATACTGCAGTTCTGCCACGGTTACGACGGCCCCTTCCTCGACTGCGCGCGGCAGTACGCCGCGCTGTTCGCCGGTACGTCCTACAAGGTCTGCACCGTCTACCTGACCGGCGCGCCGAGCGTCGAGGTCGAGCAGGGCTCGGCCTCCGACGAGGTGATCTTCCTCGACTACTCCAGCCGCCAGGTGCGCGGCCTGAAGCTGGCTGCCATTCGTGACTTCCGGCATATCGCCGCGTCGCGCGACTTCGCTCTGTGCATCGCCCACCGCTTCAAGCCGATCTACATCGCCCTGCTCGGCAGCGACCTGCCGGTGATCGGCGTGCACCATGCCTTCGGCGACTACCAGCGGCGCTCGCGACGACTGTTCGCCAACTTCTTCAATACGCGCCTGGCGCTGCTCGGCGTCTCCGACGCGGTGCGCGATGACATGCGCGCCTGCCTGCCGGGCTGGCCCGCCGAGCGCATCGAGACCCTGTACAACCGCATCGACGTGGCTGCGCTGAGGGCCGAGCAGGTCTCCCGCGAGGCCGCCCGCGAGCATCTCGGCCTGCCGCAGGACGCCTGGGTGGTCGGCAACGTCGGTCGCCTGCACCCGGACAAGGACCAGGCCACCCTGATCCGCGGCTTCGCCCAGGCACTGCCGCAACTGCCGGCCGGCAGCCTGCTGGCGATCATGGGCAGTGGCCGGCTGGAGGGCTCGCTGAAGGCGCTGGCCGTCGAGCTCGGGGTGAGCGAGTCGGTGCGTTTCCTCGGCCAGGTGCCCCAGGGGCGCCGCTACTTCCGGGCCTTCGATGTCTTCGCCCTCAGCTCCGACCACGAGCCCTTCGGCATGGTGCTGCTGGAGGCGATGGCGGCCGATGTGCCGGTGATCGGCACCGACTGCGGCGGCGGGCGCGAGGTCGTGCAGGGCGTCGGCGAACTGTTCCCGCTCGGGGCGGCGGACGAGCTGGCGGCGGCGCTGCTGCGCCAGGCGCAGGGCGGCGACCCGCAGTCGCTGCACCAGCGCATACAGGAGCGCCTTGAGCAGCGCTTCTCCGACCAGGCGGTGCGCCACCGCTTCTGGTCCCTCCCCATGTGCGCCGCGCTGCGCTGAGGCCGACATGATGCCGGAATCCGCCAGCAACCCCTGGGCCGCCAAGGCCCGCGCCCTGGACCGCTATCGCTGGCTGCTGCTGCGCGAGCGCCACGGCCTGGTCGGCAGCGCCCTGCGCTTCGCCCGCGAGGCGATTGGCGACTGGTGGTTCGGCGTGCGTGCTCGGCGGCGCCTGGCCGCGACCATCGCGGCCGAACCCTGCGACTTCCTGTTGCTGCAGTCGGCGCCCAAGGTGATCAAGTTCCAGCGCAAGAAGCTGCTGATGGAAGGCCTGCGCGATCGCGGCCACAGGCTGGTGGAAACTGCGCTGCAGGCGCCGAAGACGATCCTGCGCCAGCGCCTGCTCGCCTGCCCGCCGCATCCGGTGCCGACCCGCTACTTCGGCCTGGCCGCCCACGCCGAATGGCTGGCGGCGCACCACCAGCCGCGCATCCTGCTCAACGACCGCAACGGCAGCCTGTACGCCCCCTTCCTGCGCATGGCGCTGAACGCGCGCGGCGCCCTGCTGGTACACCTGGCCCACGCCACCACGGTGGAGGGCTCGCGCCGGCTGGGCATGAACGACTACGACTACTACTTCCTGTTCGGTCAGAGTTCTCTGGAGGCGCTGCAGGCGCGCGAGCTGCGCTTCGGCGAGTCGACGGCGGCGCTGGTCGGCTCGCACATGATCGACTCCAGCTACGACATGCCGCCGCCGGCGCCGGAGGCCCGCACCCTGCTGATCCTCGGCGTCGGGCCGGACAAGGAGAAGGAACGCGAATACCAACAGACCTATGCTCTGCTGGCGGCCTGGGCGAGGCGCCATCCCGAGCACCGGGTGCTGGTCAAGCGCCATCCGCGCAGCCAGGTGCCGTTCTGGCGGGATGCCGCGGGCGGCAGTGCCAATATCGAGGTGCTGCCGGCCGACTGCACGCTGGCGAGCGCCCTGGCTCGGGCTTCGGTGGTGGTGAACATTCTCTCGAATGCGGTGATCGAGGCGGCCCTGGCGGCGCGCCCGGTGCTGTGCGTGGATATCGGAGGTCAGGAGGACATTTTCCAGCAACGACGCTTCTACGGCGCGACGATCACGACGGAGGCCGAATTCGAGCAGCGCCTGCTCGACATCGAGGCGGACTTCGCTCAGGCTCTGACCCGTTCGCATGCCTTTGCCGAGTTCCATCTGGCATGGGGGGTGGGCGGTCTGCAGAACACCCTGGCATCCTTGGAGTCTTTGCTTGCGCACGCCAGGCTTCCGGACGGCGTCCAGTGTTCTACCCTGACCGCCACTTCACAGACATTCTAGGAGCGGACCTTGGCTCGACCGTCAGCGACATGGCCCTTTTTCGACCATGTCTGCGTGATCAATCTGGATTCGCGACCCGATCGCTGGGTCGCCATGCAGGCGCAGTTCGAGCGTTTGGGTGTGGTCGGGGATATCCACCGCTTCGCCGCCGTCCGTCCTCCGGCGGACATCGTCGAAGAACCATGTCTGGCGCCGCTGCGCCGCTTTCTGCTGGCCGTCGACGGCGACAGCGAACATCTTCCCGCCAAGCTGCGCTCGACCTGGGGCTGTGCGCAGAGCCATCTGGCGGTGATCCGTCTGGCCCAGTCCTCCGGCTGGCCGCATGTCCTGGTGCTCGAGGACGACTGCGAACTGGAGCCTTACAGCCTGTCGGTGCTTCAGCGCGCGTCAAGCCAGTTGCAGGGGCAGCAGTGGGGCATGATCTACCTGGGCGGCACCTACAAGAAGGGCGGGCGTCTGCGGCGCTTTTCGGCGAATCTGGACGATGCCGAGCGCATCCGTCTGGCCCATGCCTACGTGGTGCACGAGAGTCTGTATGGCCGCATCCTGGCCGAGGCGGAAGGCTCCGGCCTGCCCATCGACTGGTACTACTCGGAAAGGCTGCAGCCCCACGCCAGGAGTTTTCTCGTGCGCCCCATGGTCGCCTATCAGCGACTGCTGGACATGAGCGATATCGAGGCGGTGGTGCGCAAGTCCGAACTCAAGACCCGGAAGGCCCTGCGGCGCCTCTGGAGCCGTATTCGCTATTCGGTGCTCTGAAGGGGGCTGCTGTTGTCGTTCGCGTCTAACTGGAACACCTTACTCCCGCGCTGGCTGGCTTTTGGCCTGGCCTGGTGGCTCGCCGGCATGCTGGTGCTGCCGACCAGCAAGCTCTACCAGCAGGGCCTGATCCTGCTGTTCTGGCTGCCGGGGTTGCTGGCCTTGCTGACCAGCGCCCAGGTCCGTCGCGGCTGGTGGCAGCCGGCGAGCCTGTTGCTGGGGCTCTTCGCCCTGTGGTCGGCGGCCTCCCTGCTGTGGAGCGAGACGCCGGCGGACCCGGGGGAACTGAAGATATTCCTGTACGTGGCGCTCGCCACCAACGCGGTGCTGGCGCTGGCCTGCCTGGACCCCGAGCGGTTGTGGCGCAGCCTGGCGATGCTGGGCCTGCTGGTCGGGCTGCTGGCCTGGCTCAGCCTGCAGAATCTCTACGGGCTGGAGCTGCAGCCGTGGACGGCGCGCGCGGTCGGGACGGGGCTGGTCAACCATCCCATCCTGGCCGGACAGCTGTTCGGCATCATGGGCATTCTGCTGCTGTGTCTGCGCCAGTATCTGCCGTCCTGGCTGAAGGGCGTTCCCTGGTACGTCAGCCTGGCGGGATACCTGGCCTTCCTGCTGATGACCCAGTCCAGGGGACCCTGGATCGCGGTCTGCGCGACGATCCTGCTGGCGCCCTTCTGGGAGCGTGGCTTCCGGCCGCTGGCGCTGGCCGGCGCCACCTGCCTGACGCTGCTGGTGGTGGCCTGGTTCTGGCCGGACCTGTTGCTGCAACGCGGCTTTTCCTACCGGCCGGACCTGATCGAGCAGGCGCTGCTGAAGATCCAGGAGCACCCGTGGCTCGGCATAGGCTTCGCCTCGCCCTACCTGCTGCCGGTCCCAGCCCAGGGCGTCTCCTACGAGCACGCCCACAACCTCTATCTGCACATCGCGGTGCTGCTCGGCATGGTCGGGTTGGCCGGCTGGCTCCTGCTGTACGGCTGGGCGGCGCTGTGGGCCTGGCGGCTGCGCGACTCCGTGCAGGGACGCCTGTGCCTATCATTGCTGTGCTTCGCCGGGATCGCCCTGTTCACGGACGGTGTCGGACCCTGGGTGAAGCCGCGCGAGGAGTGGTTCTGCCTCTGGTTGCCGCTGTTCCTGTGCATGGCCGGGGCGGCCCTGCGGAACAGGGCCTGTATTCGAGAACGTGAGATTGCGTAGACATGGACGACAACAAGGCGATTGCCGAGCGCCTGCGCGCCTGCTGGGATGACGGCAGACCCTTCGAGGCTTGCCGCGGCGCCTATTCCGGAACCCTGATCGCCGTGGCCTCCGGGCCCTCGGCCGCGGATTTCCCCCTGGAGCGCTATCGGCACGTGCCAATGATCGCCATGAACGGCTCGATCGTGCGTTTCGCGGAAACCGGCGTCAGCCCGCTGTTCTACCTCTGCGACGACCGCGGCTTCGTCCGCGATCGCCTGCCGCTGGTGCGTCAGGGCATCGCGCTGGCGCGCCACTCGGCGCTGGGCGTCGGGGCGCTGGAGGCCCTGCTGGAGCGGGTTCCCGATGCCATCGACGGTCGCTCGATCTACCTGATGCTGCGCAGCAATCGGCCGCTGGATGGCGAGGAGCTGTCGGATCGCCGCTACGCCTGGCGCGTACGCAACTGCCCGGACACGGAATGCCGTTTCTCCCTCTGGCGGCAGAAGCCCAACCGCATCGGCTTCAGCCGGAACATGGTCAAGGGCTACTTTGGCGGGCGCACCATTCCCTACGCGGCCATGCAGCTGGCCTATCACCTGGGCTTTCGCAACGTGGTGCTGGTCGGCGCGGACATGGGCGCCCAGCCGGGACGTTTCTACGAGCAGGGGGAGGCGGCGTTGCCGAGCCGCCTCGACGAGGACTACGACGATTACATCCTGCCGAGCTTCGAACTGGTGGCGGAGCGCGTCGTCGGGCCGCATTTCCGCGTGTTCGGCCTGTCCCAGGCCAGCCGCCTGCCGGAGCGCCTGGTCCCACGCCTGACGCTCGATCAGCTGGACGCGCTTCTGGCCACTTCGTAGTGCTGCATCAGCTCTTCCCAGGGGAAGGCCTGCACCTGGCGGCGCTCCAGGTAGCGCTGCAGGTGGCGGAAGTTGCGACGGACCAGTAGACGCCCCAGCGGGCGATTCTTGAAGCGCAGGTCGAGGAAGTCGATCAGGCCGAAGTCGCCGTCGGGCGTCAGCAGGATGTTGCCGAGGTGCAGCGAGCGGAAGTAGATGCCCAGGCGATGCAGCTTGAGGATGTAGGCCGCCAGTTGCGGGAGCAGGCCGTCGAACTCCTTCCGCGAATTGTGAAACAGGCTGTCCAGCGATTGCCCAGCCAGTGGCTGATACAGGCAGGCGCTGACCGCCTTGTCGCGCTCCAGCCAGCAGCATTCGCGGATCGCGGGGGTGCGGATGCCGTGGGCCTGCAGGCGCGATGCGCGCTCGGCGAAGCGCCTGGCATCGGGACGGATGCGGGCCAGCAGCGGATTGCGGCGGCTGCGGAAGATCTTCAGCAGCGTGCCGCTGGGCAGACGGACCACCTTGGGGCCGTGGCTGTCTTTTTCCAGCAGTTCGCCCTGGCTCAGCCAATCTTGCAATTCGTTCGCTGTTACAATCCGCATCTTGTCTCTCTAAGCCAGTCGCACGAGGCGCGCCGAATGGCCAATTCTAACCAGCAATCCAGCCTTAGGGTTTATCTGCGATTGCTGAAATACGTGGTGCCCTACTGGGGGCTGTTCGTCATCAGCATCCTGGGCTTTCTGATCTTCGCCTCGACCCAGCCGATGCTGGGCTACATGCTCAAATTCTTCGTTGACGGACTCAGCAATCCTGACGCCGGCTTCTTCTCCGAGGTCCCCTATCTGCAGGACTACCACTGGCTGTCGGACCTCAAGCTGCTGCAGGCCGTGCCGCTGATGATCGTGCTCATCGCCCTGTGGCAGGGCATCGGCTCCTATCTGGGCAACTACTTCCTGGCCAAGGTCTCCATGGGGCTGGTGCAGGACCTGCGTGTCGCCCTGTTCAACAACCTGCTGACCCTGCCCAACCGCTACTTCGACAACCACAATTCCGGGCACTTGATCTCGCGCATCACCTACAACGTGACCATGGTCACCGGCGCCGCCACCGACGCCATCAAGGTAGTGGTGCGCGAAGGCATGACCGTGCTGTTCCTGTTCGCCAGCCTGCTGGTGATGAACTGGAAGCTGACCCTGGTCATGGTCGCCATCCTGCCGATCATCGGTGTGATGGTCGGCAGCGCCAGCCGCAAGTTCCGCAAGCAGAGCAAGAAGATCCAGGTAGCCATGGGCGACGTGACCCACGTGGCCTCCGAGACCATCCAGGGCTACCGGGTGGTGCGCAGCTTCGGCGGCGAGAGCTACGAGCAGACGCGCTTCCAGCTCGCCAGCGAGGCGAACAAGGAAAAGCAGCTGCGCATGGTCAAGACCAACGCCATCTACACCCCCAGCCTGCAGCTGGTGATCTACAGCGCCATGGCGTTGCTGATGTTCTTGGTGCTGCTGCTGCGTGGCGATGCCACGACCGGCGACCTGGTGGCCTACATCACCCTGGCCGGCCTGCTGCCCAAGCCGATCCGCCAGTTGTCCGAGGTCAGCTCGACCATCCAGAAGGGCGTCGCCGGCGCCGAGAGCATCTTCGAGCAGCTGGACGAGCAGCCCGAGGTGGACAGCGGCCTGCGCGAACGCGAACGCATCAGCGGCCAGCTCGAAGTGCGCAACCTGACCTTCCAGTACCCGGGCGCGGAAAAGCCGGTGCTGCGCGACATCTCCTTCGTCGCCGAGCCGGGGCAGATGATCGCCCTGGTGGGCCGCTCCGGCAGCGGCAAGTCGACCCTGGCCAGCCTGATCCCGCGTTTCTACCAGCACGAGCAGGGCCGCATCCTGCTCGACGGGCTGGACATCGAGGAATACACCCTGCGCAACCTGCGCAAGCACATCGCCCTGGTGACCCAGCACGTCACCCTGTTCAACGACAGCGTGACCAGCAACATCGCCTATGGCGACCTGGCCGGCGCGCCCATGGAGCAGGTGCGCCAGGCGGCCGAGGCGGCCTATGCCGCCGAGTTCATCGACAAGCTGCCGCAGGGCTTCGACACCCTGGTCGGCGAGAACGGCGTGCTGCTCTCCGGCGGCCAGCGCCAGCGCCTGGCCATCGCCCGGGCACTGCTGAAGAACGCGCCGCTGCTGATTCTCGACGAGGCCACCTCGGCCCTGGATACCGAATCCGAGCGCCACATCCAGGCGGCCCTGGACGAGGTGATGAAGGGCCGCACCACCCTGGTGATCGCCCACCGCCTGACCACCATCGAGAAGGCGGACCTGATCCTGGTGATGGACCAGGGCGAGATCGTCGAGCGCGGCAGCCATGCCGAGCTGCTGGCGCAGAACGGCTACTACGCCCGCCTGCACGCCAAGCAGTTCGAGGAGGGCGGCAACGAGCAGCCGCTGGAGCTGGACGCCTGATGCTGGAGTTTCTGCGCGGTTATCGCGAGCGTGGCTGGAAGCAGATCGACGCCGCCACCTATGCCTCAACCTGGCAGCGCTTCGGTGGCAGCGTCGCGACCCATCCCCAGGTGGTCGAGCGCCTCGCCGGCCTGGCCGGAATCCCGGTGCGCTACCTCGGCTGGGAGCGCGGCGGCGAGCTGCAGGCGGCCGTACCCACCTGGGGCCGCCACCTGGCGCTGTCCAAGGATGTGCTGAAGAAGCACGGCAAGCGCGGCCTGTTCGACCTGGGCAACGCGGAGATCATTCTGCCCGCCGCAGACGGCGCCGGCGCTGTGCTGCGCCACCGCGTGCGCTACGTCTCCCAGCTCAACGCCGGGGCCGTGCTCGGCCTGCGCGAGCAGCCGGAGGGCCTGGCCATGGCCCGCGAGCCGGAGGAGTACGGCAAGAAGTTCCGCTACAACCAGCGTCGCGAGCAGCGCCTGCTGGAGGAGTCGGGCGGCGTCATCAGACCGATGCTGGAGCTTTCCGCCGAGGAGCAGGCGCGCATCTACGCGGACCTGTTCCTGCGTCGCTGGGGCTTCGAGGCCACCGGCAAGGACCGCCTGGTCGAGGTGTTCACTCTGCTGCGTGAATTCATGACGGGCTCGCTGGTCTACCTCAACGATGCGCCGGTGGCGATTCAGGTGCTATACCGGGTCGAGGCGCCGCGCTGGGTCAGCCTGGAATACATCAACGGCGGCGTCGACCCGCAGCAGCGCGAGTTCAGCCCCGGCAGCGTGCTCAGCTACGTCAACACGCAGAACGCCTGGGCCGAGGCGCGGGCCGTCGGCAAGCCGCTGCGCTACTCCTTCGGCCGCGCCGACCGCGAGTACAAGGACCGCTGGTGCCACCGGGTACCGGCCTATCAGGTGTAGCGGCCCGCCGCGCACGGGGATAGCAACGGGTGACGAGATCATGACCGGTCGCAAGCAGCAACTGCTCAAACGCCATCGCCGCAACAAGCGCATCGCCATGCTGGTGGCGCTGCTAGTGATGGTGGCGCTCGGCGTGTTCGTCGCCTGGTGGTGGGTGCCGCTGCTGCTGGTGGCGGCCTGGATCGCCCACGAGGCCTGGTTCGCCGACCACCTGTTCTACTCGCCGGAAGACGACTACCACTACGACTTCCCGGCCGGCACGCCCTGCCTGCTGGCCCGGGTCGCGGACGGCCAACTGCGGGTCGACGGCGACCTGGGCGATGCCGAGACCCTGGTGCTGGAGCTGGAAGTAACCGCCACCTGGCTGGGCCGCTTCCTCGACCCCCGCGTGCTGCTGGGCGACGACCGCCAGGACCTGGAGCGGCGGGTCGACGGCCTGCGCTACTTCAACCTGTCCGGCCAGGGCGACGCGCTGCGCGCCGGCACCCTGCGCCTGCGCGGGCGCTGCTGCCGGCTGGGCCGGGAAGGGCGCCTGTTCGCCATGAGCAACCCGGACTACGCCGAGCGCCGGGTGATGGTCATCGCCCCCCACGCCGACGACGCCGAGCTGGCGGCATTCGGCCTGTACAGCCGCTGCGCCCAGGCCAGCATCGTTACCCTGACCCAAGGCGAGGTCGAGGCCGAGCGTTATCGTCGCCTCGGCCTGTCGGCGCAGAGCGCCGCCGTGCTCAAGGGCCGGCTGCGCGCCTGGGACAGCCTGGCCGTGCCGCTCTGGGGCGGCGTCCCGCAGAGCCGCTGCGTGCAGCTCGGCTACTACTGCCTGCAGCTGCCGACCATGGCCGAGCAGCCGGAGCTGCCCGTGCCGTCCCGCGAGTCGGGGGAGGCGGACATCCGCAGCGTGCGCCGGCACAACCCGCTGCAGCTGCCGGGCGATGCCGACGGCGCGCCGACCTGGAACAACCTGGTCGCCGACCTGGCCGCGCTGCTCGAACGCTTCCGCCCGGAGGTGGTGGTCACCCCGCACCCGGAGCTGGACCCGCACAGCGACCACGTCGCGTCGACCCGCGCCGTGCTGGAGGCGGTCCAGGCCAGCGCCTGGCAGCCGCAGACCCTGCTGCTCTACGCCAACCACCTGCACGACAACGACCGCTGGCCGATGGGGCCGGCGAACCACGGTATCGCCCTGCCACCGGCGATCGTGGCGCTGCCGGCCGATGCTCTGTGGAGTCCGACCCTGTCCGCCGGGACCCAGCTCGACAAGGCCATGGCCCTGGCCATGCAGCACGACCTGCAGGCGCCCCCGCCGCCGAAGAAGCGCCTGCGGAGGCTGATCCAGCGCGTGCTCGCCGGGCGCCGCTGGCCGGTCACCGGCGAGGACGAGTTCTTCCGCAAGGCGGTGCGCCGCCACGAGCTGTTCTGGGTGCGCCACCTGTAGCCGCACGGTAGGCGGCTCAGGCCCGCCCCATGTGGGAGCGGCCTTGGCCGCGATCTTTCGGCCGTATGCACCGGTGTAGCCCAACATTCGCGGCCAAGGCCGCTCCCACAGGCGCCGGAGGCCGCGCTGCCTGTCCGGCTTTCGGCCTTCCGCGCTCGTGTCGGTTCTCGGGCGCATGTCGCGACGGCTACGGCCGGGGAGGGCCATGTTATGATCCGCGGCGATTTTGCCGCTCCGGAGTGTCCATGAAGCTGTCCATGCCCCGTTACGACCAGGCCGCCGTTCTCGTGGTGGGCGACGTCATGCTCGACCGGTACTGGCATGGCGGCACCTCGCGCATCTCCCCCGAGGCACCGGTGCCGGTGGTCAAGGTCGAGCAGATCGAGGACCGTCCGGGCGGCGCCGCCAACGTCGCGCTGAACATCGCCGCCCTGGGCGCGCAGGCCCAGCTGGTCGGCGTCAGCGGCGAGGACGAGGCGGCCGACAGCCTTACCGCCAGCCTGGACGCCGCCGGCGTGCGCGCCCACTTCCAGCGCATCGACGACCAGCCGACCATCGTCAAGCTGCGGGTCATGAGCCGCCACCAGCAGCTGCTGCGCATGGACTTCGAGGAGCCCTTCAGGACCGATGCCGAGGCGCTGGCCCGCGAGGTCGACGGCCTGCTCGCCGGGGTCAGGGTGCTGGTGCTGTCCGACTACGGCAAGGGCGCGCTGCGCAACCACCAGGCGCTGATCCAGCTGGCCCGGGCGAAGGGCATCCCGGTGCTGGCCGACCCCAAGGGCAAGGACTTCTCCATCTACCGCGGCGCCAGCCTGATCACCCCCAACCTCAACGAATTCGAGACCATCGTCGGCCATTGCGCCGACGAGGCCGAGCTGGTCGCCAAGGGCGCCCGGCTGATGCGCGAGCTGGACCTGGGCGCGCTGCTGGTGACCCGCGGCGAGCACGGCATGACCCTGCTGCGCCCGGACCACGCGCCGCTGCACCTGCCGGCCCGTGCCCGCGAGGTATTCGACGTGACCGGTGCCGGCGACACCGTGATTTCCACCCTGGCTGCCTCCATCGCCGCCGGTGAGGAGTTGCCGCAGGCCGTGGCCCTGGCCAACCTGGCCGCCGGCATCGTGGTCGGCAAGCTCGGCACCGCGGCGATCAGCGCGCCCGAGCTGCGTCGCGCGGTGCAGCGCGAGCAGGGCTCGGAGCGCGGCGTGCTGAGCCTGGAACAGCTGCTGGTGGCTGTCGAGGACGCCCGCGCCCATGGCGAGAAGATCGTCTTCACCAACGGCTGCTTCGACATCCTCCACGCCGGCCACGTGACCTACCTGGAGCAGGCCCGCGCCCAGGGCGACCGGCTGGTGCTGGCGGTCAACGACGACGCCTCGGTCTCGCGCCTCAAGGGCCCGGGCCGGCCGATCAACTCGGTGGACCGGCGCATGGCCGTGCTCGCCGGCCTCGGCGCGGTGGACTGGGTGGTGAGCTTCGCCGAGGACACGCCGGAGAGCCTGTTGCGCGCGGTCCGCCCCGACGTGCTGGTCAAGGGCGGCGACTACGGCATCGACCAGGTGGTGGGCGCCGACATCGTCCGCGCCTACGGCGGCGAGGTGCGGGTGCTCGGCCTGGTGGAAAACAGCTCGACCACCGCGATCGTCGAGAAAATCCGCAGCAAGTGATGCCGGCGGCCCGCCGGCGCCCGGAGCAGGAGTGAATCTCATGGAGCGAGAAGCCTTTCACCACGATGACAGCGTTCGCAGGCTGCACGCACTGGCCGCGGACGATGCCTTGGGCGAGCGGGTCACCGAGCTGTTCATCGCCAGCCTGGCGACCGGCGCACGTCGCGCCATGACCCCGCTCATGGCCTACCACTCCGCCCGCAACCTGCCGGCGCATACGTGGGAACCGTTCGACTTCGCCGCCCACAACCGCCTGTACCGCGAGGAGTCCGAGGTTCCCTGCACCATCTGCGGCATTGCGCGCAGCGAACTGCGCAGCCGGGAAGGACAGCTCTGGGACTTCGCCTTCGCCGGGCGCTGCTCGACGGTGCCCTGCTACAGCCACCTGATCGATCTGGAGGACGTGCCGAATATCGCGCTGGAGTACCGGCCGGAGCAGGTCGAGGTGCTGAGGGCGCTGCTCGAACTCATCGACTCGGTGCCGGCGGACGTCTCGACGACGGACCTGCTGAAGCAGGTGTCCTCGGCCAAGCTGCTGCCGAAGAGCAATCACGCGGCCCGGCTCTGGTGCCTGCGGATCCTGGCGGAGCTGGGGGTGATCAGCAACGCCGCTATCCCCGGCTACTCGGGCGCCCTGCAGTTCCATGGCTTCCTGCAGCGCATCGAGATGGAGAAGGCGGCGTTCGCCTACCTGTCCCATCGCGCGGACCCGGTGTGGCCGCTGTCCGCGGGCCGGGGCACGCCGGCCGTGGACTGGTCGCTGGCCCGGCGCCTGTTCCCGCAGCTGGGCGCGTGATTCGCTAGCCCGCCAGCCGCCCCGGCGGGTTCTCCTCGCGCTGCAGGCGTGCCTGCCAGTCCTTCCAGCGGATGCGCTCGTCGCGCACCAGCCAGCCGTCCTGCGCGGCGAAGCTCTCCGACAACCACAGGCCGCGGGTGCTGGCGGGCACCAGTTCGCCGCGGCGCAGGGTGAACAGCTCGCCGGCGGGCCTGCCCTGGTGCAGCGGCAGCAGGTAGAGGTCCGGGCGCCGCCGCTCCAGGCAGGCCACCAGCTGGTCACCTTCCAGGCGCTCGTCGACGTGGAACAGGCTGGGCTGACGGCAATCCCGGGGCAGCTCAAGGCGCAGGTCGTAGACCAGCTGGAGCGAGGCGGTGGGCAGGTGCACGTAGGCGCGCGGGCGCTCCATCAGCATCAGGTTGCCGCACTGCACCGGCCGCGCCGCGCCGGACAGGGGCGCGAGGCGGAAGTGGTCGCTCTCGCGGTAGCGCAGCGCGCCCTGGTAGGGCGTCGGCAGCCAGGTGTCGGCGTAGCGGCCGCTCAGCCAGCCGCTCTCGCTCTCGATCAGACATTCCTCGGCCACTTCCTGGATGGCGGTGAGCAGCGGCAGGTTCAGCTCGTGGGCCGGCACGTAGCCGGAGATCAGCTTGAGCACCACGTCGCCCCGGTCGGGGCGCTGCTGGCGCACCAGCAGCCAGTATTCGCGGCCCTGCCAGGCCAGGGTCAGGCGCACCGAGACGCCGAGGTTGGCCAGCTCCAGGGCGAAGTGTTGGTTGTCCGCCGCCATTACCGGGCGACGCCGCTCCAGCATCTGGGCGAAGTTCAGGGGCAGGCCGAGGCTGCGGTAGTTCAGCCCGTCCGCCGTGGCCTCGACGTACAGCGGCAGGGTCTTGAAGTTGCCCGGGGCCTTGCGGGCCAGCAGTCGCGACATATCGGCTCCTCGGTCGGCAGCGGGGGAGCTGCGGCGGTATGGATGGGCGTGGTGAGGTTCAGACCGCGCCAGGAGCCTTGCAGTTTAGCCGCGGATCACCGCGGCGGCGGTCGCCGCGTTTGCCGCCAGATGTTGCGGGTTGATGGTGCCGACGATGGCGGCGGTGACCCCGGGGTGGCCGAACACCAGTTCGAAGCTGGCGCGCACCGGGTCTGCGCCGGCCAGCACTGCGTGGCCGCTGGCCAGGGCCTTCTTGATCAGGATGCCCTTGCCGTGCGTCGCCGCATGGTCGAGCACCGGCCGCTCGGCCTGTTCGGCCAGGTTGTAGGTGACCATGGCGCAGTCGCCGTACTCGAGGGCCAGCAGGCCGCCTTCCACCGTCTTGCCGGACAGGCCGAAGGCACGGATCTTGCCCTCGCGCCTGAGTTCGGCGAGGGTCTCGTACACCCCGCTGTCGCGCAGGATGGCCACGTCGTTGCCGTCCGAATGGACCAGCACCAGGTCGATGCGGTCGGTCTCCAGGCGCCGGAGGCTGCGCTCCACGGAGAAGCGGGTGTGCTGCGGCGAGAAGTCGAATCGCGACTGGCCGTCGTCGAACTCCTCGCCGACCTTGCTGACGATCACCCAGTCCTCGCGCTGGCCGCGCAGCAGCGGGCCGAGGCGCTGTTCGCTGACGCCGTAGGCCGGCGCCGTGTCGATCAGGTTGATACCCAGCGCGCGGGCCTGGTCGAGCAGGGTGCGGGCGGCGGCGTCGTCGGGGATGGTGAAGCCGTTGGGATACTTCACACCCTGGTCGCGGCCCAGCTTGACGGTGCCCAGGCCGAGCGGCGAGACGATTAGGCCGGTGTCGCCCAGGGGGCGGTGCAGGTCGTGCAAGGTCACGGCAGCAGCTCCTCCCACACGGGCTCGGCCTGGGGCGGGCGCGGCAGCTCCGGCAGCGGCGCGTGGGCGCCGGGGCGGATGGCGTCGCGCTGCAGCGCGGCGATGACCCGGTCGGCGAAGTCCGGCGACAGTGCCAGCTTGGTCGGCCAGCCCACCAGCAGGCGGCCCTGGTCGGCGAGGAAGGCGTTGTCCGGGCGCACCAGGCCGCTCTGGGCCGGCTCGGCGCGGTCGACCCGCAGGGTAGCCCAGCGCGCGTCGGAGAGGTCGATCCAGGGCAGCAGCTGCTGCACCTCCTTCTGCGCCGCGGCGATCTGCGCCGCCTCGCTGCGCGCCACCCCGTCGGCCTCGGCGATGTCGCCGCCCAGGTACCAGACCCACTGGCCGTCGGCGGCCGGGTGGCTGGTCACGGTGATGCGCGGCTTGGGTCCGCCGCCCAGGCAGTGGGCATACAGCGGCTTCAGGCCCTTGCCCTTGACCAGCACCATGTGCAGTGGGCGCAGTTGCTGGCGCGGCTGCTCCAGGCCGAGGGCGGCGAGCAGCGCGGCGTTGCCCTGGCCGGCGCTGAGCACGATGCGCTGGGCGCGGACCTCGCGGCCGTCGACGCGCAGGCCGACCAGTTCGCCGTCCTCGCGCAGCGGGGCGATCTCGCGCCCGGCCAGCAGGCTGTCGCCGGCCAGCTCGGCGAGGCGGGTGATCAGGCTGGGCACGTCGAGCACCAGCTCGGCCAGGCGGTAGACCTTGCCCTTGAACTTCGGGTGCTGCAGGGCGGCGGGTAGCCGTTCGCCCTTGACCTGGTCGACCCGCCCGCGCACCGCCTTGCTGGCGAAGAAGCTGGTCAGGTTGCCGGCCAGGCCGCCTGGCGACCAGAGATAGTGGGCGTCGGACAGCAGGCGCACGCCGGCCAGGTCCAGCTCACCGCCGCCGTTCAGCGCGTCCAGCCAGCGCCGCGGCATGTCGGCGATGGCCTCGGAGGCGCCGGTCAGCGCGCCGTGCAGGGCGTACTTGGCGCCGCCGTGGATGATGCCCTGGGACTTCAGGCTCTGCCCGCCGCCGAGGCTGGTGCTTTCCACCAGCAGGGTGGCGTAGCCGAGCCCGCGCAGGCGGGCGTTCAGCCAGAGGCCGGCGACACCGCCGCCGACGATCAGGATATCGGTGCTGAGGGACTGGGACATGCCGTGGCTCGCTGCAGATCAGGCGCGCAGTATAACCGCCCGCGATCAGTGGCCGCTGCTGCCGGAGAACAGCTGGATCACCAGCACCCCGGCGACGATCAGGCCGATGCCCAGCAGGGCCGCCAGGTCCAGCTTCTGGCCGTAGATCACCAGGCTGGCGATGCTGATCAGGACGATGCCGAGGCCCGACCAGATGGCGTAGGTGACGCCCACCGGGATGCTCTTCATCACCAGGCTGAGCATCCAGAAGGCGATGCCGTAGCCGACCACCACCAGGAACAGCGGCAACGGCTTGCTGAAGCCCGCCACGGCCTTGAGGGCGGTGGTGCCGATGACTTCGGCGACGATGGCGATGGCCAGGTACAGGTAGGCGTTCATGGGGCTCTCCTCGGTTGCGCCGCGCATTGTGGCATGCCCCTTTGCTAAGCTGCGCGCCCATGAACAGAACCCTCTACAGCCTGATCCTGCACCTGGCCCTGCCATTCATCTTCCTGCGCCTGCTGTGGCGCGCCTGGCGCGCACCGGCCTATGGCCGGCGCATCGGCGAGCGCTTCAGCCTCGGCCTGCCGGCCTTCCGCCCCGGGGGCATCTGGATACACGCGGTATCCCTGGGCGAGAGCATCGCCGCCGCGCCGCTGGTGCGCGAGCTGCTGGAACGCCACCCGGAGCTGCCGGTCACCGTGACCTGCATGACGCCGACCGGCTCGGAACGCATCCAGGCGCTGTTCGGCGAGCGCATCCAGCACTGCTACCTGCCGTACGACCTGCCCTGGGCCTGCGCGCGTTTCCTCGACCGCCTGCGGCCGCGGCTCGCGGTGATCATGGAGACCGAGCTGTGGCCCAACCATATCCACGCCTGCCATGCGCGGGGTATTCCGGTGGCGCTGGCCAACGCGCGGCTGTCCGAGCGCTCGGCGCGCGGTTATGCGCGCTTCGCGAAGCTGACCGCGCCGATGCTGGCCGAGCTGGAGCTGATCGCCGCGCAGACCGCCGCCGAGGCCGAGCGTTTCCGCCAGCTGGGCGCGCGGCCTGGGTGCATCGAGGTGACCGGTTCGATCAAGTTCGATCTCAGCGTCGACCCCGAGCTGCCGCGTCGCGCGGCCGAGCTGCGTAGCGGCTGGGGCGCGGCGGCCCGGCCGGTGTGGATCGCCGCCAGCACCCACGCTGGCGAGGACGAGGTGGTGCTCGCGGCCCATCGACGGCTGCTGGCGGAGCGGGCGGACGCGCTGCTGATCCTGGTGCCGCGCCATCCCGAGCGCTTCGCCCAGGTGTTCGAGCTGTGCCGCCGCGAAGGCTTCGCCACGGTACGCCGTTCCACGGGCGAGCCGGTCGGCGACGGGGTGCAGGTACTGCTCGGCGATACCCTGGGCGAGCTGCTGTTCCTCTATGCCCTGGCCGACCTGGCCTTCGTCGGCGGCAGCCTGGTCCCCAACGGTGGGCACAACCTGCTCGAGCCGGCGGCGCTGGGCAAGCCGCTGCTGAGCGGGGCGCACCTGTTCAATTTCCTGGAGATCGCCGCCCAGCTGCGCGATGCCGGCGATCTGCTGGAAGTGGCGGATGGCGAGGCGCTGCACGGCGCGCTGAGCGGGCTGTTCGCCGATCCGGACGAGGCTGGGCGCAGGGCCGAGGCCGGGCTGGGCGTCATGCGCGCCAACCAGGGCGCGCTGGCGCGCCTGCTGGCCGGGCTAGAGCGCCTGCTGGCGCGGGCGTAGCAACGCGCGCAGGGCGATGCCGCCCAGCGCCAGGCCCAGGCACGGCAGCCAGACCCAGCGCGCCTCCGACGCCAGCACGTCCAGCCCGCGCTGGCTGAAGAAGCCGGCGAGGAAGGGCGACACCTCGATCGGCCGCCAGGGCAGGAAGAAGCGCTGCTCGCTCCACGGCCAGAACCAGGCCACGCCGAGGCCGCCGTCGGTGGCCGCGTCCAGAAGGCTGTGCGAGGCGGTCGCCAGGGCGATCCACACGAAGGCCCGGAGCGGGCCGCAGCCGAGCAGGCGGCAGCCCAGGGCGCCGAGCACCCCGGCCAGCCCGGCGAACAGCAGGGAATGGCTGAAACCCCGGTGGCCGAAGGCGTCGGCGTAGGCGATGCCGAACTTGAACGCCAGCATGTCGGCGTCGGGCAGGAGGGCGAACAGCATGCCGGCCAGCAGCAGCTTTGGCGGCACCACGCGCGGGCCGAGCGCCAGGCCCAGCGCCAGGATCGGCAGCGGGTGGCTGATCAGGGTGGTCACGAGTGGTCGTGCAGACGCGCCAGCTGGCGTTCCAGCAGCGAGGGGTAGGGTTCGAGCAGGCGCTCGACGCAGCTGGCGCCCTCCGGGCTGGCGATGGCGCGGATGCGCGCGCGCTGGCGCAGCAGCGGGTCGTCGGCGACGCTGCGCTGCACCAGCAGCAGGTTGCGGCTGTGCTGGGCCAGGGCCAGGGCGTCCTGGGCCGCCTCGCTGAGCAGCAGTTCGGCCTGGCTCGGCGGAATGTCCTCGTCGCTGCGGGTCAGGCCCAGCTGCAGTTGGAGGGTGATGCCGCTGTCGGCCACCTCGATCTGCAGGGCATGGCCGAGGGCGCGCATCAGCTCGCCGCAGCACAGCGCGTGGGTCAGGTAGTCCTCGCCGCTCTGCGTGCTGTCGAACAGCATCAGGCTGCTGCCGTCGTTGAGGGTGAACAGCTTGCCCTGGTACAGCGCGGCGGCCCGCTCCAGGCAGTCGCGATAGCGCTGCAGCAGCTCCATCAGGCGCGCGCGGGGCAGGTGGCGCAGCTGTTCCTGGGCGCCGAGCTGGATGGCCAGCACGGCGCTGCTGACTTGCCGGGGCGGCGTGGTGGGCTCTGCTACCGGCGGTTCCTCCTGCTCGACGTCCTGGTGCAGGTCGCGCAGGTCGGCGAAGGGATCGTCCTCGTCGGGCTGCCGGGCTACTGCCGGGCGGGGCGCCGGCTCGTCGAGGTCGTCGTCCTCGTAGTCGTAGTCCTTGTCGGCGCGCAGGTTCGGCACGTCGAAGCCCGGCTCCGACGCATCGTCGTCCTGCTCATCGAGGTCGAGGTCCGCGTATTCGTCGTGCGCTTCTTCCGGCTCCGGCTCGGGTTCCGGTTTTTCCGGCACCAGGCGCGCCTGCAGCTGGCGGGCGAGGTCGCCGACCTCGTCCTGGCGGCCGGCGCCGGGGGCGGGGTCGTCCGGGTCGCGCAGCCAGACGCGCAGTTGCATCAGCGGCGTGGAGATGTGGCGGCCGAGGCGCAGGCTGAGCGAGAGGGTCAGCGCCAGCAGGATCAGGCTCAGCAGGCCCATGCTCTGCAGGCTGATGGTCATCGGCTGCTGGAACTGCTGCATGTCCAGGCTGATGCGCAGTTGCCCGGCGATCACCTCCTGGAAGGTGATCGGCGTGGAGTACAGGCCCTCGGTCTCGCCGAGGATGCTTTGGGTGGGGCGCGAGCCGGCCTCGGCGAGGATGCGGTTGTCCACGCTGTAGATCGCGGCATGGGCCACCAGCGGGTTCTTCGCCAGGTTGCTGAGCAGCACGTTGAGGCTGAGGATGTCGTTGGACACCAGCAGCTCGGTGGCCGAGGCGGCGGTCTGCACGGTGAGGCTCTGGCCGAGGGCGTCGGCCTGCTGCTGCATGGCCTGCTTGAACTGCATGCCCATCACCCAGGCGTAGATCACCAGGGCCAGGGCGACCAGCAGCAGGCTGTGGCTGGCGATGCGCAGGGCGAGCGGCACGCGGCGCTGGCGCAGGGCATTGAACAGCAGCAGGAAGAAATTGTCGGGCTTGACCTGAACGGGCCGGTTCACAGAGCGCGGCTCTTCTCGAATGAAATTGCCGCGCAGTATAACCACCGCCCCCAGGCGGGCAAAGCGCCGCCCGTGCCATGGCCCCGGCGAAACGGGTTAGAATGTGCGCCCTTTCGCCGACCCATCATCTGCAAGCTGGAGTGTGCGCCTTGCGCGAAATCGTCCTGATCAACATCACCGGGGAAGATCGCCCGGGCCTGACCGCGGCCATCACCGGCGTGCTGGCGCAGGGCGGCGTGAACATCCTCGACATCGGCCAGGCGGTGATCCACGACACCCTGTCGTTCGGCATCCTGGTCGAGATCCCGGATACCGAGCGGGCCTCGTCGGTGCTCAAGGACGTGCTGTTCACCGGCTACAAGCTGGACCAGCAGGTGCGCTTCACCCCGGTCTCCGAGGCCGACTACCAGCAGTGGGTAGGCGCCCAGGGCAAGACCCGCTACATGGTCACCCTGCTGACCCGCAAGGTCACCGCCGAACAGTTGCAGCGGGTCAGCTCGATCACCGCCAAGTACGGCCTGAACATCGACCACATCGACCGCCTGTCCGGGCGCATGCCGCTGGACATGCCGGCCGACCAGGGCAAGGGCTGCATCGAGTTCTCCGTGCGCGGCGAGCCGGCCGATGTCGATGCGCTGCGCGCCGAGTTCCTCAGCGTGGCCCAGGAGCTGGATGTCGACATCGCCTTCCAGCGCGACTCGGTGTTCCGCCGCAACCGCCGCCTGGCGGTGTTCGACATGGACTCCACGCTGATCGAGGCCGAGGTGATCGACGAGCTGGCCAAGGCTGCCGGCGTCGGCGAGAAGGTCTCCGAGATCACCGAGCGTGCCATGCGCGGCGAGCTGGACTTCCGCGCCAGCTTCAAGGAACGCCTGGCCCTGCTGCAGGGGCTGTCCGAGGACGTGCTGGAGGAGATCGGCGCCTCGCTGCGCCTGACCGAAGGCGCCGAGGTGCTGTTCGCCGAGCTCAAGCGCCTGGGCTACAAGACCGCCATCCTCTCCGGCGGCTTCACCTACTTCGCCCGACAGTTGCAGGCCAAGCTGGGCATCGACTACGTGTTCGCCAACGAGCTGCAGATCGTCGACGGCAAGGTCACCGGCGTGGCGGTCGAGCCGATCGTCGATGCCCAGCGCAAGGCCGACCTGCTGCGCGAACTGGCGGAGCGGGAGGGCCTGCGCCTGGAGCAGACTATCGCCGTGGGCGACGGCGCCAACGACCTGCCCATGCTCGGCCTGGCCGGCCTGGGCGTGGCCTTCCGCGCCAAGCCGCTGGTCAAGCAGTCGGCCAAGCAGGCGATTTCCACCCTGGGCCTGGACGGCATCCTCTACCTGCTGGGCTTCCGCGACCGCGACGGCCAGGAGTAGGGGCCGCTGAAGGTTCGCCGTTGTAGGGTGCGCTGTGCGCACCGGGGCCATGCACGGACTTATTGGTGCGCACGGCGCACCCTACGGCCAAAAGTCCTTGCCCATAAAAAAGCCCCGCGATCGCGGGGCTTTTTTATGGGCCTGGGTCACTCGTCCCCGGTGGAGAACTCGTAATCCATCGACTGGCTCGGGCCCTGCAGGTAGTAACCCTGGATGTAGTTGACCCCGGCCTGCCAGAGGGTGGCCAGCACGCTGGCGCTCTCGACGTAGGGCACGATGGTCAGCTTGGCCTGGGCGTGCAGGCTGGCCAGCAGGGTCTTCAGCGCCTCCTGGCTTTCCGCGTTGGAGAGGTCCTGGGAGAAGGAGCCGTCCACCTTCACGAAGTCCACGTTGAGGTACTTGAGCGTGTTGAAGGGGTTGATGGCGCAGCCGAACTGGCCGAGGGCGACCTTGCAGTGCAGCTCCGCCAGACCCTGGGTGAGCGCCTTGGCCTGCTTGAGGTAGGCCACCGCGTCCGGCTCGCTGATCTGGAACACCAGGGAATCCGACGGCAGGCGCGCGGCCTTGAGGGCCACGCTGAGCCACGGCAGCAGGGTCTGGTCCTGCAGGCTGTTGGCCGACAGGTGAACGAACAGGCGGGTGCTGTGGCCCTTGCTGCGGTGTTCGGCGAGCAACTTGACCGAGTGGAGGATCACCCAGCGGTCGATCTTCTCGGCCAGCCCGGCCTCCTTGGCCGCGTTGAGGAACTCCACGGGCGGCACTTCCTCGCCCTGGCTGTTGAGCAGGCGCAGCAGCACCTCGTAGTGCTCGTCGCTGTCGCCGCGCAGGCTGATCACCGGCTGGAACAGCAGGCGGAAGCTGTTGTTGTCCAGCGCCTGCTGGACCATGGCCACCAGGTTGCCACGGCTGGCGGCGGCGGCCAGTTCGTCCGCCGGATCGTAGATTTTGATCGCGTTGCCGCTGAGTTCGTCCGCGCAGCGGTGGGCGCGGTCGATGACTTCCTGGGCCTTGCTGGTCTGCTCGCTGAGCCCGGCGACGCCGATGGACAGGGTGGTCTGCACGGTGCGGCCGGCGACGTCGAACAGGTGGCTTTCGACCTTCTTCAGCAGGGCGGCCAGCTGTTCCTTGCTCTGCTCGGGGCTGGCGCCCGGTTTCAGTACGGTGAACACGTCGTCGCCGAAGCGCGCCAGTTGGGCGCCGTCGCCAAAGTGGCCGCGCAGCATGACGGCCAGGTCGGCGAGCAGGATGTCGATGCCGGCCAGGCCCACTTCGCTGACGATTTCGCTGTAGCGGTCGATGCGGATGTAGCACAGGGTGGACGGCTGGCCGTCGTTCACCGCGCGCTGGGCGGCGGTGTCCATCAGTTCGACGAAGTGCGAGCGGTTGAACAGGCCGGTGACCAGGTCCTGGCTGCTGATCTCGCGCAGCTTCTCTTCCAGCTCGGCGTTGTCGCTCTCGGCGCGGATCACCACCTGGATGCACGGCTCGCCGTCGTAGGCGGCGGGCGAGAAGGTCATGCGTGCCTGGAAGCGCTGGCCGTCGGGCTTGACCCCGCCGCAGCTGAGTTCGGTGCTGCCTTCGCCGCTGGCGTAGCCCTTGAGGAAGTCCTTGAAGCGCGCCTGGTCTTCGCAATGGATCAGGTCGATCATCGGCATGCCTTCCAGCTCGTCCGCATCCTCGTAGCCGAACAGCTGGAGGTAGGCGCGGTTGGCGTAGATGTGCATGCCGTCGTGGACGTAGGTGATGGCGTCCACCGAACTGTCCAGCAGCAGCTGGCAGCGCTTCTCCGCCTCGCGCAGGGCCACTTCGGCGGCGCGCCGTGCGCGGCGCTCCTCAAGGTTGGCCAGTTCGCGGCTGGCGATCAGGATCAGGCGCTCGTCCTCGCCCTGGGGCAGGGCGTCCTGGGCACCCAGGGTCAGGGCCTCGGTGATGCTGTCGGAGTCGTTGTCGGCCACCAGCTGGATCACCGGAATGTCCTTGGCCTGGCGGCGGATGGCGGTGATGGCTTCGCTGGGGTCGAGGTGGTCGCTGGTGGGCGCGCTGATCAACAGGTCCCAGCTGTTCTGCAGTGCATCCGACAGGTTGTCGCTGGAGGTTATGCGATGCACCCGGGTGGCGTGGCCCGCGTTGCGGAACAGGCTGACCAGGCGCTCGGCCTCGTTCTGCGAATCCTCAAGAATCAGCAGCCGTATGGTTTTTTTTTCGATGGCCATGAGGTTTTTTTCAGAGGGTGCCGAAGAGCGGATAAAAAAAGGCGACGGATGGCATTTCCCCGGAATCTACAGGGACTTCCAGAGTGAGTCAAAGTCTTCATCGTCGCCTTGGCCCGGGGTTTTCTGAGCTGTGACGGAGGTCCCGGACGGTGGTTTGGTCTCGTCCAGAACCCGGTACTCGAACTGGCTGAAACTGCCGGTTCCGGCCTGTTTGCGGCTGAGGATCGCGCGGGTTTCGTCACCGCTGCGGTTGATGATCACCTTGTTGCTTTCCTGGAACGGCAGGCGTGGCGTGATGATCGTGGCGGGGCGGGAGATCACGCGGATCTCGGGCAGCAGCATGGCCCGCAGGTATTGGCTGTTCTGGTCGCTCTTGCGCACCAGCTGTACGCCGCAGGGCTGGGCGTGCGGGGCGATCAGTTCGATACCCATCTGCGTGCCGCCGCCCCTGACCTGGCGGATCCAGCGCACGATCGCCACGCTCCACGCCTGCTCCGGTGCGTCCTGCACGCCCAGCAGTTCGCCGGCCTGCAGCTGCGCCGGCACTTCCCGCGGCCAGCTCAGGCAGTAGCCGCCGGGACTGTGGTTGACGATGGGCACATCGAAGGTCGGGTAGCTTTCCGCCGGCGCCTCGATGGGCTGCTCGCCCGGCTTCTGCGGCGCCTTGTACTGGATCACCTCCATGGTGATGCCGTTTTCCCACTCGTTCTCGCGCTGGGCGTCGAAGGCGTTGGCCCAGACATCTTTGCTGGCGGCGGCGCTCATGTCGGTGGTGGCGAACTGGGCGCCGCGCGGCTTTTCTTCCTGTTTCAGCACGTCGGCGAAACTGCGCTTGCCGGCCAGGTAGAAGTGCAGTGCCGACATGCCGATGCACAGCGTCAGGCTGCCGCGCCCCGGCGTGCGCTGGAAGGTGCGCTCCGCGATATCGCCCCAGGCGGAGGCGAGGTGCTGCAGCAGATCGGTCGACATGCCTTCCGGGGTCGTCAGCCGGCTCGGCTCGGGGCTGTCCGGCGGCAGCAGCAGGTGTTCCTTGATCGCATCCACCAGTGCCTGCGGGTCCAGGCCGAGCAGGTTGCTCAGGTCGCCTTCGAACAGCGCTTTGTAGCGTGGCGGGCCGTCCACCTGCGGGGCTACGGCGAACAGGCTGTTGGGCGCGTCGGCCCGTTGCAGGGTGACCAGGGTGCTCCAGTTTTCCAAGGCCTCGGCCAGGCGCGCGATGCTGTTCTGGCGCATCTGGTTGCAGCGCGCGCAGCCGAGCAGCAGGGCGCCGATGTAGATCTGCTCCAGGCTCAGGCTGCTGCCGTTGCGCGCCAGGCTGTCGCGCACCTGAGCTTTCTGCAGGCCATGCTGGCGGGCGATGCGGTAGAACTGGTGCAGTTCCAGCCAGAGCCCTTCGGGCACCGGGCAGTAGAGCTGGCTGGCGCGTACCAGCGGGCCGCACAGCGCGTGGCTGGCACGCTGCAGCGCAACGGCGAGCAGCTGCGCCCGGTCCTTGGCGAAGCGCGGCAGTTCCTGGGCGATGATCAACTTGTAGCCGATGGCCAGATGGTTCTGCAGGGCCTGGCACAGGTTGGCGACCTTGCGCGGGCGCTCGTCGAGCACGATGGACTGATTGAGGAAGTGGCGCTCAAGGTGGCTGGTGACGAAGTACACCTCGGGGCGCAGCAGTTCGAGCAGTTGCAGGCGGTTGTCGGTGGGCGTGATCAGCTGGTTCAGCTCGATCAGGCCCTGGTACAGCTGGCGGGCGGTCTCGCCGATGTTGGCCTTGGGCAGGCCGGCGATCCAGCGCTTCACATCGCGCGGATTGGCTTCACAGAAGGACAGGCCCTGTCTGTCGGGGGTGGGTACGCGCAGGAGCAGGTGAGGGCTCTGTTTATCCATACCTTAGCGGTGGTCCGTAACAGGCGGGCGGCATCCTGGCCGACGGGTTTTTCGCAACTCTAGCAGCATCGCGGCGGTGTCGCAGCCCTGGACGGGCAAATGCGGGACCTGCCGACTCCGACCCGGGCGCGCGGCGGATCGTTCCTTCGGCCATTCCCGCGCGGCCGGCGCCGGCGCGGGAGTCGGCGGGCGAGGGCTCAGGCGCGCGGCAGCGCCAGGGCCTGTCCCATGCGCACCGGGCTGCCGGCGGTGAGCCCCTCGGCCCACTGCACCTGCTGCGGTCCGAACAGCACGATGGCGGTGGAGCCCAGCTTGAAGCGGCCCAGCTCGCCGCCCTTGGCCAGTTCGATGGCGCCGCGCGCGGCCTCGTCGTAGCGGGTGGTCTTCAGCTCGCGCTTGGGCGGCGTGACCAGGCCGGCCCAGACCGTCTCGATGCTGGCGACGATCATGGCGCCGACCAGCACCACTGCCATCGGGCCACGCTCGGTGTCGAACAGGCAGACCACCCGCTCGTTGCGGGCGAACAGCTCGGGCACGTTCTCGGCGGTGGTCTGGTTGACCGAGAACAGGCGGCCCGGCACGTAGACCATCTCGCGCAGGGTGCCGGCCAGCGGCATGTGCACACGGTGGTAGTCCTTCGGCGACAGGTAGACGGTGGCGAAGTCGCCGCCCATGAAGGGTGCGGCGCGCTCCACGTCGCCCCCGAGCAGCTCCAGCACGCTGAAGCTGTGGCCCTTGGCCTGGAAGCAGCGGCCCTGCTCGATGGGGCCGAGCTGGCTGACCGCGCCGTCGGCGGGGCAGAGGATCGCGCCGGGCGCCTCGTCCAGCGGGCGCGCGCCGTCCTTCAGGGCGCGGGTGAAGAAAGCGTTGAAGTGCTCGTAGGCGGTCAGGTCCTCGACCTGGGCTTCCGCCATGTTCACCTGGTACTGGCGGGCGAACCAGCCGATCAGGCGGTCCTTGAACCAGGCCGCGCGGCACTCGGCGGCGAAGCCGATCAGGCGGGACAGCAGGTGGTGCGGCAGCAGGTACTGGCTGAGGATAAACAGACGCTCTTTCATCATGGTTCCTTGGAGATTCGAAGCTCGACCGGGGTGTCGGGGAGATTTCCCCATTCGGACCAGGACCCGGCATAGGCCTTGACCCTCGGGTAGCCCAGCGCCTTGGCCACCACGTAGGTGAAGCCGGAGCGGCGATGGGTCTGGCAATGGGTGATCACTTCCTTGTCCGGCGTGATGCCCAGGTCGCGCAGCACCTGGGCCATGTCGTCGCGGATGCGCAGGCCGCGCTGCGGGTCCATGCCGGCGGTCCACTCGAAGTTGACGGCGCCGGGGACGTGGCCGCCGCGGGCGGCGAGCGCCTTCTCGCCGGAGAATTCGGCGGGCGAGCGGGCGTCCCACACGGCCAGATCGGGGGCGCCCAGGCGGCTTTCCAGGTAGTCGCGACTGGCGGTGGGCGCGTCGCTCAGGGTCAGCGCGACGCTGCCGGTCGCGGCGGCGGGCGTGTCCTGGCTGAGTTCACGGCCCTCGCCCAGCCAGGCCTGCAGGCCGCCGTTGAGGAAGTGGTAGTGGGGGTGGCCGATCACGTCGAGCAGCCAGATGAAGCGTCCGGCCCAGCCGCCGCCTTCGTCGTCGTACACCACGTAGACCGCATCGGCGCGGTGGCCCAGTTCGCCGAACAGCGCTTCCAGCTGCGCCTTTTCCGGCAGCAGGCCGGGGGCGGGTGGTTGGCCGAGTTGGGTGCGCTTGCTGTCGACCCAGCGGGCGCCGGGGATGTGTCCCTCGGCATAGCGGGCGGTGGAACTCAGGTCGATCAGGATCAGCTCGGGCGCTTGCAGGCGGGCGGCCAGTTCGGCCGGTTCGATCACCAGCGGCAGGCCTGAGAAGGCGGACATGCGGAGCCTCCTGAGAGTGGAAAAGGGGCGATTGTAGCGGAAAGGTCAGCTGCCGCGGCGGGCGAAGGTGGACAGCGCCCGCTCGATGCATTGCACGGTTTTGCCGAAGGCCTGCAGCGGCGTGGCGCCGATCTCGCCGCCGCCCTGGTCGGCCACCAGCAGCATCACCACCCGACCGTTGCTGGCCAGCGAGCGCAACAGCAGGTGCTCGCCGCTGAACAGCGCCTTGAGGCTGCCCGGCAGCAGGGCGGAGACCTGGGTCATGTTGGCCGGGCTCAGGCGCAGCTGGCCGGCCTCGGCCAGCAGGCGGCGCAGCACCTGGCTCTGCGCCGGGTCGAGGCGCAGTTGCGCCGCGGCCGCCGGCAGGCCGGCCACCTGCTGGGCCTGCAGGCGGGTGTGGTTGCGGTCGGCCAGCAGCACCAGCACCCGCTGCATGCCGCCGGCCTGCAGGGCGTGGCAGGCGCTGTCAGTCAGCTGCACCACGTTGGCGAACGGCGTGGGCTGGGCCAGGAGCCTGGCGCAGTGATGCTTCCACTGGTCCAGCTGGAGGTTGGCGACGGGCGCGGGCGGCGGCTGCAGGTCGCGCAGGCGGCAGGCGTCCCAGGGCCACAGCAGCGCTTCGGCCGGGTGCCAGAGGCCCGGCAGGTGGTGCTGGCGCGCGCTCTGCGCGGCCTGCTGGTGGACCAGCTGTTGCATTTCCGGCAACGCCAGCTGCAGATAGAGGCCGGTCAGGCGCTGCCAGCGCAGGTGGTGTTCGCAGGACCAGTTGTGGTGGCTGGAGACGGCAAGACCGTTGGCCAGCAGGATGCTGTTGCCCGGCTGGGTCAGCCAGCGGCGCAGGTGGGTGTCTTCGTCCAGCCGCTGCTGCTGGTGCAGGGGATTTTCGTTGTCGCGGGCGAGGTGCAGGGCCTTGACCAGCAGTCGGCGGTCTTCCACCAGCAGGCGATAGCCCTGCACGATCCACTCAGGCATGCGCCAGTGCCGCGCCAGCGCCAGGCAGAGCGAAGGCAGGGCCACGCCGAGCAGCTCGCGCTCGACCTTGCAGGCCGGCTCGCCACGTCCGAGCACGCGCCGCTCCCAGGCCTCGAAGAGCTGCGGGTAGGTCGCCACCAGTGGCCACAGCGGGGCGAGGAACAGCAGGCTGCCCCAGTGTATTTCCTGCCACAGGCGCGCCAGGCGGCCGGCGAACAGGCCGTTGGCCTGCTGCGAGGCGTGCAGGCTGATCAGCTGCAGCTGGCGAAGCGCCAGGGGAATCTGTGCCTCGTCCATCACCGGCATGGCGCCGAGAAGCGTTTCAGCACGTTTCAGGCCGAGACGGTTGAGCGCCATTTCCAGGCTCTCCGCCGGCTCGCTGAAGCTATTGGTGCTGCGGTTGGCTTCGCGCAGGATGGCCAGGGCGACGGCGGGGCTTTCCTGCATCTGGTCGGCGATTTCCCGCAGCGAGCGGCGGCTGTCCAGCAAGGTGCGGCGAACCGCCTCATGATGGTGGGTCGCAACAGGCAGGCGCACCGCATCCAGCTGCTTGAGCCAGGCGTCGAGGCTGCGGGGTATGGTCTTGTCGGTGGGCATGCGGGTTGAGCCGAACTGGCTTTTCGCCTTTACTGCCTATAGTCTGGCTCAATACTTCCGATAATTAGAAGGGTTGTTTCGCTGAACCCTTTTCGACTGACACTTCAAGCTTAAATTCCATGGTCAAGATCATCGGCATCCTGGTTGTTTTCGGCTGCGTTTTTGGCGGCTTCGTTCTGTCCGGCGGCAAAATCATGGCCCTGGTTCATCCCTTCGAGGTGATGATCATCGGTGGTGCCGCGCTGGGCGCCTTCCTCCAGGCCAACCCCAGCAGCGCCTTCATGACAGTGTTCAAGAAGTCGCTGAAGATGTTCAGCAGCCGCTTCACCCACGCCTTCTACCTGGAAGTGCTGAAGCTGCTCTACGAGATCCTCAACAAGAGCCGCCGCGAGGGCATGATGGCCATCGAGGCCGATGTCGAGGACCCCAACGCCAGCCCGATCTTCAGCAAGTACCCGGCCATCCTCAAGGACGCGCAGATGACCGCGTTCATCTGCGACTACCTGCGCATCATGTCCAGCGGCAACATGGCGCCCCATGAGCTGGAGAACCTCTTCGACATGGAGATCGCCAGCCTCAAGGAGGACCTGGAGCACCCGGCCCATGCGGTGGCCAAGGTGGCCGACGGCATGCCGGCCATGGGTATCGTCGCCGCGGTACTGGGCATCGTGATCACCATGTCCATCCTCGCCTCCGCCGACAACGCGCAGATCGGCGAGAAGGTGGGCACCGCGCTGGTCGGTACCTTCCTCGGTATCCTCGCTTCCTACGGCTTCTTCGCGCCGCTGGCCGGCGCGCTGGAGCACGACGCCAAGGAGGAAGTGAACCTGTACGAGGCGATCAAGGCGACCCTGGTGGCTTCCGCTTCCGGCATGCCGCCGACCCTGGCCGTGGAGTTCGGCCGCAAGGTGCTGCTGCCCGCGCACCGCCCGAGCTTCAGCGAGCTCGAGCAGGCCATGCGTGGCAACTGAGGCGGGCCGCTGAGCGATGGAGAACAACCAGCCGATACTGGTCAAGCGGGTCAAGAAGGTTGCCGGCGGCCACCACGGTGGCGCCTGGAAGATCGCCTTCGCCGACTTCGCCACGGCCATGATGGCGTTCTTCATGGTGATGTGGCTGATGTCCTCGGCCACGCCGGAGCAGAAGAAGGCGATCTCCGGCTACTTCCAGGACCCCATCGGTTTCACCGAGAGCGCCAGCCCCTACGTCATCGACCTGGGCGGCACGCCGACGCCGGCGCCGGACCGCACCCTCAATCCCGAACTGAAGGACTCCCCGGACTCCCAGGAGGCGGCCGTCGACAATCAGGACGACCAGGCCGGCGTCGACCAGAGCCAGGCGGAGCAGCTCGCCGAGCAGATCGAGCGCGAGCGCCTGGAGCTGCTGCTGCAGGAACTGCAGACCAAGGTCGACGAGAATCCGCAGCTGCAGAAGTTCAAGGACCAGATTCTCTTCGAGATCACCCAGGACGGGCTGCGCATCCAGATCATGGATGCCGAGAACCGGCCCATGTTCGCCATCGGCAGCGCGCGCCTGCAGCCCTACTTCGAGGATATCCTGCTGATCCTCGCCGAGACCATCAAGGCGGTGCCGAACAAGATCAGCGTCAGCGGCCACACCGACGCCAAGCCCTTTGCCGGGCAGGCCGAGTTCGGCAACTGGGAGCTGTCGGCCAACCGCGCAAACGCGGCGCGGCGTACCCTGGTCGCCGGCGGCTACCCGGACGAGCGCGTGGCGCGGGTTGTGGGTTATGCCTCTTCGGCGCTGTTCGATCGCAACGATCCTTTCAATCCGGTCAACCGCCGCATCGACATCATCGTCCTGACCAAGAAGGCCCAGCGCGCCATCGAGGGTGAGCAGGGCGACGCCGACCCGCCGGCGCCCTCCGAGGCCTCGTCGGCACCGGCAGGCGCGTCGGGCGAGCCGGCTCAGGTAGACGAGCTGCGCCAGCGCCTGAACATCTTCGAGGAAGGCGCGCTGAAGTTCGACCAGCCCCAGGAATGAAAGAGGCCGCGATGATCGCGGCCTCTTCGTGTGTGCCGAGCCGGCCTAGTATTCTGGTTCCGGAAGGCTGGCCAGGATGTGTCGGTAGCTGGCCATCCGCTGCGGCTGGATACGGCCGTCCTCCAGCGCCTGGAGCAGGGCGCAGCCCGGCTCGCGGTCGTGCTTGCAGTCGCGGAAGCGACAGGTGCCGAGCAGGTCGCGGAATTCGATGAAACCGGCTTCCACATCGTCCCGGCTGACATGCCCCAGGCCGAACTCGCGGATGCCGGGCGAGTCGATCAGCTCGCCGCCGCGGGGGAAGTGGAACAGCCGCGCCGTGGTGGTGGTGTGGGTGCCCTTGCCGGTGACCTCCGACAACTCGCCGACCCGGGTGTCCACGCCCGGCAGCAGGCTGTTGACCAGCGACGACTTGCCGACGCCCGACTGGCCGACGAAGACGCTGACATGGCCATCCAGGCACGCCTGCAGCTGCTCCATGCCGCCGCCCTGGCGTGCCGAGACTTCCAGCAGCTCGTAGCCAAGCTGGCGGTAAGTGGTCAGCAGGCCGTCCAGGTGCGCCGCGTTTTCCTCGTCTTTCAGGTCAGCCTTGTTCAGCAGCAGCAGCGGGCGGATGCCGGCGTGCTCGGCGGCGATCAGGTAGCGGTCGATCAGGTTGGCGTGCGGATGCGGCAGTGGGGCGAAGACGATGACGATCAGGTCGACGTTGGCCGCCACGGGCTTGAGCAGGCCGCGCATGTCCGGGCGACACAGCTCCGATGATCGGGGCAGTTGCGCGACGATGACGCCGTGGCCCTGGTTGCCCTGGCGCCACACCACCTTGTCGCCGGTGACCAGCGCCGGCAGGTTGGCGCGCAGGTGGCAGCGCTGCACCTGGCCGGCCTGCTCGCCCTCCAGGGCCTCGACCTCGACCTGCACACCGAAGTGGGCGATCACCAGGCCCGTCTGTTCCGGGCCCAGGTCGCTGCCTTCCAGCGCTTCGAGCAGGCGCGATTCGCGCTTGGCCGCCCGGGCGGCGCGCTCTTCCTGGACTTTCTCGATGCGCCAGCTCTGGCGGCGGGTCAGTTGGCGTTTGGCCATGAATGTTCCGAAGGGTGGGAAAACGGCGGCGAGTTTAGCACGCGGGCCGGCTGGTCCTGGCCGCGACCTGCTGGTACAACAGGCGCCATGCTCGAAACCCTCCGTCTTCGCTACCCGGCCGTGCTGGCCCTGATCGCCCAGTGCCTCGCCCTCGCCGGCGTGGCCGCCGTACTGCTGGTCGCCGCCAGGCTCGGCGACTGGCGTCCCACCCTGTGGCAGGCGGCCGTCGCCCAGGGCGCGCTGGCGGCGGCGTTCGGCCACTGGCTGGGGCTGCGCCGCTGGTGGCTGCCGCTGAACCTGGCCTTCGTCCCGGGGTTGCTGGCGCTGCAGAGCCGCGAGTGGCCGGCCTGGTGGTTCCTCGCCGCCTTCCTGCTGTTGCTACTGATCAACTGGAACAGCTTCCGCGAGCGGGTGCCGCTCTACCTCAGTGGCGCGGACACCCGCCAGCGCCTGAGCCGGCGCCTGGCGACATTGCCGGAGGACTTCCGCTTCGTCGATCTGGGCTGTGGCCTGGGCGGCACCCTGGCGCAACTGGCGCGGGACTATCCGAAAGCGCGTCTGGTCGGCGTCGAGACGGCGCCGCTAGTGTTCCTCCTGGCCTGGCTGCGCTGCCTGCCGTATCGCAACTGCACGGTGCGCTACCGCAGCCTGTGGCGCGAGGACCTGTCCTGCCACGACGTGGCCTACTGCTTCCTCTCGCCGGCGCCGATGGCCGAGCTATGGGCCAAGGTGCAACGCGAGATGCGCCCTGGCAGCCTGCTGATCAGCAACACCTTCGAGATACCGGGCGCGCCTGCCCGGGAAGTGATCGAGCTGAACGACTGGCGCGACTCGCGGCTGCTGCTCTGGCATCTCTGAGCGGCTAAACTGGCGTCTGTCCAAAGGAGCCGAAGCCATGCCGCAGAACCCCAACAACCTGATCTGGATCGACCTGGAAATGACCGGGCTGGAGCCGGAGCGGGACGTGATCATCGAGATCGCCACCATCGTCACCGACAGCGATCTGAACGTGCTGGCCGAAGGCCCGGTGATCGCCGTGCACCAGAGCGACGAGGTGCTGGCCGGCATGGACGAGTGGAACACCCGTACCCATGGCGAGAGCGGCCTGACCCGGCGCGTGCGCGAGAGCACGATCGGCCCGGCCGAGGCCGAGGCGCAGACCATCGCCTTCCTCGAACAATGGGTGCCCAAGGGCAAGTCGCCGATCTGCGGCAACAGCATCGGCCAGGACCGGCGCTTCCTGTACAAGTACATGCCGGCGCTGGAGGCCTACTTCCACTACCGCTACCTGGACGTCTCGACCCTCAAGATTCTGGCCGGCATGTGGGCGCCGCAGGTCAAGGACTCCTTCCAGAAGCAGGGCGCCCACCAGGCGCTGGATGACATCCGCGAGTCCATCGCCGAGCTGAAGCACTACCGCCAGCACTTCCTCAAAGTGTGAGGCATAGCCCCGTAGGGTGCGCCGTGCGCACCATCGGGGGCAGCACTGATGGTGCTGGTGCGCACGGCGCACCCTACGTGATACCCCTGAGGCTTAACTGGCAGGTATCACCGTCTAGCCCGGGGCTTTTTCCTGATGGCGCGCCAGCGCCCATCGCACATGCTCGCGCACCAGCTCCGAAGGGTGTTCGCGCCGCGCCTCCAGCGCTTCCAGCACCGGAATGGTCGACGGCGCGTTGCCCAGTCCCACGGCCAGGTTGCGCAGCCAGCGTTCGTAGCCAGCGCGGCGCAGGGGCGAGCCTTCGGTGCGGCTGAGGAACTCCTCTTCGCTCCACAGGAACAGCTCGGCCAGGTTGCCGCTGTCCAGGCCGTGGCGCGGCTGGAAGTCGCCCTGCTCGGTGGGGCGGGCGAAGCGGTTCCACGGGCAGACGATCTGGCAGTCGTCGCAGCCGAACACCCGGTTGCCGATCGGTGCACGCAGCTCCTCGGGAATCGGGCCCTTCAGCTCGATGGTCAGGTACGAGATGCACCGTCGCGCATCGAGCACATAGGGGCCGACGAAGGCCTGGGTCGGGCAGACGTCCAGGCAGGCGCTGCAGCGTCCGCAGTGTTCGCTGCCGTGAGGGGCGTCCACCGGCAGGGCCAGGTCGACGAACAGCTCGCCGAGGAAGAACCAGCTGCCGGCCTTGCGGTTGAGCACCAGGGTGTTCTTGCCGATCCAGCCGAGGCCGGCCTTCTCGGCGATGGCCTTTTCCAGCACCGGCGCGCTGTCGACGAAGGCGCGGTGGCCGAACGGGCCGACGGCCGCCTGGATGCGCTCGGCCAGTTGTTGCAGGCGCTTGCGTACCAGCTTGTGATAGTCGCGGCCGAGGGCGTAGCGCGAGACGTAGGCGCGCTCCGGCTCGGCCAGACGCTCGGTCATCCGCGTGTCGCCGGGCAGGTAGTCCATGCGCAGGGACACCACCCGCAGCGTGCCGGGCACCAGCTCGTCGGGATGGGAACGTTTGCTGCCGTGCGCGGCCATATAGTCCATCTCGCCCTGATAGCCGGCCTCCAGCCAGCGCTGCAGGTGCGCCTCGTGCTCGCCCAGCTCCACGTCGGCGATGCCCACCTGCTGGAAGCCAAGCTCGCGCCCCCAGTCCTTGATGGACCGGGCCAGCTGGGCAAGATCGAGAGCGGAGTCGGGCATGGCGGGACGGCGGGGCGGGGGAGATGGGTATAATTCTGCCAGACCTCGCCCGAATCGCCGAACCATGCCAAGCAACGACCTGCCCCTTCCTCTATATAGCGCCGCCCAGGTGCGCGAACTGGACGCGCGCCTGATCGCCGCCGGCACTCCCGGCTTCGAGCTGATGCAGCGTGCCGCCCACGCCGCCTGGCGCGCATTGCGCCGGCGCTGGTCCGGGGCCGGCGAGATCACGGTCCTGGCCGGGGCCGGCAACAACGCCGGTGATGGCTACCTGATCGCCGAGCTGGCGCAGAAGGCGGGCTGGGTCGTGCGGGTGCTGGCCGTCGGCGCGCCGGAGCGGCTGGCGGGCGATGCCGCCGCGGCCCATGCGGTCGCGCTGGCCGCGGGCGTCCGCATCGAGGCATGGCGCGAGGGCATGGAATTGCGTGGCGTGCTGGTCGACGCCCTGCTCGGCACCGGCTTTCGTGGCGAGCTGCGTCCGCCCTATGGTGCGGCGATCGAGGCGATCAACGCCACCGGCCTGCCGGTGCTGGCGGTGGACATCCCCTCGGGGCTCTGCGCTGACACCGGGCGGGTCGCGGAGGCGGCGGTGGGCGCAGACCTGACCGTCACCTTCATCGGCCTGAAGATCTGCCTGTTCACCGGCGATGCGCCGGACTGGGTCGGCGAACTGGTGTTCGACGACCTGCAGGCCGATCAACACTTGGTTGCGGAGCATCCCAGCGTCGCCCGGCGCCTGGCCGGTGCCGCGCTGCCGGTGCTGGCGCCGCGTGCGCGGACCGCGCACAAGGGCCGGTTCGGTCATGTGCTGGTGATCGGCGGCGACCGTGGTTTTGGTGGTGCCGCCCTGCTCAGCGCCGAGAGCGCGCTGCGCGCGGGCGCCGGCCTGGTGTCCCTGGCCACCCGGCCCGAGCACCTGCCGGCCAGCCTGGCGAGGCTGCCGGAAGTGATGTGCCAGCCCACCGAATCCACCTACCAGCTGCTCGGTCTGTGCGAGCGCGCCGACGTGCTGGTGGTCGGCCCCGGCCTCGGCCAGCAGGCCTGGGGGCGCAGCCTGCTCAGTGCGGCGCTGGCCAGCGGGCGACCGCAGGTGTGGGACGCCGACGCGCTCAACCTGCTGGCCGCCGGCGCCCTGGAGCTGCCGGCCGACAGCGTGATCACCCCGCATCCCGGCGAGGCGGCGCGTCTGCTTGGCTGCTCGACCGCCGAGGTCCAGGCCGATCGTCCTGCCGCCGCCCTCGCCCTGGCACGCCAGTACCAGGCGGCGGTGGTGCTGAAGGGCGCCGGCAGCCTGGTGGCAGCGCCGGATGGCCGCCTGCTGCTCTGCGACCTCGGCCACCCGGCCATGGCCACCGCCGGCCTCGGCGACGTGCTGGCCGGCCTGATCGGCGCGCTGCGCGCCCAGGGCCTGGAGGCCTTCGAGGCCGCCGCGCTGGGTGTCTGGCTGCACGCCGGCGCCGGCCAGAGGCTCGGCGAGCAGGGGCGGGGCCTGGCGGCCAGCGATCTGATTCCGACCATTCGTCAGCTGCTGCAGGAGCATGCGCCGTGCCTGAAGTGACCCCGTCCGAACTGACTCTCCATGCCGAAGGCGAAGACGCCATGCTCGAACTGGGTGCCCGCATCGCGCGCGCGACCGGTGGTCGGGGCGTGATCTATCTGCATGGCGACCTGGGTGCCGGCAAGACCACCCTGTCGCGCGGCATCCTGCGCGGGCTGGGGCATGGCGGCGCGGTGAAGAGCCCGACCTTCACCCTGGTCGAGCCCTATGAGCTGGGGGATATACGGGTGTTCCACTTTGACCTGTACCGCCTGGCCGACCCGGAGGAGCTGGAGTTTCTCGGCATCCGCGACTATTTCGAGGGCGACGCCCTGTGCCTGATAGAGTGGCCGCAGCGCGGTGCCGGCGTTTTGCCAAAGGCGGACATGGACATTACCATTAGCCCGCAAGGAGTCGGCCGCGCGCTGCAGTTGCAGCCACATAGCGCCAGGGCCGAAGCGTGGTGTGCTGCCTTATAAGAGTCTGTATATAAAAATGGGGAAGGCTATGCGCATGCGTGCGCTGTTCGGCGGGATCGGAGTCATGCTGGCCGCGCTGGCCGTAGACGTGCTGGCCGCCACGGAAATCCGCAGTGTGCGACTGTGGCGCGCCCCGGATAACACGCGCCTGGTCTTCGACCTGTCCGGCCCGGTGCAGCACAGCGTGTTCACCCTGGCGGCCCCCAACCGCATCGTCATCGACGTCAGCGGCGCCCAGCTGGCGACCAAGTTCGACCAGCTTTCCCTGAGCAACACCCCGATCACCGGCGTCCGTTCGGCGCAGCGCTCGCCGACCGACCTGCGCCTGGTGCTCGACCTGTCCGCCACCGTCACGCCGAAGAGCTTCAGCCTGGCGCCCAACCAGCAGTACGGCCACCGCCTGGTGGTTGACCTGTTCGACCAGGATGCGGGCGCGCCCAGCGTGCCCCAGGCGCCACAGGTCAACACGCCGACCGTGGCCGTCAAGCCGCCGGAAGCGACGCTGCCCGGTACACCGCCTGCCAAGCTGCCGCCGGTGCCGGGCGGCAAGCGTGACATCGTCATCGCCATCGACGCCGGTCACGGCGGCGAGGACCCGGGTGCCCTCGGCCCGGGCCGTAAGGTGTTCGAGAAGAACGTGACCTTGGCTATCGCCCGTGAGCTGCAGCGCCAGATCAACGCCGAGAAGGGCTTCCGCGGCGAGCTGGTGCGCACCGGCGACTATTTCATCCCGCTGCGCAAGCGCACCGAGATCGCCCGCAAGAAGGGCGCCGACCTGTTCGTCTCCATCCACGCCGACGCCGCGCCGCGCGCCGCGGCCTTCGGCGCGTCGGTCTATGCACTGTCCGAACGCGGTGCCACTTCCGAGACGGCGCGCTGGCTGGCCGACACCGAGAACCAGTCCGACCTGATCGGTGGCGCCGGCAACGTCAGCCTGGACGACAAGGACCGCATGCTCGCCGGCGTGCTGCTCGACCTGTCGATGACCGCTTCGCTGTCTTCCAGCCTGAACGTCGGGCAGAAGGTGCTGAGCAACATGGGCAGCATCACGCCGCTGCACAAGCGCCGGGTGGAGCAGGCCGGCTTCATGGTGCTGAAGTCGCCGGACATCCCCTCGATCCTGGTCGAGACCGGCTTCATCTCCAATCCCAACGAAGCGAAGAAGCTCGCGACCCTGGGGCACCAGCAGGCGCTGGCCCGTTCGATCACCGCCGGTGTGCGCCAGTTCTTCCACCAGAACCCGCCGCCTGGCACCTACATCGCCATGCTCCGTGACCAGGGCAAGATCGCCGTCGGTCCCCGTGAGCATGTGGTCACCTCCGGCGAGAGCCTGGCGCTGATCGCCCAGCGCTATCAGGTCAGCCTGGCGGCGCTGCGCAGCGCCAATTCGCTGAAGAGCGACACCATCAAGGTCGGCCAGACCCTGAACATCCCGGCGACCGCCCTGGCGGCCCAGCCATGAGCGAGCCGCGCCGCATTCAGCTGCTCAGTCCGCGGCTGGCCAACCAGATCGCCGCCGGCGAGGTGGTCGAGCGCCCGGCCTCGGTGGTCAAGGAGCTGCTGGAAAACAGTCTGGATGCCGGCGCCCGCCGCGTCGACGTAGAGGTCGAGCAGGGTGGCATCAAGTTGTTGCGGGTGCGCGACGACGGTGGCGGCATCCCCGCGGACGACATGCCGCTGGCTCTGGCGCGTCACGCCACCAGCAAGATCCGCGAACTGGAAGACCTGGAAGCGGTGGCCAGCCTCGGCTTTCGTGGCGAGGCGCTGGCCTCGATCAGCTCCGTCGCGCGCCTGACCATGACTTCGCGCACCGCCGATGCCGAGCAGGCCTGGCAGGTGGAAACCGAGGGGCGCGACATGGAGGCGCGGGTCCAGCCCGCCGCTCATCCGGTCGGCACCTCGGTCGAAGTGCGCGACCTGTTCTTCAATACCCCGGCGCGGCGCAAGTTCCTGCGTGCCGAGAAGACCGAATTCGATCACCTGCAGGAAGTCATCCGGCGCCTGGCCCTGGCCCGTTTCGACGTGGCCTTCCACCTGCGCCACAACGGCAAGACGGTATTCACGCTGCACGAGGCGCCGGACGAGATCAGTCGCGCCCGCCGCGTGGCCAGCGTCTGCGGCCCCGCCTTCCTCGAACAGGCCCTGCCCATCGAGATCGAGCGCAGCGGCCTGCGCCTGTGGGGCTGGGTCGGGTTGCCGACCTTCTCGCGCAGCCAGGCCGACCTGCAGTACTTCTACGTCAACGGCCGCATGGTGCGCGACAAGCTGGTGGCGCACGCGGTGCGCCAGGCCTACCGCGACGTGCTGTTCAACGGTCGTCACCCGACCTTCGTGCTGTTCCTCGAAATCGATCCGGGCGTGGTGGACGTCAATGTGCATCCGACCAAGCACGAGGTGCGCTTCCGCGACAGTCGCATGGTCCACGACTTCCTCTATGGCACCCTGCATCGGGCGCTCGGCGAGGTACGGCCGGAAGACCAGCTGGCCGCCCCGGCTGCCGTAGAGCAGATCGTCCGGCCGACCGGCATCGCCGCCGGCGAATTCGGTCCTCAAGGCGAGATCGGATTGGCTGCCACCGTGCTGGAGCGGCCCGCCGAGGCCTCCGTATGGCGCTCACCCGGCGCCGGCTACCAGGCTCCCCGTCCACAGCCGGGCATGCCCCAGGCCGAGGTGCAGGGTGCCTATCGCGAATACTTCGCGCCGCTGCCCGAGGCGTCGGCCGCCGTCGGCCTGCCGCAGACCCAGGGCGACATTCCGCCCCTGGGCTACGCCCTGGCGCAGCTCAAGGGCGTGTACATCCTCGCCGAGAACGCCCTGGGCCTGGTGCTGGTGGACATGCACGCGGCCCACGAGCGCATCACCTATGAACGGCTGAAGACCGCCATGGCCAGCGAGGGCTTGCGCGGCCAGCCGCTGCTGGTGCCCGAATCCATCGCCCTCAGCCAGCGCGAAGCCGATTGTGCCGAGGAGCACGGCCAGTGGTTCCAGCGCCTGGGCTTCGAGCTGCAGCGCCTGGGCGAGGAAAGCCTGGCGATCCGCCAGATTCCGGCGCTGCTCAAGCAGGCCGAGGCCACCCAACTGGTGCGCGATGTACTCGCCGACCTGCTGGAATACGGCACCAGCGACCGCATCCAGGCCCATCTCAACGAACTGCTGGCGACCATGGCCTGCCACGGCGCGGTGCGCGCCAACCGGCGCCTGACCCTGCCCGAGATGAACGCCCTACTGCGCGACATGGAGCACACCGAGCGCAGTGGTCAGTGCAACCATGGTCGGCCGACCTGGACCCAGCTCGGCATGGATGATCTGGACAAGCTGTTCCTGCGCGGCCGCTGAAAACACCCTACAAGCTGCTGCGTTTGCCCATGCCGCGTTAAAAAATCGGTTCGGAATGCTCATTTACAGCGAGTAGACTGCGCTTCCTCACCGATCTTGACCAGCCGAAGGCTGTTACTGCGTAGCGCCTTGCCTGAGCCGCACTCGCGACGCTTGGAGAGCGATTTCAGAGTTATGACCGAGCGCCTGCCTCCCGCCATCTTCCTGATGGGCCCCACCGCTTCCGGCAAGACGGACCTGGCCCTGGCCCTGGCTGACGCACTGCCGTGCGAGCTGATCAGTGTCGATTCGGCGCTGGTCTACCGGGGCATGGACATCGGCACGGCCAAGCCGGACAAGGCCACTCTGGCACGCTACCCGCATCGTCTCGTGGACATCCTCGACCCGGCGGAAAGCTACTCGGCAGCGGAATTCCGCGCCGATGCCCTGGCGGCCATGGTCGACATCACCGCGCGCGGCCGCATTCCCTTGCTGGTCGGCGGCACCATGTTGTATTACAAGGCATTGCTGGAAGGTCTGGCGGACATGCCCGGCGCCGATCCCGCGGTACGCGCGAAGCTGGAGGCTTGGGCCGCGGCGGAGGGCTGGGAGGTCCTGCACCGGGAGCTGGCGCGGGTTGATCCGGAATCGGCGGCGCGCATCCATCCCAACGATCCGCAGCGTCTCACCAGGGCGCTGGAGGTCTATCGCGTCAGTGGGCTCAGCATGACCGAGCACCGTCGGCGCCAAACCGCTCAAAATAGCGGCTCCGAGGCGCCTGGAACGCGGCAATTGCCTTATACTGCCGTCCAGTTCGCCATTGCTCCCGAGCAGCGGCAGGTATTGCACGAGCGGATCGCTCGTCGATTCCTGATGATGCTGGAACAGGGCTTTGTCGAAGAGGTCGAAGCCTTGCGTCAGCGGGGCGACCTGCATGTGGGGCTGCCATCGATCCGTGCCGTGGGCTATCGCCAGGTGTGGGATTACCTGGACGGGCGTCTGGGGCGGGAGGAAATGGCGGAGCGGGGGATTATCGCCACGCGCCAGTTGGCCAAGCGCCAGTTCACCTGGCTGCGCGGCTGGGAAGATCTGCACTGGCTGGACAGCCTTGCAAGTGACAATCTTTCTTGTGCCTTGAAATACCTTCGGTCGGTCTCCATATTGTGATGAGACCCGCCTATTCGCCGTCTATCCTTGGCTTTGAGGCCAATACGGCATAAGCCATCTTAATATTGCTTGACTACATTTGAACCCCTTAAGGAGTGCGGCACATGTCAAAAGGGCATTCGCTACAAGACCCTTACCTGAATACCCTGCGTAAGGAACGCGTACCTGTTTCCATCTATCTGGTGAACGGCATCAAACTGCAAGGCCAGATCGAGTCCTTCGACCAGTTCGTGATTTTGCTGAAAAACACTGTCAGCCAGATGGTCTACAAGCATGCCATTTCCACCGTCGTGCCGAGCCGGCCGGTGAGATTGCCCAGCGCTGCCGACGCCGAGCAGGTCGAGCCGGGCAACGCCTGACGGGAGCCTGACTTGTTCTTCGAGCGTCACGGTGGTGGTGAACGGGCCATCCTTGTCCATCTGGAAGGCAGCAACCCCGAGGCGGCTGAAGACCCGCAGGAGTTTCAGGACCTGGCATTGTCGGCGGGTGCCGACATGGTGGCTCTGGTCACCGTGTCGCGCCACATGCCGACCGCCAAGTTCCTGATCGGCAGCGGCAAGGTCGAGGAGCTCCGCGACTTGGTCAGGGAGTCCGAGGCCGAGCTGGTCATCTTCAACCACACCCTCACGCCCAGCCAGGAGCGCAACCTCGAGCGCGCCTTCGAGTGTCGTGTGCTCGATCGCACCGGGTTGATTCTCGACATCTTCGCCCAGCGTGCCCGTACCCACGAGGGCAAGCTGCAGGTCGAACTGGCCCAGCTGGATCACATGAGTACCCGCCTGGTGCGGGGCTGGACCCACCTCGAGCGGCAGAAGGGCGGTATCGGTCTGCGAGGCCCGGGTGAAACCCAGCTGGAAACCGACCGTCGCCTGCTGCGGGTGCGCATCCGCCAGATCAAGCAGAAGCTGGAGAAGGTGCGCAGCCAGCGCGAGCAGGCTCGCCGTGGTCGCCGTCGCGCGGATATCCCTTCCGTTGCACTGGTCGGCTACACCAATGCCGGCAAGTCCACCCTGTTCAATGCGCTGACCACCTCGGAGGTCTACGCGGCCGACCAGCTATTCGCCACTCTCGATCCGACCCTGCGGCGTCTGGAGTTGGATGACCTTGGTCCGGTGGTGCTGGCCGATACGGTGGGTTTCATCCGCCATCTGCCGCACAAGCTGGTGGAGGCATTCCGGGCGACCCTGGAAGAGTCGAGCAACTCCGATCTGCTGCTGCACGTGATCGACTCCCATGAGCCGGAGCGCGACCAGCAGATCGAACAGGTCATGGCGGTACTAGGCGAGATCGGCGCCAATGAGTTGCCGATGCTCGAGGTATACAACAAGATCGATCTGGTCGAGGGCGTCGAGCCGCAGATCCAGCGCGATGGTGATGGCAAACCCGAGAGGGTGTGGCTATCGGCGCGCGATGGCAAGGGGCTCGAACTGCTGCGCCAGGCGATCGCCGAATTGCTCGGTGAAGACCTGTTCGTCGGCACGCTGCGCTTGCCGCAGCGCCTGGGCCGGCTGCGTGCCCAGTTCTTCGCACTGAATGCCGTGCAGAGCGAGGCTCACGACGAGGCGGGGGACGCATTGTTGGCCATCCGCCTGCCGCGTGCCGAACTCAATCGGCTGGTTAGTCGTGAAGGCTTGCAGCCGCAGGACTTTCTCGCGCAACACACTTTGCAATAAAGCCCGGCCCGCCGTTTTTGCGGCGGGTCGGGGGCTTCGGTAGCATGGGCCGGCGCGCCGCGGGCGCGTCTTTAGCTTTATCAGATGGAGATCGCTATGGCTTGGAACGAGCCGGGTGGCAACTCGAACAACCAGGACCCCTGGGGCGGCCGCAAAGGCGGTGGACGCCAGGGGCCGCCTGACCTCGACGAAGCCTTCCGCAAGCTGCAGGAGAGCCTCAACGGCATCTTCGGCGGCGGCAAGAAACGTGACGGTAATGGTCAGGGCGGCGGCGGTTTCGGCCTGCTCGGCATTGGCGTCGTCCTGCTGCTGGCGGTCTGGCTGTGGAACGCGGTCTATATCGTGGATGCCCAGGAGCAGGCGGTGATCCTGCGCCTCGGCAAGTATCACGAGACGGTCGGCCAGGGCCTGAACATCTACTTCCCGCCGATCGACCGGAAGTTCCAGGAGAACGTGACCCGCGAGCGTTCCTTCTCCAAGGAAGGCCAGATGCTCACCGAGGACGAGAACATCGTCGAGGTGCCGCTGACCGTCCAGTACAAGATCAGCAACCTCCAGGACTTCGTGCTCAACGTCGATGCGCCCGAGGTCAGCCTGCAACACGCCACCGAGAGTGCCCTGCGCCACGTCGCCGGTTCCACCTCGATGGACGAGGTGATCACTCTCGGTCGCGAGCAGATGGGCTTGGAGGTGAGCAAGCGCCTGCAGGACTTCCTCGACACCTACGGCACCGGCATCACCGTTACCCAGGTCAACATCCAGCGCGCCACGGCCCCGGCCGAGGTGAAGGATGCCTTCGACGATGTGATCCGTGCCCGCGAAGACGAGCAGCGCGAGAAGAACCAGGCCGAGACCTATGCCAATGGCGTGGTGCCCGAGGCGCGTGGTCAGGCTCAGCGCATCATCGAGGACGCCAACGGCTACCGCGACGAAGTGGTTGCCCGTGCCCAGGGTGAGGCGGATCGCTTCACCAAGCTGGTCGCCGAGTACCGCAAGGCGCCGGAAGTGACCCGGCAGCGCCTGTACCTGGACACCGTACAGCAGGTCTTCAGCAACACCAGCAAGGTGCTGGTGACCGGCAAGGAAGGGCAGAACAACCTGCTCTATCTGCCGCTGGACAAGATGATCGACAACCGCGGCAGCGTAGGTGCTCAGAGCGCACCGGGCAGCACCAGCGGCGAGACCGGCACCCGCATCATCAATAACGTCGAGCGGGGCGATCTGCGTACGAGGGAGAGCCGCTGATGAGCAACAAATCGCTGTTTGCCCTGATCGCTGGGGTGATAGTCGCAATCCTGGCCTGGAACAGCCTGTATATCGTCAACCAGACCGAAAAGGCCGTGCTCCTGCAGTTCGGTAAGATCCAGGTGGCCGACGTGCCGCCAGGGTTGCACGTCAAGGTGCCGGTGATGAACCAGGTGCGCAAGTTCGATGCCCGTCTGCTGACCCTGGAGTCGCCGATCCAGCGCGTCCTGACGCTGGAGAAGAAAGCCGTGATGGTCGACGCCTACGCCAAATGGCGTGTCGCCGATGCCCAGCGCTACTACACCGCGACTTCTGGCATTCGCCAGATCGCCGACGATCGCCTGTCCCAGCGCCTGATCACCGCCCTGGCCAACCAGTTCGGTACCCGTACCCTGCATGAAGTGGTCTCCGGCGAGCGCGATGCGCTGATGGCGGCCATCACCAAGTCGCTCAATGGCATGGCGCAGAAAGAGCTGGGCATCGAAGTGGTGGATGTGCGGGTCAAGGCCATCGACCTGCCGAAAGAGGTCTATCGCAGCGTGTTCGACCGCATGAGTTCGGAGCGTGAGCGCGAGGCCCGCGAGCACCGCGCCAAGGGTCGCGAGCTGGCCGAAGGTATTCGCGCCGACGCCGATCGTCAGAAGCGTGTGATCCTCGCCGAGGCCTATCGCGAGGCCGAGGAAATCCGCGGTGACGGTGACGCGAAGTCGGCCGGTATCTACTCTGCGGCTTATGGCCAGGATGCCGAGTTCTATGCGTTCTACCGCAGTCTGGGCGCCTACCGCGAGAGCTTCTCCAGCAAGGGAGACGTGCTGGTGCTGGATCCGGATAGCGAGTTCTTCCGCTATCTGCAGCACCCCAAGCCCTGAGTGTCTTCGCCCCGGCGCGGCCGTTCGGCCCGTCGGGGTGACCTCCGGGGAAAACGTGTTATCATGAGTCAGCCGGGAAAAAGCCCGGCTTTTTTGCGTCTGCGGGAATCATGTGGCAGGAACTTGGCATCGCCTTTTGTCTGATGTTGGTGCTGGAAGGCATCCTGCCCTTCCTCTATCCGCAGCGCTGGCGCAGGGCGGTCACGCAATTGGCGCAATTGCCCGACCGTCGGCTGCGCCTCATGGGGCTGACCAGCATGCTGCTGGGAACCGCCCTCCTGTATCTGCTTCATTGAAGGCTGCCGCCCGTACCGAGAGGGGAATGGCGAAATGGCAACGGTAGACCGCTGGCTCCTGCCAGATGGCATCGAAGAAGTACTGCCGCCGGAAGCGGCCCGGATCGAGGCGGCACGCCGCCAGGTACTGGACCTGTTCCAGCGCTGGGGCTACGAGTTCGTCGTCACCCCGCACATCGAATACCTCGAATCCCTGCTCACCGGTGCCGGCCAGGATCTGGATCTGCGCACCTTCAAGGTGACCGATCCGCTGTCCGGCCGGCAGATGGGCTTTCGCGCCGACATCACGCCGCAGGTGGCGCGGATGGACGCCCATACCCTGCGTCGCGAAGGCCCCAGCCGCCTGTGCTACGCCGGCAGCGTGCTGCACGCCAAGCCGCGCGCGCTGGCCACTTCGCGCAGCCCGATCCAGCTGGGCGCTGAACTCTATGGCGACGCCAGTCCGGCCAGTGACGTGGAAGTCATCAGCCTGATGCTCGACACCCTGGAGCTGGCTCGCGTACCGGATGTGCACATGGACCTCGGCCATGTCGGCATCTACCGTGGGCTGGCCCGCGCCGCCGGTCTTTCCGGCGAGGCGGAACAGCGTCTGTTCGATGCCCTGCAGCGCAAGGCGATCGACGAGGTCGACGTACTCACCGAATCCCTGCAGCCGCACCTGGCCAGCATGCTGCGCGCCCTGGTCGAGCTGTGCGGCGGCCGCGAGGTGCTGGACCTGGCCCAGGCGGCCCTGGTCGAGGCGCCGGAGGAGGTGCATGCCGCACTGGACCAACTGGTGGCCATCGCCGACCAGCTGGAGCTGCGCTACCCCGAATTGCCCCTGTATTTCGATCTGGGCGAGCTGCGCGGCTACCACTATCACACCGGCGTGGTGTTCGCCGCCTTCGTGCCGGGCGTCGGCCAGTCCATTGCCCAAGGCGGCCGCTACGATGATGTCGGCGCCAATTTCGGCCGTGCGCGCCCTGCCACCGGCTTTTCCACCGACCTGAAGACCCTGGTCACCCTGGGCGACATGCAGGTCGCGGAGAAGGATTCCGGGGTCTGGGCTCCGGATCATCACGATCTCTACCTGTGGCAGGCCGTGCAGCGCCTGCGCAGCGAGGGGCTGCGGGTGGTCCAGGCGTTGCCGGGGCAGGATACGAACGCGGCGATCGATGCGGGTTGCGATCGCCAACTGCAGCTATGTGACGGACGTTGGCAAGTGACGCCGCTGGCGTCCTGATGGTTTTCCGCCGGCCGAGGTCGGCATCGAGCTTCCAAAGAGGGCAAGTGTTATGGGTAAGAATGTCGTGGTCCTGGGCACCCAGTGGGGTGATGAGGGCAAGGGCAAGATCGTCGACCTGCTGACCGAGCAGGCTGCTGCGGTAGTGCGCTACCAGGGTGGCCACAACGCCGGCCACACGCTGGTCATCGACGGTGAGAAGACCGTGCTGCACCTGATCCCGTCCGGCATCCTGCGCGAAGGTGTGCAGTGCCTGATCGGCAACGGCGTGGTAGTCGCCCCCGACGCCCTGATGCGCGAGATCACCAAGCTGGAAGAGAAGGGTGTGCCGGTGCGCGAGCGCCTGCGCATCAGCCCGTCCTGCCCACTGATCCTGTCCTACCACGTGGCCCTCGACCAGGCCCGCGAGAAGGCCCGTGGCGATGCCAAGATCGGCACCACCGGCCGCGGCATCGGCCCGGCCTACGAAGACAAGGTGGCGCGTCGCGGCCTGCGCATCGGCGACCTGTTCCATCGCGAGCGCTTCGCCTCCAAGCTGGGCGAGCTGCTGGACTACCACAACTTCGTTCTGGTGAATTACTACAAGGAGCCGGCCGTCGACTTCCAGGCTACCCTGGACGAGTGCATGGCCTATGCCGAGCAGCTGCGCCCGATGATGACCGACGTCACCGCCGATCTGCACGAGCTGCGCCGCGCCGACAAGGACATCATGTTCGAGGGCGCCCAGGGCTCGCTGCTGGACATCGACCACGGCACCTATCCCTACGTGACCAGCTCCAACACCACCGCCGGCGGCACTGCCACCGGCTCCGGCTTCGGTCCGCTGTACCTCGACTACATCCTCGGCATCACCAAGGCCTACACCACCCGTGTCGGCTCCGGCCCGTTCCCCACCGAGCTGTTCGACGAGACCGGTGCCTTCCTGGCCAAGCGTGGCCACGAGTTCGGCTCGACCACCGGTCGTGCCCGTCGCTGCGGTTGGTTCGATGCGGTGATCCTGCGTCGTGCCATCGAGATCAACAGCATCTCCGGCCTGTGCCTGACCAAGCTGGACGTGCTCGACGGCCTGGAAACCATCCGTATCTGCACCGGCTACAAGGATGCCCAGGGCAACCTGCTGGTGGACGCGCCGACCGACGCCGACAGCTATATCGGCCTGCAGCCGGTATACGAGGAAATGCCGGGCTGGAGCGAGTCGACCCTGGGCGCCAAGAGCCTGGAAGAGCTGCCTGCCAACGCCCGCACCTACATCAAGCGCGTCGAAGAGCTGGTCGGTGCGCCGATCGACATCATCTCCACCGGACCGGACCGCAACGAGACCATCGTCCTGCGACACCCGTTCGCCTGATACTCAGGTAAAGAAAAAGGCCGCTGTCAGCGGCCTTTTTTGTGAGCGTCGGGAAAGCGCTTCAGGACTGCATCTCGCGTAGTAGCAATTGCAGCGCGGCCGCCTGGTCGTCGGCCAGGTCGATGATGTGGAAGCCACACCAGCCATTGTGGCCAGGCCCTCCGGAGCGGCTCCACAGGCAGTCCGCACCGAGGCGGACTTCGCTGATGCCGTTCAGGGGCTGGTCCAGTACCAGGCGGCACTCCCAGACCGAATCGGCCTCCGGCGGCGCCTCGCTGACCAGCATGAAGCCGTCCTCGGACAGATCGACGACCTGTCCCAGCCGGCGATCGCTGTGCAGGTCGACAGCCTCGATGTTCAGTTGGGGCGTGTGGCGGCTGTGCTGGCGGCGGTCGTCCATTCAGGCTCCTTGTCGGGCTGGGTTGGCGCGCCCGGTGATACGCTGCAGGACCCGGTAGATGGCGCCGAGCGCGCGGTCCACCAGGGGGTTGCTGCGCTCTGGCGCGACGATGCGGGCGAGGTTCCGCTCCATCTCGCGTGCCAGCTGGCGTATGGGCTTGACCGCCACGCGCTGGCCGCCATGGTCCACGAACATGTAGTTGTGGGTGGTCGGGCTGAACCAGGACAGCTTGAGCGTGATGGTTTCCTGCCCCTGGACGAATTCGAACCAGGTGCCGAACTCGACCTGTTGCAACTCCTTGACCAGGTTCTGGGCGCGCGGCGACAGCGGCTCTTCCTCCCTGACCGGCTCGGCCAGGGCGGCATCCTCACCCAGCATGGCACCCAGCGGACTCTCCGGGAGCTGGGTCTTGAGCTGTGCCGCCAACTGCGGCTGCTGACCCTGAATCGCGTACTGGCAGGCCACGATGTCCTGCAGGAGGCGGCGGATGCCATCCTCGTGGTAGCCGCCGAGCAGTTTCAGGCCCTTGCTCAATTCGTCCAGAAGGTCGACGCGCAGGCCCTGGAGCCGGTTGCGGCCATCCGCGTCCAGTGGTGTTCCGCTCCAGGCCAGTTGTTCTGCGACTTCGCTCGCGCGTTGCCACTCGGCGCTGTGCTCGCCGTGGCGAAGCAGGATGAAGACCAGCACGTCGGCCCAGGTCAGTTCGAGGAAGTTGCGAATGACGCCGGGGAGGCTGCGTTCGCGCAATGCATCCTGGATCACCGCCACCGCTTGTTGTCGTGCACCGAGCAGCCGGTCTCGGCCCTTCGCCGCTTCTACGGCGCGTCGCTCGCGCAGTTCGACCTTGTGCTGAAGCGTGGCGGTGAACTCGTTGAACTCCTCGAGCAGCTTGTCGAACAGCAGCAGGTCGCTGGCGAAGCCGTGGACTACCTCTTCCACCACCCAGTAGATCTTCGCCACCAGGCCACGCTCGTCGCCTTCGCCGCCATAAAGGACGCCTGCCTGGGCCATGGTGTTGAGCAGGCGCCTGGCCGGATGGTGGTGATGGGTGAACAGCGCCTTGTCCTGCAGGGCAACTTTCAGATACGGGGTGTGCAGGTGGGAAAGCGCCGTCTTGCAGGCGTGTGGCAGATTGTCGTCGTCGAGGATGAAATCGAACAGCATGCCGACCAGGTCGATCACGTCGGCTTCCTGATCCGCCAGTTTCTGCTGGCCAGGCAACTGGCTGTAGGTCTCCAGTTGCTGCTGCAGACTGACCTTGATGTCTTCCACGGGCTGCGGTTGCTGCAGGCGCTGGGTCAGGGTGCTGGCCGACTGCTGCTGGAGTCGGTTCAGGGCGGCCAGCAGATCGCTGGCGCTGTAGGTGCTGGTGGCCGTGCGCGGCGCGAAGCTGGCGATGCTGCGGGTACCGCCGGGCAGGGGGCTGTCCAGGTCGTGCTGGCGGCGCTCGCCTAGCAGGACCGTCAGGCCGCCGAACAGCTGGCTCGGGTCCTGGGGCGGCGGCGCGCTCAGGTCGGCCGGTGCTGCCGATTCGGCAGATGGTGCGGTGGGCGTCGATCCGCTGTCCGCAGCCCGCTTCGGCGGACTGGCCGAGCCGGGCGAGCGCTGCGCGCTGTACTTGAGATTGGGCAGGATGCCTGCGTTGATCAGGCGCTGGTTGAGCATCTCGTACAGGGTGTCCAGACCCTGCATCACATGCCGCTCGAACAGCATGTACAGGATGACCTTGATGCGTAGCGGCAGCGGATGGGGCGCCAGGGCGTCGTGGAAGGCGTCGGCCAGCGCCTGGGGACCGAAGGGGTTGGTTTCCTCGCCCAGCTTCTGGCCGTTGTTGAGCAGGGCCAGGCGTTGCTCCAGGGCGAACAGCTGGCTGGTATTGCGCGCCTTGACCTTGCTGACCATGTTGGTCACCTGCAGGCTTTCCTCGTATTCCTCGTTCTGCACCAGGGCCAGGTCCTGTGAGTCCGGTTCTGCCTGGGTCGAAGGCTGCAGCCTGCCTTCCAGGAAGTCCGCGAAATTCCGGGCGACGTGCTGGTGGTAGTTGCGTTCTATCTGGGGACGCAGCTTGCGCAGGTCATGCATGGCCTCGAAGAACAGGCTCTGGACCTTGTTGTTCTCGGCCTTCTCCGCGCACTCGAAGAGGGTATCGTCGGCTTGTATGAACAGTTCGGCGAGGTGTTCGGCCAGGTTGTTCATCACCAGCTTGCGGCAATCCTGCACCAACTCGCCGAAGCGGGGCTGGATTGCCCGGTTGGCGACGCCGGGTGTATGGGCGGGTGGAAGGTCCTGCGGGCTCATGCGGTGTCCTGTGCGAGGCAGGAAGGAAGTCTCGCCGGGTTAGGAACATGCTGGCAATAGAGTAGCCGCTTATCGGCCATTACGGTGTGATGAAATAACTGGCCGCCAGGGTTGACATGGCCGCTTCCGCCCGTAAAATGGCGCGCCTCTGATACGGGAATCGGCCAAGTCGGTCCGGTAGCAGGGAGTGGAAGATCGTAGTTCCGCGATAGCTCAGTCGGTAGAGCAAATGACTGTTAATCATTGGGTCCCTGGTTCGAGTCCAGGTCGCGGAGCCAACTTCCAAACGGGGTATAGCGCAGTCCGGTAGCGCGCTTGCTTTGGGAGCAAGATGTCGGGAGTTCGAATCCCCCTACCCCGACCATTTCCGGGTCGTTAGCTCAGTCGGTAGAGCAGTTGGCTTTTAACCAATTGGTCGTAGGTTCGAATCCTACACGACCCACCATTGTTAAGAACGAAGAGCCCGCTAAGCGCGGGCTTTTTGTTGTCTCCGAAAAGGGGCGGCGGACCGCCCCCTCGTCTTCTCAGTGCAGTTTCAGGCGCGGCTCGGTGCTGCGGCCGATCCGGTCGCCGAGCATCATCAGGGCGGTGCGCAGCACGCCGTACAGCGCCATCTGGTGCATGCGGTACAGCGAGACGTAGAACATCCGCGCCAGCCAGCCTTCCAGCTTCACGCTGCCCATGAGATTGCCCATCAGGTTGCCTACCGCCGAGAATCGCGACAGCGAGATCAGCGAGCCGTAGTCGCGGTAGCGGAATTCCGGCAGGGCCTGGCCGTTCATGCGCAGCCTGAGCGACTTGGCCAGCAACGAAGCCTGCTGGTGGGCTGCCTGTGCGCGCGGGGGCACGGTGCGTTCGCTGCCGTCGCCGAGCGGGCAGGCTGCGCAGTCGCCGAAGGCGAATATGTTGTCGTCCAGGGTGGTCTGCAGGGTCGGGCGCACCAGCAGCTGGTTGATGCGGTTGCTTTCCAGGCCGTCCAGCCCGCCGAGGAAGGCGGGGGCGCGGATGCCGGCGGCCCACACCTTCAGGCTCGCCGGGATTTCCATGCCCTGGGCCGTGATCAGCGCGTCGCCATTGACCTGGCTCACCGCCGTGCTGGTGAGCACGGTGACGCCCAGTTTCTCCAGGGTCTTGTGCACCGGGCCGCTGATGCGCTCCGGCAGCGCTGGCAGGACGCGCGGGCCGGCCTCGATCAGGGTGATGCGCATGTTCTGCGGCTGGATGCGGTCCAGGCCGTAGGCGGCGAGTTCGTGGGCCGCGTGGTGCAGCTCGGCGGCCAGCTCCACGCCGGTGGCGCCGGCGCCGACGATGGCCACGCTGATGCGGCTGTCGTCGCTCTTGCCAGCATGGGCGCGCAGGTAGTGGCTGAGCATCTGCCGGTGGAAGCGTTCGGCCTGCTCGCGGGTGTCGAGGAAGATGCAGTGCTCGGCCGCGCCCGGCGTGCCGAAGTCGTTGGTGGTGCTGCCGACGGCGATCACCAGGCTGTCGTAGGCCAGTTCGCGCTCTGGAAGCAGTTCGCCGCCGTCCTCGTCGAGGGTAGCGGCCAGGCGGATCACCTTGCGAGCGCGATCCAGGCCGCTCATGCGGCCGAGCTGGAACTCGAAGTGGTTCCATTTGCCTTGGGCCACGTAGTTCAGCTCGTCCTCGGAGGAGTTCAGTGAGCCGGCGGCGACTTCGTGCAGCAGCGGTTTCCAGATGTGGGTGAGGGTGGCGTCGACCAGCACGACGCTGGCCTGTCTGCGCTTGCCCAGGGTCCTACCCAGACGGGTAGCGAGCTCCAGGCCGCCGGCGCCGCCGCCGACGATCACGATGCGATGGTTCATGGGGATATCTCACAAGGCTTGAGGAAATCGGTAGGCCCGGCTGGGCGAGCGCGAGGCGGCTCATAGCACCAGTCCGGCGAGTAGGCGGGAGAGAAGGCCGAGGCCGATCGTCACGGCGATGACCACCAGCAGGAGGCGCCAGGGGCGGAACGGCTGGCGCTCCACCTGGTGCTGCGGAGCGCTGAGATACTGCTCGACGCGCTGCTGGTCTTCGGGGCTGAGACGGCTGGACATGGCGGTCCTCTCGAAGGAATGTCTGCATTCTAGACGTAATTGGCGCTCGACGAACATCGCCGCCAGGGCGCCCGGTCACAGGCCGATGCCCACGTCGAACAGGACGGTGCGGCCGAGGTTGTGGCGCAGGAAGTCCGGCGCGTCGCGATGGGCGAACAGCACCCGAGCGTAGTTGGGCCCGACCAGCGAGAGAGAGCGCCAGCCCTGGCGCAGGTATTCGCTCGGCGGCGGAAAGGGGCTGTTGAGGTCGAGGATCTCGCGCTTGAGGCTGACGTAGGCGAGCAGGTCCAGTTCGCCCAGATCCAGCCCGCGCTCGGCGTAGTTGTGCGCCTTCTTGCGCAAGGTCGGGCCCAGACGAGCCTGCAACTCCACGGCCGGTATCCGCCGTGGGCGCGGCTCGCGGCGCAGCAGCTGGCTGAGCGAGAGGGCGCTGCGCCGTCGTTGCAGTTCTTCCTTCCATTCGTCGTTGAGGCGGCGGCCCTTGTCGAGGACGAAGAACACCTCGAAGCCGGCGTCGCGGAACAGCACGTCCGGCGGCTCCTGCCCGGCGGCGAACTCCTCCTGGCGGTGGCGCACGTTGAGAGCGGTCAGCAGGCGCTGGCAGACCCAGCGCTCGCGCTCCCATTTGCGGGCGTTGGAGAGGAAGTCGTTGGCTTGCTCGGCCTGGCGGGTCAGCAGGCGCAGGTAATCGGAGTCATCCATGGCCGCAGCATAGCGTAAACGTCGTGGCGGATTGGCCGGTGTAAACTGTGCTGGCACACACGAGAAGCCTCATGCAGATACGCGCCATTCTCTCTTCAGATCATCCGCGGCTGCTCGACCTGTGGCGTCGAACGCCGGGCATCCGCTTGCGTGCCGAGGACGAGTACGAGCCCTTCTGTCGCTACCTGGCGCGGAACCCCGGGTTGAGCCTGCTGGTCGAGAGCGATGGAGTGGTCGTCGCCAGCTTGCTGGTCGGACACGACGGGCGGCGCGGCTACCTGCAGCATCTGGTGGTCGAGTCTTCCTGGCGTGGCCAGGGGCTGGCGGGTGCTCTGTTGGATGAGGCGTTGGCGCGGCTGGCCGAACTCGGCGTGAGCAAGTCCCATGTCTTTGTGCTCGGTGATGCCCCCGAGGCGCTGGCCTTCTGGCGCAGCCGGCCGGGCTGGGGCGAGCGCGAGGACATCGAAGTGTTTTCCACGAGGAGTTGATGAGCATGAAGCGACTGCGTTGGTGGCTGCTGCCCCTGCTGTGCGGATGGATGGCCGCCGCCGTGGCGCTGGAGCCGGGAGAACGCCTGGCGCCCTGGACGCTGCTGGACCAGCATGATCGCGCCTACACCCTCGACGACGATCTGCAAGTACTGCTGGTGGCCCGCGGCATGGAAGCCGCCGATCTGTTGCGGGAGGCCTTGAGCGAACTGGGGCCGGAATACCTGGAGCGGCACCGGGTGGTGTTCCTCGCCGACATCAGTGCCATGCCGACGCCTATCGCCAGCCTGTTCGCCGTGCCGGCGATGCGCGACTACGGCTATCGGGTCATGCTCGATCGCACGGGGCGCGTCGCGTCCCGTTATCCGGGAGAAAAGGCCGAGCTGCTCTGGCTGCAACTGGATGCCGGCAGGTTGGTGGAGGAGCGCCGCTTCGCCCAGGCCGGTGAGCTGCGGGCGGCCTTGAAGGGTCTGGAGCGTTGATCGCCGCCGAACTGCTGCAGCCGCTCAGCCAATGGCTGGGTTGGCTGCTCTATGCCGCCGTGCTGTCGTGGGCCGTGTGGCGCACACCCTGGGTCGAGGTGTTCAGCGACCAGCGCCGCCAGCATCTGCTGTTCGGCACGGTACTGGCGCTGTTCCTGCTATGGCTGGTGCGGCGGGATTTCGCCTCGGGCCTGTCCTTCCATTTCATCGGCATGACGGCCGTGACCCTGCTGCTGGACTGGCCCCTGGCGCTTCTCGGCGGCTTCGCCGCCCAGCTCGGCCTGCTCGCCTTCGGCCGCCTGGACCTGGCCGCCCTCGGCGTCAACGGCCTGCTGCTGGTGGCGATCCCGGTGGCCATCACCGAGTTCTTCTCCGTACAGGTCGAGCGCCGCCAGCCGCGCAACCTGTTCGTCTACATCTTCTGCTGCGGCTTCTTTCCGGCGGCGCTGACCGCGCTGGCCTGTCTGCTCGGGGGGCTGGTGCTGCTCTGGCACGACGGCCTCTACGTCATGCCACCCTGGCTGGAAGACTTCATCGGCTACCTGTGGCTGGTAATGTTTCCCGAGGCCTTCATCAACGGCATGCTGGTCACCGGCCTGGTGGTCTTCTATCCGGACTGGCTGGAAACCTTCAACCGCACCCGCTACCTGTCGGCCCCCTGGAAGGACAGCGACACGGATCGGCGCCCATAAGCGCGGCTTATCCCGTCTGGGCTGCTGATCTGGGTCAAGATTCGCGGCGCTCCGAAATCCATGCTGGGGAAAACCACGGAGGTCTTGGACATGAGTGTGCATCTATGGGCGCGGCAGGAACTCGAGAGCAGCTTGGCGAGTGCGCGGGAGCGAGGGTTCGACCCACTGATGAGTCTGCGGGCACTGCTCAGCGAGGCGGTGGAGCTGAATCGCCAGGGGCGTGATCTGGCGGATCTGGCGCAGGAACTGGAATTCCTGGCCGACAACCTCGACCCGGACCGTGACTACGCCTTCATGCGGC
>NZ_JAOEEE010000026.1:0-73512 GCF_029837675.1 Pseudomonas sp. GD04015 | reverse complement strand
ACCTGACAGGCATGCGGGAAGAGGGCGCTTGCGGTAGGCTTGAAGGAGCGTTTTCCCATGAATTGGTCCGCTGCCTGCGCAGCCTGAACTAGAGGTTGAGGAACAACCCCGATATGCGGCTCAAGTGCATCAAGCTGGCAGGTTTCAAATCCTTCGTCGATCCCACGACGGTCAGTTTCCCGAGCAACATGGCGGCTGTGGTCGGCCCCAATGGCTGCGGCAAGTCGAACATCATCGACGCCGTACGCTGGGTGATGGGCGAGAGTTCGGCGAAGAACCTTCGTGGCGAGTCGATGACCGACGTCATCTTCAACGGCTCCAACACCCGCAAGCCGGTGACCCAGGCTTCCATCGAGCTGATCTTCGACAACAGCGATAACACCCTGGTGGGTGAGTACGCGGCTTTCGCGGAGATTTCCATCCGCCGCCGGGTCACCCGGGACGGGCAGAACACCTATTTCCTCAACGGCACCAAGTGTCGTCGCCGCGACATCACCGATATCTTCCTCGGCACCGGTCTGGGACCGCGCAGCTACTCGATCATCGAGCAGGGCATGATCTCCAAGCTGATCGAGGCCAAGCCGGAAGACTTGCGCAATTTCATTGAGGAAGCCGCCGGCATCTCCAAGTACAAGGAGCGCCGGCGGGAAACCGAGAGCCGCATCCGCCGCACCCAGGAGAACCTGGCGCGCCTGACCGACCTGCGCGAGGAACTGGAGCGCCAGCTCGAGCGTCTGCACCGCCAGGCCCAGGCCGCCGAGAAGTATCAGGAGTACAAGGCCGAAGAGCGCCAGCTCAAGGCTCAGCTCTCGGCACTGCGCTGGCAGGCCCTGAATCAGCAGGTGGGCGGCCGCGAGCAGGTGATAGGCGACCAGGAGGTGGCCTACGAGGCGCTGGTGGCCGAGCAGCGCAGCGCCGACGCGAGCATCGAGCGGCTGCGCGACGGTCACCATGAGCTGTCCGAGCGCTTCAACCAGGTCCAGGCCCGCTTCTATTCCGTGGGCGGCGATATCGCCCGGGTCGAGCAGAGCATCCAGCACGGGCAGCAGCGCCTGCGCCAGTTGCAGGATGATCTCAACGAGGCTGAGCGGGCACGCCTGGAGACCGAATCCCACCTCGGCCATGACCGTACCCTGCTGGCGACGCTGGGCGAAGAGTTGGCCATGCTCGAGCCGGAGCAGGAGATCACCAGTGCCGCCGCCGAGGAATCCGCTGCTGCTCTGGAAGAAGCGGAAAGCGCCATGCATGGTTGGCAGGAGCAGTGGGAGGGCTTCAACCAGCGCAGCGCCGAACCGCGTCGCCAGGCCGAAGTGCAGCAGGCCCGCATCGCCCAGCTCGAACAGAGCCTGGAGCGTCTGGTCGAGCGCCAGCGCCGTCTCGGGGACGAACTGAGCCAGCTGTCCGCCGACCCGGAAGACGCCGCCATTCTCGAACTGGCCGAGCAGCTGGCCGCCAGCGAATTGCAGCTGGAAGAGCTACAGGCTGCCGAGGGCGACCAGGCCGAGGGCCTGGAACGGCTACGCACTGAACTGCAGGAGGCTACTCAGGCCCAGCAGCAGGCCCAGGGTGAGCTGCAGCGGCTGAACGGTCGCCTCGCTTCGCTGGAGGCGCTGCAGCAGGCCGCGCTGAACCCGGGCAAGGGCGCCGCCGAATGGTTGAAAGACCAGCAGTTGAGTCATCGTCCCCGCCTGGCCGAGGGGCTGCGCGTGGAGAGCGGCTGGGAGCTGGCGGTCGAGACCGTGCTCGGTGCCGATCTGCAGGCCGTGCTGCTGGACGATTTCGCAGGTCTGGACCTGGGCGGCTTCGACCAGGGCGAGCTGCGCCTGATCAACCCGCAGGGTGGCGGTTCGCGGGTGGCCGGCAGCCTGCTGGACAAGGTCGAGTCCGCTATCGATCTGGCGCCCTGGCTGGCCCGGGTGCGCCCCGTGGAGAGCCTGGAGCAGGCCCTGGCTCTGCGTCTGCAGCTCGGCGATGGCGAATCGCTGATCAGCCGCGATGGCTACTGGGTCGGTCGCCACTTTCTGCGGGTACGCCGGGCCAGTGAGGCCGAAAGCGGCGTGCTGGCTCGTGGCCAGGAGCTGGAGCGTCTGCAGGGCGAGCGCGAGGAGCGCGAAGCGGTCCTCGCTGACTTGGACGAGCGCCTGCAACGACTGCGCACCCGCCAGCGCGAGCAGGAGGAGGCGCGCGAGCAGCAGCGTCGCCTGGTCCAGGACGAGTCACGTCGCCAGGGCGAATTGAAGGCCAGGCTGTCCGCAGGTCAGGCCAAGGTCGAGCAGCTGGCCTTGCGTCGCCGCCGCCTGGAGGAAGAACAGGGTGAGACCGCCGAGCAGCGCGAACTGGAGCAGGAGCAACTGGGCGAGTCGCGCCTGGTGCTGCAGGACGCACTGGACGCCATGGCGACCGACACTGAGCAGCGCGAGGCATTGCTGATCACGCGGGACCAGTTGCGCGAGCGCCTCGACCGGGTGCGCCAGGAGGCCCGCCAGCACAAGGACCATGCCCATCAGCTGGCGGTGCGCCTCGGTTCGATCAAGGCCCAGCACGAATCCACGCGCCAGGCCTTGGAACGCCTGGAAATGCAGTTCGAGCGCGCCATCGAGCGTCGCGAGCAGCTCAGCCTCAATCTGGAGGAGGGCGCCGCGCCGCTGGAAGAGCTGCGCATGAAGCTCGAGGAACTGCTGGAGAAGCGCATGGGCGTGGAGGACGAGCTGAAGCTCGCCCGCCTGGCCCTGGAAGATGCTGACCGTGAGCTGCGCGAAGCCGAGAAGCGCCGCAGCCAGGCCGAGCAGCAGGCGCAGCTGTTGCGCGGGCAGTTGGAGCAGCAGCGCATGGACTGGCAGGCGCTGAGCGTGCGTCGCAAGGCCTTGCAGGAGCAACTGTTGGAGGAAGGCTACGACCTGCACGGCGTGCTGGTGACCCTGCCATCCGAGGCTGGCGAGCAGGCCTGGGAGGAGGAGCTGGAGCGTCTCGCCGCCCGTATCGCCAGGCTCGGGCCGATCAACCTGGCGGCCATCGACGAATACCAGCAGCAGTCCGAGCGCAAGCGCTACCTAGACGCCCAGGACGCCGACCTGGTGGAAGCGCTCGACACCCTGGAAAACGTCATCCGCAAGATCGACCGGGAAACCCGCAACCGCTTCAAGGAAACCTTCGATCAGATCAACTCCGGCCTGCAGGCGCTGTTCCCCAAGGTGTTCGGCGGCGGCCATGCTTATCTGGAGCTGACGGGCGAGGACCTGCTCGACACCGGCGTGGCCATCATGGCCCGCCCTCCGGGCAAGAAGAACAGCACTATCCACCTGCTGTCGGGCGGCGAGAAGGCGTTGACCGCCCTGGCCCTGGTATTCGCTATTTTCAAATTGAACCCAGCACCCTTCTGCATGCTCGATGAAGTGGACGCGCCGCTCGACGACGCCAACGTCGGTCGTTATGCACGCCTGGTTAAGGAGATGTCGGAGACGGTGCAGTTCATCTACATCACCCACAACAAGATCGCGATGGAGATGGCCGATCAGTTGATGGGTGTGACCATGCACGAGCCGGGATGCTCGCGTCTGGTGGCGGTGGATGTGGAAGAGGCGATGAACCTCGTGGAGGCGTGAAACTTCAGGAAATGCCTTGCGGCGGTGCACATTTACCGTTCGTCGTGCTAGCTTAGGCCACACTTTTGTTACGCGCGAAAACGACTGCAGAAACATAGGGTTGTTCGCGTTCCAAAGGGGCAGGAAGCCCTTATTTTCATTACATTTTCATCGTTCAGGGGCTTGGGAGTTTCATGGAGCTGCGCTATTGGCTGATCGTCGTGGGAGTCATCGTCATCGTTGGCATTCTATTTGATGGCTGGCGCCGCATGCGCGGCGGCAGCGGCAAGCTGAAGTTCAAGCTGGACCACAGTTTCAGCAACCTGCCCGACGACGATACCGATCCCGACCTGCTCGGCCCCGCGCGAGTCATCGATCGCAAGCTCGAACCCGAATTCAACGAAGCGGACATGCCGACCGTCAGCGCCAGCGAGATCAATCGCCGGCGCAACATCGAGCCGAAGCAGGGCGACCTGGCACTGGACACCGACGAGCCGGTGCCGACCCTGCTGACCCCGGTCGAGGAAGAGGACGAAGAGCCCGCCAAACCGGCCAGGGAGCCACTGCCGGTGGAGGAAGTGCTGGTGATCAATGTGATTGCCCGCGACGCCGATGGCTTCAAGGGCCCGGCACTGTTGCAGAACATTCTGGAAAGCGGCCTGCGCTTCGGCGAGATGGACATCTTCCACCGCCACGAAAGCATGGCCGGCAACGGCGAGGTGCTGTTCTCCATGGCCAACGGCGTCAAGCCGGGCACTTTCGATCTGGACGATTTCGAACTGTTCTACACCCCGGCGGTGAGTTTCTTCCTCGGCCTGCCGGGCCCGCGTCATCCCAAGCAGGCCTTCGACGTGATGATCGCCGCCGCCCGCAAGTTGGCCCACGAGCTGAACGGCGAGCTGAAGGACGACCAGCGCAGCGTGATGACCGCGCAGACCATCGAGCACTACCGCCAGCGCATCGTCGAGTTCGAGCGCAAGCAGCAGCTCGCCGGCAAGCGCTGACCGCTTCGCCACATACCCTCCAAGAGCAGCCTAGGCTGCTCTTGTCGTTTCCAAGGACACGCGCACCATGACCGACTCCCAGACCGCAGCCCGACAGATCGCTGCCCGACGCGTTCTCGAGCTTCGCGCCGAACTGGACGAGCACAACTACCGCTACTACGTGCTGGACGAGCCAAGTATCCCGGACGCCGAGTACGACCGTCTGTTCAACGAGTTGAAGGCGCTGGAGGCCGAGCATCCCGAACTGGTGACGCCCGACTCGCCGACCCAGCGAGTGGGCGGCGCGGCGCTCAGCGCCTTCGGCCAGATCCGTCACGAGATCCCGATGCTCAGCCTGGGCAACGCCTTCGAGGAGGCCGACCTGCTCGACTTCGACCGCCGGGTGCGCGAGGGGCTGGACCTGCCCGCAGACGATCTGTTCGGCGCCGCGGTGGAGTACAGCTGCGAGCCCAAGCTGGATGGCCTGGCGGTCAGCCTGCTGTACGAGAACGGCCAGCTGGTGCGGGGCGCTACCCGCGGCGACGGCACCACCGGCGAGGACATCAGCGCCAACGTGCGTACCATCCGCAACGTGCCGCTGAAGTTACAGGGCCAGGGCTGGCCCGCGTTGCTGGAGGTGCGCGGCGAGGTGTTCATGTCCCGGGCCGGCTTCGAGAAGCTCAACGCCAGCCAGGCGGAGCAGGGCGGCAAGACCTTCGCCAACCCGCGCAACGCCGCAGCCGGCAGCCTGCGCCAACTGGATTCGAGGATCACCGCCAGCCGCCCGCTGGAGTTCTGCTGCTACGGCGTCGGCCAGGTCGATGGCACGCTGCCGGCCACCCAGTTCGACATGCTGCACCAGCTCAAGGCCTGGGGCCTGCCGATCAGTCGCGAGCTGAAGCTGGCCAAGGGCGCCGACGAGTGCCTGGCCTACTACCGGGACATCGGCGACCGGCGCCAGGGCCTGGCCTACGAGATCGACGGTGTGGTGTTCAAGGTCAACAGCATCGGCCAGCAGCGCGAACTGGGCTTCCGCGCCCGCGAGCCGCGCTGGGCCATCGCCCACAAGTTCCCGGCCAGCGAGGAGCTGACCGAGCTGCTCGACGTGGAATTCCAGGTTGGCCGCACCGGCGCCGTGACCCCGGTGGCCCGGCTCCGGCCGGTCAAGGTGGCCGGCGTCACCGTGTCCAACGCCACCCTGCACAACATGGACGAGGTGGCGCGTCTCGGCCTGATGATCGGCGACACGGTGATCATCCGCCGCGCTGGCGACGTGATCCCGCAGGTGATGCAGGTGGTCGCCGAGCGCCGCCCGGCCGATGCGCGCCCGGTGTGCATTCCCGAGCTGTGCCCGGTGTGCGGCTCCCACGTCGAGCGCACCCAGCTGGTCAAGCGCAGCAAAGGGCGGGAGAGCGTCAGCGAAGGCGCGGTGTACCGTTGCGTCGGCCGCCTCAGCTGCCAGGCCCAGCTCAAGCAGGCGATCATCCACTACGTGTCGCGCCGTGCCATGGACATCGACGGGCTCGGCGACAAGATCGTCGAGCAGCTGGTGGACACCGGCCTGATCGCCTCGCCGGCCGACCTCTACACCCTGACCTACGAGCAGGTGGTGGCCCTGGAAGGCTTCGCCGACCTCTCCACCCGCAACCTGCTGGCGGCCATCGAGGGCAGCAAGCGGCCGCCGCTGGCGCGCTTCATCTTCGCCCTCGGCATTCCCGACGTGGGAGAGGAGACGGCGAAGCTGCTGGCCCGGGCCCTGGGTTCGCTGCGGCGCATACAGGTGGCGCTGCCCGAGGTGCTGACCTGGCTGCCGGACGTGGGCGCCGAGGTGGCCTACGAGATCAGCAACTTCTTCGCCGACGAGCACAACCGCACGGTCATCGCCCAGCTGCTGGAGCGTGGCGTGGAGCTGCAGGAGGAGGGCGAGCTGCACGCCGAGTTCGCCGCCTGCGCCACCCTGGGCGAGTTCCTCGACCGCCTCGACATCCCCTTCATCGCCGCCACCGGCGCGCAGAAGCTGGCGGACAAGGCCGGCAGCCTGGAGGGCGTGATCGCGCTCGCCCAGGACTGGCTGGAGCTGTCGGTGCTCAAGGGGCTCAACGAGCGGGCCAAGCAGTCGCTGCGCGAGTTCTTCGCCGACCCGGTCAAGGTCGCCCGCGCCAGCGCCATCGAGTCGCAGCTGCGCGACTTCGGCATGCACTGGGCGAGCGAGAAGAAGGTGGCAGAAGGCCTGCCGCTGGCCGGGCAGACCTGGGTTCTGACCGGCACCCTCGAGGCGATGAGCCGCGATGTCGGCAAGGAGAAGCTGGAAAGCCTGGGCGCCAAGGTTGCCGGCTCGGTCTCGGCCAAGACCGCCTGCGTGGTGGCGGGGCCGGGGGCCGGTTCCAAGCTGACCAAGGCCAACGAACTCGGTGTGAAAGTGCTGGACGAGGCGCAGTTCCTCGCTCTGCTGGGCGAGTACGGTATCGCGCCCTGAAGCGGGCGGGTTGGACGCTCAGTTCAGCCCGTCGACCAGGGCCTTGGCCGGCACCAGCTTGACCGCCCGTTTCGCCGCAATCTGGATCGCCTTGCCGGTCGCCGGATTGCGTCCGGTGCGCGCCGGGCGCTCGGCCACCTTGAGCTTGCCGATGCCGGGCAGGCTGATCTCGCCGTCGTTTTCCAGGGCGTCGGCCACGATGTCTCCGAGTTGTTCGAGCAGGGCGCGCACGTCGCTCTTCTGCAGATCGGTGGCTTCGGCGAGGTCGGAAATCAGCTGGTCTTTGGTGATGGCCATGGGGGCGCTCCCTGGAGGTAAGAAAGTGCCCGGGGCGGGCTTCGAGGCGGGCACGCTACCACAAAGCAGCGAAGAATGAGGGCGACTATGCTGGAGGCATAACAACATCATCCGCCCCGGAGTCGATCATGCCGCGTCTGTTCGCCGATCTCGGTTTCCGCTGGAAAATCGCCCTGCCGATCCTGCTGCTCGCCGTGCTGCTGCTGGTGATGGGCGGGCTGGGCATGCAGGGCATCGGCCAGGTGGCCGACTCCAGTACCCGCCTGACCAACCGCTACCTGCCCGCCATCAGCCTGCTGCTGAATGCCGACCGCGACCTCTACCAGGCCTTCGTCGCCGAGCGCAGCCTGCTCGACGAGGCGGCGGGGCAGTACGCCGATGCGTTGAAGGCCTCCCATGCGGAGAACCTGCAGCAGGCCTACGACCGCGTCCACAAGTACGCACAGATGCAGCCGGGGCCGGAGGCGGAAAGGCTCGTGGCCGATTTCGACCGGGGCTTCGCCCAGTGGAAGGCCACTTCCAGTCGGGTGGTCGAGCTTTCCGCCAACGACCCGACGGCGGCCTCGACGCTCAGCTATGGCGACAGCGAGGCGCACTTCGAGGCGGCGCGCGCGCCCATCGACCAGCTCGGCGAGCTGGAGGACGGCGCGGCCAATGCCGAAGGCGCCGCCGCCATCGAATTGGGCGACCGGCGCAGCTGGCAGCAGGGCATGGTGATCGCCATCGGCCTGCTGCTCTGCGTGGTGCTGGTGCTGGGCTTCCCGGTGCTGGTGACCCGTCCGCTACACAATCTGCTCCATCGCATCGAGCAGATCGCCGAGGGCGATGGCGACCTGCGCGTGCGCCTGGAAGTGCTGTCGCGGGACGAACTGGGCCAGCTCAGCGATGCTTTCAACCGCTTCCTCGACAAGCTGCAACCGCTGATCCGCGAGGTCGGCCGGGTCACCGGCGAGGTGGCCGACTCGGCCCAGTCGCTGGCCGGCATGGCGGCGGCCAACGACCGGCTGATCAGCAGCGAGCACGCGGCGGTCGATCAGGTCAGCACCGCCGCCACCGAGATGAGCGCGGCGGTGAACGAGGTGGCGCGCAACGCGCAGAACGCGGCCGATGCCGCGCGCAGCGCCGAGGTGCAGTCGCGCGAGGGCGCTCAGGTGGTCGGCGCGACCATCCACGCCATCCGTCAGCTGGCCCACGAGGTCGAGAGTGCCTCCGATTCTATCCAGACCCTGGAGCAGGAAACCGCCAACATCGGCGCCGTGCTGGCGGTGATCAAGGGCATCGCCGAACAGACCAACCTGCTCGCCCTCAACGCCGCCATCGAGGCGGCGCGGGCCGGCGAGCAGGGCCGCGGCTTTGCCGTGGTGGCCGACGAGGTGCGCGCCCTGGCCGCGCGCACCCAGGACTCGACCAAGGACATCCAGCAGATGATCGAGCGCCTGCAGTCCGGCGTGCAGAACGCGGTCACTGCCATGCATTCGGGCAGCGCCAAGGCCCGCGACAGCGTGGAGCGTGCCGCCGGCGTGGACGGCGCGCTGTCGGCCACCGGCGATTCGGTCGCCCGGATCAACGACATGGCCGCGCAGATCGCCACCGCCTGCGAGGAGCAGAGCAGCGTGACCGAGGAGATCGCCCGCAACATCAGCGATATCCGCGACCTGTCCAACGAGGCGGCGCAGACCTCGGAGCAGAGCACCCAGGCCAGCGCCCGGCTGTCCGAGCTGTCCCACGGGCTGGCCCAGCTGGTCGGCCGCTTCCGCGTGTAAGTGGTTGAAGCGGTTGTAAGTTATCGGTTTACCAGTACAATGGCGCGGCCCGTCGTTCGACGGGCTTCGTTATGGTGGTCCCATCGGTCCCCCCGCAACGATCAGCCGTGAACCCGGTCAGGCCCGGAAGGGAGCAGCCGTAGCGGTGACATCGTGTGCCGGGGTGTGGCTGGTGGGGCCGCCTCCAATCTCCTCTCCATTCTGTCTTTGTTGCTATCCATGGCGGCGCGCCTCGGTTCGGCCCTCGATTGGCCGGCGGGTGCAATTTGCCCGGTGCTCCGCTAGGATTAGCCACTTCCGCTCTCCCAGCCGCGACGGTTTTTCATGAGTTATCAGGTTCTTGCACGTAAATGGCGCCCGCGCAGCTTCCGCGAGATGGTCGGCCAGACCCATGTGCTCAAGGCCCTGATCAACGCGCTGGACAGCCAGCGCCTGCACCATGCCTACCTGTTCACCGGCACTCGTGGCGTGGGCAAGACCACCATCGCGCGGATCATCGCCAAGTGCCTGAACTGCGAGACCGGCATCAGCGCCAGCCCGTGCGGGCAGTGTTCGGTGTGCCGGGAGATCGACGAGGGCCGCTTCGTCGACCTGATCGAGGTGGACGCCGCGAGCCGCACCAAGGTCGAGGACACCCGCGAGCTGCTGGAGAACGTGCAGTACGCGCCGACCCGCGGCCGCTACAAGGTCTACCTGATCGACGAAGTGCACATGCTGTCCACGCACTCGTTCAACGCGCTGCTCAAGACCCTTGAGGAGCCGCCGCCTCACGTCAAGTTCCTGCTCGCCACCACCGACCCGCAGAAGCTGCCGGTCACCATCCTCTCGCGCTGCCTGCAGTTCTCCCTGAAGAACATGCCGCCGGAGCGGGTGGTCGAGCACCTGACCCATGTGCTGACCGCCGAGAACATTCCCTTCGAGGAGGACGCCCTGTGGCTGCTGGGCCGCGCCGCCGACGGCTCGATGCGCGATGCCATGAGCCTGACCGACCAGGCCATCGCCTTCGGCGAGGGCAAGGTGCTGGCGGCCGACGTGCGCGCGATGCTCGGCACCCTCGACCATGGCCAGGTCTACGGCGTGTTGCACGCGCTGCTGGAAGGTGACGCCCGCGCGCTGCTGGAGGCCGTGCGCCAACTGGCCGAGCAGGGGCCGGACTGGAACGGCGTGCTGTCGGAAATGCTCAATGTGCTGCACCGGGTGGCCATCGCCCAGGCCCTGCCGGAGGCGGTGGACAACGGCCAGGGCGACCGCGACAGGGTGCTGGCCCTGGCCCGCGCGTTGCCGGCCGAGGACGTGCAGTTCTACTACCAGATGGGCCTGATCGGCCGCCGCGACCTGCCGCTGGCGCCGGACCCACGCGGCGGCTTCGAGATGGTGCTGCTGCGCATGCTGGCGTTCCGCCCGGCCGATGCCGACGGGGCGCCGAGGTCACCTTTAAAGGACCTGGGGATCAGCAAGGCCACAGCTGATTCCGACCAGACCCCGGTGGCCGGCCCGGCCCCCGTCGCCGCGCCGGCCGCTATCGTTGCTCCGGTTGCTCCGGTTGCTCCGGTTGCTCCGGTTGCTCCGGTTGTTGCGCAACCCTCGCCACCGGCCGAACCTGTCCCGGCTCCGGCTCCGGCTCCGGCTCCGGCTCCGGTGGTCAGCGCTGCGCTCGCGCCCGAGTCGGAGCCCGTTGTCGTCACCATGCCGCCGGCCGAGTCCGCGGCCATGCTGGAGGCGGTGGCCGAGCCCGCCGTGACGGTCGATGTGCCCTGGGCCGAGAGCGAGCCGGCCGCCGTGGCCGAGCCGAGTCCGCCCGCGTCGCCGGAGCCGGCGCCCGCCGAGCCTCGTGCCGTGATCGTCGAAGGACCCGCCGAAGCACCCGTGGCGCTGCCCCTGGGCGAGTCGGCGGGGCAGGTCGTCGAGCTGGCTGCCGATGCCGAGGACGACGAGCCGCCACCCGGCGACTACGACTATTACGAGGCCGATGCCGACAGCCTCGACTACGATTTCGACGTGCCGGCCGCGGCGCCAGCCGAGCCCGAGCCGCTTCCGGCGACGCAGCCGGCCACTGGCCTGGCTGCCGAGTGGCTGGACCTGTTCCCGCGCCTGGGGCTGTCCGGCATGACCGGCAGCATCGGCGCCAACTGCACCCTGGTCGAGGCCAGCGACGACGACTGGCTGCTGCACCTGGACCCGGCGCACAGCGCGCTGTTCAATGCCACCCAGCAGCGTCGTCTGAACGAGGCGCTGAACCAGCACCTGGGGCGCAGCCTGAAGCTGCGCATCGAGCTGATCCGCCCCGAGCAGGAAACCCCGGCCCAGGCCGCCGCGCGCAAGCGCGCCGAGCGCCAGCGCCAGGCCGAGCAGTCGATCCACGACGACCCGCTGGTGCAGCAGATGATCCAACAGTTCGGCGCGGCGATCCGCGCGGACTCCATCGAACCCCTGAACACTTGAGGACAGCATCATGATGAAAGGTGGCATGGCAGGCCTGATGAAACAGGCCCAGCAGATGCAGGAAAAGATGCAGAAGATGCAGGAAGAGCTGGCCAACGCCGAGGTCACCGGCCAGTCCGGCGCCGGCCTGGTCAGCGTGGTGATGACCGGTCGCCACGACGTCAAGCGCATCACCCTGGACGACAGCCTGATGCAGGAAGACAAGGAAGTGCTGGAAGACCTGATCGCCGCGGCGGTGAACGATGCGGTGCGCAAGGTCGAGCAGAACAGCCAGGAGAAGATGTCGGGCATGACCGCAGGCATGCAGCTTCCCCCCGGCTTCAAAATGCCCTTCTGAAATCGGGCCGCCCAGTCGACGCACATGGCTGCGTTGCTCGAAGGCGCGGGCATCCTCATTTACGCGCAGTAAACTCCGGTGCCCACGCCTTCTCGCGCCTTGCCCTGCACGCCGCCTGAGCGCCCCTTGCTCCGTGCTGCCTCTTTCGAATAGCGACACTTGCCCATGAGCTTCAGCCCGCTGATCCGCCAACTGATCGACTCGCTGCGCCTGCTGCCCGGCGTGGGGCAGAAGACCGCGCAGCGCATGGCGCTGCAGTTGCTGGAGCGCGACCGCAGTGGCGGCATGCGCCTGTCGCAGGCGCTGGCGGCGGCGATGGAGGGGGTGGGGCACTGCAAGCGCTGCCGCACCCTGAGCGAGGACGAGCTGTGCCCGCAGTGCAGCGACCCGCGCCGGGACGACTCGCTGCTGTGCGTGGTGGAGGGGCCGCTGGACGTGTTCGCCGTGGAGCAGACCGGCTACCGCGGCCGCTATTTCGTGCTCAAGGGGCATCTGTCCCCGCTGGATGGCCTGGGCCCCGAGGCCATCGGCATCCCCGAGCTGCTGGCGCACATCGGCGCCAGCCAGTTCGGCGAAGTGATCCTCGCCACCAACCCGACGGTGGAGGGCGAGGCCACCGCCCACTACATCGCCCAGATGCTCACCGGCAAGGGCATCGTGCTGTCGCGCATCGCCCATGGCGTGCCCCTGGGCGGCGAGCTGGAACTGGTCGACGGCGGCACCCTGGCCCATGCCCTGGCGGGGCGCCGGCCGATCAACGGCTGATGGCGTCGCGCCTCTGTTCAAAATGACTTGAGAAGCATTACCATTCGCGACTCATTGGGCGCGAGCGGCGAACGCTTTTCATGACAGGCAGTGCGACTTCCCGGCAGCAGGACCTGCAACGGCTCTACCACGAGCACCACGGCTGGCTGCAGGGCTGGCTGCGCAAACGCATGGATTGCAGCCAGGGCGCCGCGGACCTGGCCCAGGACACCTTCCTGCGGCTGCTCGGCAAGGAGCGCGACCCGGCGCCGCTGCGCGATCCGCGCGCCTACCTCTCGACCATCGCCCACTCGCTGCTGGTCAACCATTGGCGGCGCCTGGCCGTCGAGCGCGCCTACCTGGAATCCCTGGCCCTGCAGCCCGAGCGCTACGCGCCCTCGCCGGAGGAGCGCGAGCTGATCATGGCCACCCTGCTGCAGATCGACGCCATGCTGCGCCGCCTGCCGGGCAAGGTGCGCGACGCCTTCCTGATGGCCCAGCTCGACGGCCTGACCTACGCGACGATCGCCGGCCGGCTCGGCGTGTCGGAGCGCATGGTGAAGAAGTACATGGCCCAAGCCATGCTCCACTGCTTGACCCTGGCCGAGGGCTGAACCATGGCCAGCCAGATCGATTTCGCCGTGCTGCAGCAGGCCGCCGACTGGTTCGCCCGGCTGCGCGACGAGCGCGCCAGCGAGCAGGACCGCCTCGCCTGGCAGCGCTGGCTGGAGGCCCAGCCGCAGCACCGCCAGGCCTGGCAGCGGGTGGAGACGATCAGCGGCCAGTTCGAGCGCCTGCCCCAGCGCCAGGCGGCGCGCTCGGCCCTGCAAACGCGCGGCATGGACCGGCGCCAGGCGGTCAAGGTGCTGTCGCTGATCGGTGGCGGCAGCGTGCTGGCGCTCGCCGGCCGCTCGCTGCCCTGGCAGCAATGGCGGGCCGACCAGCGCACGGCGGTGGGCGAGGTGCGCGGCCGCCAGCTGGCCGACGGCAGCCGCCTGTGGCTGAACACCGACAGCGCGCTGGACGTGGACTTCAGCGCCGGCCTGCGGCGTCTGGCGCTGTACCGCGGCGAGGTGCTGGTCGAGGTGGCCGAGGACGCCCGGCCGCTCTGGCTGGAGACGCAGCATGCGCGCCTGCGCGTGGCGGGCGGCCGCTTCGCCGTGCGCGAGCAGGGTGGCGGCTACCTGGTGTCGGCCCAGAGCGGCGCACTGGAGATCGTCGGCGTCCGCCGCCAGGCCCTGGCGGCGGGGCAGCAGGCGCACTTCGATGGCCTGCGGGTGGATGCGCCGGCGCCGTTGCGCCCGGGCATGCAGGCCTGGGTCCACGGGATCCTCCAGGCCGACGACATGGCGCTCGGCGAGTTCGTCGCCGAGCTGGCCCGCCATCAGCGCGGCCACCTGGGCTGCGACCCGCGGGTGGCCGACCTGCGCCTGGTCGGCGCCTTCCCTCTGGCCGAGCCGGAACGCATCTACGCGGCGCTGGAGGCCAGCCTGCCGGTGCGCGTGGTGCGCCGCCTGCCCTGGTGGATCACCGTCGAGCCGCGGCAACCCGTCTGACGCCCGGAAATTTTCTGACACCTCGCACCTGATCAATCACGCAGGCTCTCAACCGTTCCGTGCCCAGTTCTGCGGCAGGTTGATGAAGTCCACCAGTTCGCGCAGGCGGCCGTAGTGGCGGGCGTTGAACTGGAACCTCAGCCGGTGCAGGTCGAACAGCTCCGGTTCGTCGCGCTCCTTTTCATGGGCCGCCTCTTGTCGATAGCCACCGCTCAGGCACAGGTCGGCGAATTCCTGGTGCAGGGTGGCCATGGCGGCCTCGTTGAGCGGGTGGTTCATGCGGATCGCGAACAGATCCTTGAGCCAGCGCGAGGAGTGGTAGTTGCGATAGAAGCGTGCGATCTCCTGGCCGGCCTCTTCGGCGCTGTGCACCAGGCGCACCAGCTGCATGTCGCTGGGCAGTATGTAGTGGCGGTCCTGCAGCTGTTCGCGGATCAGCTGCAGGAACTTCTCCCAGTAGTCGCTACCAGGCTCGTCGAGCAGGACGATGGGCACCAGCGGGCTCTTGCCGGTCTGCACCAGCGTCATCACTTCCAGCGCCTCGTCGAGCGTGCCGAAACCGCCCGGGCAGAGCACCAGGGCATCGGCTTCCTTGACGAAGAACAGCTTGCGCAGGAAGAAGAAATGGAACGACAGCAGGTTGGCGGTGCCCTGCACGGTGGCATTGGCGCCCTGCTCGAAGGGCAGGGTGATGTTGAAGCCCAGGCTGTTCTCCAGCCCAGCGCCTTCGTGGGCCGCGGCCATCACACCGCCGCCGGCGCCGGTGATCACCATCAGGTCGAGATGGGCGAGGGTACGGCCGAGTTCGCGGGCCAGGTCGTACACGGGGTGGTCGGTCGGCGTGCGTGCGGAGCCGAATACCGTGACCTTGCGCCGGCGCTTGAACTGTTCGAGGGTGCTGAAGGCCAGCTCCATCTCGCGCAGTGTCTGCAGCATGATCTTGGCGTCCCAGCGATTGCGGTCGGCCTGGGCCATGCGGATCACGGTGGTGAGCATTTCCTGGTACAGCGGCAGGTTCGGACTGGCCGCGGGAACCACGAGGGAAACCAGCTCCTCCACCTTGCTGGTCAGGTCGACGCCGCTGGTATGAAAGTGCCGGGACAGGTAATCGTCCGATTCATAAGGCATGAAGATCTCCTTCTGCTGACGGCGCTGCCGCCATTTCCCGCAGCGCCGGGCCTCAGGGGAGAGTATGACCCGACCGGTGACGCTTTGGCGGTCGAACGCGCGCTCCCTGGTTGACCCAGGTCATGCGACGGGAACTACGAGGAGATCAGGGGTATGGAGAGGCTGGCAGGGCAGGGTAGCTACAGGCCGCAGTCGGCCTTGGCGAAGCGCTCGGTGATGATCGGCAGGTTGCTCTTGTACTCGCTGAACTGGTAGCGCAGCACGGCGCCGCTGGCCAGTAGCCGGCGGTAGCCGGTGTTCTTGCAGACACTGGCCGCCAGTTGATTGCGCACGCTGTCGGGATTGCCGCGCATCTGTGCGGCGTGGGCGGGACGCACGCTCAGGTGGTTGATCAGTTCATTGCCTTCCACGGTATAGCCCTGGTCGAGAATGTCCTCGTTGATCGCGCGCGGCGTGCCGACGCTGCTCTCCTTCGCGACCTGTTCGAGCATCCGGGTCAGCTCGTGCTCCTGCAGCGAAGCGGCCTGGGCGGCGGGCAGGAAGGCAGCGAGGGCGAACAGGGCGATGAGGCGGGACATGGCGATCTCCAGATGAACGATGCTGCCTTCGACCGGCGTGCCGGGTGCGGGTTCAGCAGGCCTCCATCTTACTCCTGACCCGTGGCGAGGGTAGACTGCGCGCCTTTCCCCTGGAGTCGATCATGAGCCATGCCGTCGCCCGCCTGCGCGCCGAGCGCCTGGCGCGCAGCCTGAAGCCTTTCGTGTCCCGCGGCTCGCGCGCCGAGCGCTGCCCGGGATGCCGGGTGATCCCCAGCTATTGCCTGTGCGCCTGGCGGCCGAGGGTCGAGGTGCGGGCCGGTGTGTGTTTGCTGATGTATGACGTGGAGGCGCTGAAGCCGAGCAACACCGGTTGGCTGATCGCCGATCTGGTGGCCGACACCCATGCCTTCGGCTGGCAGCGCACTGCCGTCGACCCGCGCCTGCTGGAGCTGCTGGACGATCCGCAGTATGCGCCCTGCGTGGTGTTTCCCGGCGAGTATGCCGAGCCCGGACGGGTGGTCGAGGAGTTGCCGCTGCTGCCGTCCGGCAAGCGGCCACTGTTCATCTTGCTCGACGCCACTTGGACCGAGGCGCGCAAGATGTTCCGCAAGAGCCCCTATCTGAACCGCTTTCCCGTGCTCAGCCTGAAGCCGGAGCAGCTCTCGCGCTATCGCCTGCGTCGCTCGAAGCGCGACGAGCATCTGTGCACCGCCGAGGTCGCGGCCCTGTGTCTCGAACTGGCCGGCGAACCGCAAGCGGCGGTGGCCCTGGACGCCTGGCTGGACCTGTTCACCGAGCGCTATTTGAGTGCCAAGCACCGCTGGGTGCTGGATGAGCACAGTGCGGCGCATGTGGCGCTTGAGCCCTTCCTGTAGATATCGATTCGCTGCGTGTTGGGGAAAACTCCGCTGTGGGAGCGGCCTTGGCCGCGAAGTGGGGCAGAAAAAGCTTCGCGGCCGAGGCCGCTCCCACAGTGGTTCGCGGTGAGATCGTGGGCAGGCTCAGGCCTTCCTTGGCCACAGCTGTGCCAGCAGCATGCCGGCGAACATCAGCGCGCAACCGGCGTAGCCCTTCAGGGCCAGTGCTTCGCCGAGCAGCAGCGCGCCGGCGATGGCGGCGAACACGGCCTCCAGGGAGAGGATGATGGCGGCGTGGGAGGCGATGGCGTGCTTCTGCGCGACGACCTGCAGGGTGAAGCCCACGGCCACGCCGAGCAGGCCCCCATAAAGGATGGCCGGGCCGGCGGCGAGGATGGCGTCCAGCCGTATCTCTTCGAACACCACTGCCAGGACCAGGCTGAGCACGGCGCAGGTGGCGAACTGCAGCAGCGCCAGGCGCAGCGGATCGTGGCGGCTGGCGAAGAAGCTCACCATCAGCACATGGATGCCCCAGACGAAGGCGCCGGCGAGCTGCAGCCAGTCGCCGGAGGCGACGTGGAAGCCCTCGCCGACGCTGAGCAGGAACATGCCGACCACCGCCAGGCCCGCGCCCAACCAGGTGCCCAGGCCGGTGCGCTGGCCGATCAGCAGGCCGAGCAGCGGTACTACTATGACGTACAGGCCAGTGATGAAGCCGGAGTTGGTCACGCTGGTGAACAGCAGGCCGACCTGCTGCAGGTTGATCCCCAGCGACAGCGCCAGGCCCATCGCCAGGCCGCCCAGCAGCAGGCTGCGGTTGAGCGGTTCGGGTCTGCTGGTCGCGCGGCGGCTGAGCCAGAGCACCAGCGGCAGCAGCGCCAGGGTGGCGAGGGCGAAGCGCAGGCCGGTATAGAGGAAGGGCCCGATGGCGTCCATGCCCAGGCGCTGGGCGACGAAGGAGGAGCCCCAGATCATCGCGGTCAGCAACATCAACAGGTCGGCGCGCAGGGCTTGGCTTCGCATGGTGGTTCTCGGCGGGAAAAGCTGGCGACTTTGCCGCAAAGCACGGAACTTGACCACCCCGTCACGGCTGGGCATGCTGAGCGCCGCCTCGCTGGCCCGCTCGACAACAACAACAGGAAAGTACATGGCCGCATACGAGATTCTCATCGCTGACGACCATCCGCTGTTTCGCAGCGCCCTGCAGCAGGCGCTGACCCTGGGGCTGGGCTCGGAGGTCCGCCTGGTCGAGGCGGCCAGCATCGCCGAACTGGAAGCCTGCCTGGGCGAGAAGAGCGACTGGGACCTGGTCCTGCTCGACCTCAACATGCCCGGCGCCTATGGCTTCTCCGGCCTGGTGCTGTTGCGCGGCCAGTACCCGCAGATTCCGGTGGTGATGATCTCGGCGCAGGAAGAGGCGGCCGTGGTGGCGCGCTCGCGGGAGTTCGGTGCCAGTGGCTTCATTCCCAAGTCCAGCCCGCTGGAGATCATCCAGCAGGCCGTGCGCCAGGTGCTCGATGGCGATGTCTGGTGGCCGCCGCAGGTTTCCGCCGCCGCCGCTGTCTCGGCCGAGGCGAAGGCCGCCAGCGCGGGCCTGGCGAGCCTGACGCCGCAGCAGTTCCGCGTGCTGACCATGGTCTGCGAAGGGCTGCTGAACAAGCAGATCGCATTCGAGCTGAGTGTCTCCGAGGCCACCATCAAGGCCCATGTCACCGCCATCTTCCGTAAGCTGGGCGTTCGCACCCGCACCCAGGCGGCTCTGCTGCTGCAGCAGATGGAGTCGATCCCGGGGTCATGATTACCGTGGGAGCGGCCTTGGCCGCGAATCGGGCAATGCAGGAGAAAGCTTCGCGGCCAAGGCCGCTCCTACGACGGTGCGTCTCTCCTTGCTCGCAAGATTACAAACAGGCTCATAGAGCCTTCACGCATTTTTGACGGCGTGGCCCCTAAGGTGCCGCGCTTCATCGCTCAGGACAGCCATTCCTCCATGTCGCCATTCAAGGGCCAGACCGGCCTGAAACGTATCCTCAACGCCGCCGGCTATTCCTTCGACGGCCTGCGCGCGGCCTTTGTCGGCGAAGCCGCCTTCCGCCAGCTGGTGCTGCTCAACGCGGTACTGATTCCCCTGGCCTTCTGGCTCGACGTCAGCCCCGTGGAGCGGGCGCTGATGGTGGCGGTGAGCATGCTGTCGCTGATCGTCGAGCTGCTCAACTCGGCGGTGGAGGCGGCGATCGACCGCATTTCCCTGGAGCGCCATCCGCTGTCGAAGAACGCCAAGGACATGGGCAGCGCCGCGCAGCTCACCTCGCTGGCGGTGATCGCGCTGGTCTGGGGCATCATCCTGCTGGGGTGAATCGAGCCCGGTGCGCGTGGCGCACCCTACGCCATCTCCTGCACGCATCGCTCTCGATGTGTTGCGCGGGTTTCACCCGCCCTACAGGACGCCGGCCTTCTTCCAGGCCAGGTAGCGGCCGACCAGTTCCGGCCCCAGTTCGTTGGGCCGTGCGTCCAGCACCGGCACGCCGTGGGCGAGCAGGCGCTCGTGCAGGCCGGCGCGCGCATTGAGGTAGTCCACCGTGCCGCAGTAGGCCAGGGCCTGTTCGTAGTTCTGCACCTGGGTGTGGCGCAGGCGGTCCAGCACTTCCTCGCGCAGGCTGGCGATCAGCACGCGGTGCTGGCGGCCCAGGCGCTTGACCGCGCCGAGCAGTTCCTCGTCGTCCTCGTCGCGCAGATTGGTCACCAGCACCACCAGGGCGCGGCGGCGCTGGCGGGCGAGCAGGGCGTTGATGGCGGCGGCGTAGTCCGCCGGCCGCCGGGTGCTGTCGAGGGCGTAGACGGCATTGAGCAGGCTGCTGATATGAGCCTGGCCCTTGACCGGCGCGACGTACTGGTCCTGGTTGCCGGCGAAGGTGGCCAGGCCCACGGCGTCGCCCTGGCGCAGGGCGACGTAGCTGAGCAGCAGGCAGGCGTTGAGTGCGTGATCGAAGTGCGACAACTCGTCGTCCTGGCTGCGCATGCGCCGGCCGCAGTCGATCAGGAAGACGATCTGCTGGTCGCGTTCGTCCTGGTACTCGCGGGCGATGGGAGTACGTTTGCGCGCGGTGGCCTTCCAGTCGATCTGGCGCAGGGTGTCGCCGTCGCGGAATTCGCGTAGCTGGTGGAATTCCATGCCGAGGCCCCGCCGCTGTCGCTGGCGCACGCCCATCTGGCTGAGCCAGTCGTCGACGGCCATCAGCTGGGCGCCGTAGAGGCGGGCGAAGTCGGGGTAGACGCGGGTCTCGCTGGCCTGGTCGAGGAAGCGCCGCGACTGCCACAGGCGCAGCGGGCTGGGCAGCAGCAGTTCGCAGCGCGGGAAGCGGAAGTGGCCGCGCTTGAGCGGGCGTACCCGGTAGCCGAATTCGGTCTGTTCGCCCGGATGCAGTTCCACCCGCTGCGGCAGGAACTCGAAGTCCATGTGCTCGGGCAGGTGGTCGAATGCCTGCACGGCCAGGGACTGGCGATAGTCATGGTGCAGGGTCAGGCGCACCTCGCTCCAGCGCCCCAGCGGCAGGTTGCCCGGCAGCTGGCGCTCCATGCGCGGCGAGGGCAGGCGGTGCAGCCAGGCGGCGTCCAGTGCCGCGACCAGCAGCAGGGCGAGCAGCAGCCCCCACCACAGTGGCTGCAGGGTCGCCGGCAGCTTGGTGCCGAGCAAAGGCAGGCTGCCGAGGACGATGGCCAGGGCGAGCAGGCCGCCGAGCAGGCCGAGGAACAGGCGGGATGGCTTCATGCGATCACAGGCGCGGGGCCGGAACCTGGTCCAGCAGTTGCTGCAGCACCTGGTCCACGGAGAGGCCCTCGATATCCAGTTCCGGCGCCAGGCGCACGCGGTGGCGCAGCACGGCCAGGGCGCAGGCCTTGACGTCATCCGGCAGGACGAAGTCGCCGCCGCGCAGCAGGGCGCGGGCGCGGCCGCCGCGTACCAGGGCGATGGAGGCGCGCGGGCCGGCGCCCATGGCCAGGCCTGGCCAGGTGCGGGTGGCGCGGGCCAGGCGCACGGCGTAGTCGAGCACCTGGTCGTCGATCGGCAGTTCGCTGGCGATCTTCTGCAGCGCCAGCACGTCCTTGGCCTGCAGCAGGGTGCGCAGCGGCGCGACCTCGAGCATGTCGGCCCTGGCCGAGCGGGTCACCTGGCGCACCAGGCTCAGCTCCTCGTCGGCCTGCGGGTAGTCCATGCGCAGCTTGAGCATGAAGCGGTCGAGCTCGGCTTCCGGCAGCGGGTAGGTGCCTTCCTGCTCGATGGGGTTCTGGGTGGCCAGCACCAGGAACGGCTGGGGCACCGGCAGGGCGCGCCCTTCCAGGGTGATCTGGCGCTCCTGCATCACTTCCAGCAGGGCGGCCTGGGTCTTGGCCGGGGCACGGTTGATCTCGTCGGCCAGCAGCAGGTTGGTGAAGGCCGGACCCTTGCGCAGCTTGAACTGCTCGCTCTGCAGGTCGTACACGGCATGGCCGGTCACGTCGCTGGGCATCAGGTCCGGGGTGAACTGGATGCGCGCGAACTCGCCGCCGAAGCAGCGGGCCAGGGCGCGCACCAACAGGGTCTTGCCCAGGCCGGGTACGCCCTCGACCAGCACGTGGCCGCCGGCGATCAGGGCGGTGAGCACGTCGTCCACCACCTCGCGCTGGCCGACCACGGCCTTCTGCAGTTCCAGGCGCAGGGCCTGGAGCATCTGGCTGGCGCGCTGGCGCTGTTGGCCCGCAGGGTTGGCGGGCGCCGCCGCTGCGGTAGCCGGCGCGGTGGGTGCGGCGGCCGGGGCTGTGGGCGCTTCTGCGCCGGTATCGGATTGCTGCGGAATTTGTTCGCTCATAGGGCATTCCTGAGGGTTTGCAGGTTGGCGACCTGGCGGGTGAAGTCGGCGGCGGAAAGGCGGCGGGTCGGCAGCGGACGCATGGCGGCGCTCACCGCGCCGCTGGGCAGGCGGGTGAGGCGGCCGAGCACCTGCCACTGGTCGGCGACCGGCAGCCGCTCGAAGCCTGGGTGGCGATGGCGGGCGCGGCGCAGGATGTCGCGCTGCAGGCTGCCCAGCAGGTGCTGCTGGCCGGCGCGGCGCAGGAGGAAATCGGCGCCGGCGCGCAGGTGTTCTTCGAGCTGGCGGCGCGCGTGGACCGGCGGTGCGAGCAGCGGGCCGTGGCGCATGCCCACGTGCCACAGCAGCAGGCCGATCAGCAGTGCCAGCGCGGCGAGGGCGGCCGGGTAGTGTTTCAGCAACTGGCTGAAGAGGCCGTCGCGCTCGGCGTTGTAGACCAGGGTCACCGCGCTGTCCTGGCCCAGGTACCAGAGCAGCCAGGCGTTGTCGTAGTCGCCGATGCTGTCGTTCTGCCAGAGCCAGGCGTCGGTGAGCACCGTGACCAGGCCCTTGCCGTGTTCCAGCTGCAGCATGTGGGTGGCCTCGGCGCTGTTGGCCCAGGCGTAGGCCCGGTTCTCGCTGTCCAGCAGGTGATAGCCGGTGTCGAACTCGACGTAGGCCGGCGCTTCCTCGTTCTCCAGGTAGATCTTGGTCAGCTCGGGGTAGCGGTCTTCTTCTTCGGCCTGCTCTTCTTCGGGCGCTTGTTCCGTTTCGGCCTCGTCTTCCGCGGCCTCGTCTTCTTCTTCGATGGTTTCGCCGTCGCCGGACTCGGCTTCCTCGTCGTCCTCGTAGTCGTCTTCTTCGTAGACGCTGGTCTGGCGGATGCCGAGGCTGTCCAGCAGCAGGTCGCCGCTGCGGCCGTCCTCTTCGTCCCAGATCTCTTCGGCGACGAACACCAGGTGGCCGCCCTGGGCCGCCCAGTCCAGGACCTGGCGGGCCTGGCGCGGCGTCATGTTGTGGCGCGGGGCGAACAGCATCAGCGTCTGCCCGGTCGAGGGCAGGCCATTGAGCACGTCCAGGCCGTCCGCACGCTGGACCGTGATCTTCTGCTCGCGCAGGAACATTTCCGCCGCCAGGTATTCGTTGGCGCGGGCTTCGGGCGAGGGACCATGCTTGATGGTCTGCTCGTAGGGTTCCAGGCGCTGCACGACCAGCAGGCCCACCCAGAGGGACACGACCAGCAGGAGACCCGTGAGGCCGATCTTGAGCGGGCGGCTCATGCGGCGGCCCCCGCTGCGAACAGGCGCCGCCAGCCTTCGCACAGGCCGCGCTTGAGCGTGTCCGGCGGTGGGCGGTGGCCGTAGGCGAGGTTCTGCCAATGGCGGGTCAGCACGCCGCTGAACCGGCTCAGCTCCTCGCGATCCAGGCGCTCGACCATGCGCAGCACCTCGCCCTCGGTATGCGAGCCCTTCAGCGGCAGGCGGAAGTCATGCAGCAAGCGGCTGAGCAGGGCGCGGTAGAGGAGGCCGAGCGCCTCGCGCGGGTGCTCGTTCCAGAGCCTCTCGGCTTCGCTCGCCACATCGTCGGGCAGACTTTCCGGTGCGACCTCCAGGCCGAACAGCTGGCTCGGCATCTCGCGCACGCGGTGGCGCTGCAGACCCAGGTGGCTGGCGAAGGTCTCCAGCCATTCCCGGTAGCGCCACAGCAGCAGGCCGATGGCGAGGAACAGCAGGGTCCACAGCAGTATCTCGAACCCGTGCGCCACCACGTCGAGCTTGCTCCAGAACTCGCCGAGTTTGAGCAGCTTCTTGATCATGTCGATGAAGCTCTGCACATCCTCGTCGCTGGGCTCCTCGGCCTTCTCCTCCTCGCCGAAGCGCCACAGGGTCACTGTCTCGTTGTTCTCGAAGGGCGGTGCCTCGAGCATCTTGCCGACGCTGTCCTTGGCAGCCTTGCTGCTCAGCGGCTGGTTGAGCAGGCGCTCGGATTCCGGCCCCAGGGGATCGTCGATGGGCACGGGGCAGGCGGTCGGCGCCTTGGCGGCCAGCGCGTCGGTTGCCGGCAGGACGAGCATCAGTGCGGCGCAGGCCATCAGCAGGGCGTAGGCGCTGCCGACGAGGCGCTGGCGCAGGCGGCGGAAGGTCAGCTCGATGTCCCATGCCTCGAGTTCGGTGCGCCGGTTGAGGTAGAGGGTGAAGCCACAGGCGACGTAGATCGGCTCCCAGAACACCAGCACCAGGGCGTAGAACAGGTTGGACAGGTGCTCGACCCAGACCCATTTGCCGCTGCTGGCTTCGATCAGGGTGTCCCAGTCCAGCTGGATCTCCACCTGCTGCGGCACCATGAGCCAGACCAGGGTGATCACGCCCATCCACAGCAGCATTTCCAGATGCACGCCGAGGATGGTCAGCCAGGCTGCGCTGCCCGCATGACGCTGGCCAAGCACCATCAGGCGCTTGCTGCGGGCTTCTCCGCCCAGGCCTTCGAGCTGCAGCACCGGCAGGTCGAAGCTGCGGGTGGGGCTCAGGCGGCGCCAGGTCAGACTGGCGAGCAACTGTGGCTTGAGCAGGCGCGGGAAGGCCCTGAGCGCCTCCTTGAGCGTCGGGACGTCGCCGAACAGCGAGCGCGAGAGGATGTGCAGGGGCAGCCGTTCCCAGGCCGGTTTCAGCCACCAGAGCAGGATGCCCACGACGGTCGGGTACTGCCAGAACAGCGCCGTGAGCACGGCGAACAGCGGCAGGGTCACGATGGCCCAGCTGGCCATCAGCAGGCCGGCGTGACGGCGCGCCAGGAGCACGCCCAGGTCGATGGCCTCCCAGGCGCTGCGCGGGCGGATGGCGACGCTGGCGTCAGTCAGGCGCATGGCGTTTCCGTCCGGCGAACACGAAGTAGGCGATCACCAGCAGCCACAGGCCCGCGCCCACCCAGTACTTGACGGTGGGAGTGGTGTAGGTCATGGACGACCAGTAGGCCTCGACGAAGGCGGCGATCAACAGGAACAGGATGACGCCCGCGACCAGTTGGATGGCCTTGCCGGCGGCCTGGCGCAGCGCTTCTCCGCGGCCCAGGCGGCCGGGGGAGAGCAGGGCCCAGCCGAGCTTGAGGCCGGCGGCGCCGGCGAAGGCGATGGCGGTGAGTTCGAAGGCGCCGTGGCCGATGACGAAGGACCAGAACGTCTCGCTATAGCCGATGCGGGTCAGGTGGCCGGCGACGGCACCGATCACCAGACCGTTGTAGAGCAGGAAGAACAGGCTGCCGAGGCCGAAGATCAGGCCGCCGGCGAAGGTCTGAAAGGCAATGCCGATGTTGTTCATGATGTAGTAGCCGAACATCATCCAGTCGTCCCCGGAGTCGCGTTCGGCGAAGCGGCCGACGCGGCGCGCGGAGGGGTCGTACATTTCCTCCATCTGCCTCACCTGCTCGGGGTCCATCAGGCTGTAGATGAGGTCAGGGAACAGCCAGGTCAGCAGCCCCATGCCGATCAGCGAGCCGAAGAATAACGCGCTGCCGGCCAGCACGGCCCGCCATTCGCGGCGCACCAGTTGCGGGAAGCCGGCCAGGATGAAGCTGATGATCTGTGCGCCCAGGTGGCTGCGGTGGCGGTAGAACTGCTGGTGGCCGCGCATGGCCAGCCGCTGCAGCTGGTCGATGAGGTGGCTGCTGTAGCCGCGCTCCTGAGCCAGGGCCAGGTGCTGGCAGAGATGTCGGTAGTCGGCGGCGAAGCTCTCGCAGTCGCGGCGCTCGGCCTTGCCCTTCTCCAGGGTGTCCAGGCGTTCGGCGAAGCGTTGCCAGTCGGCGCCGTGGCGCTGTTCGAACAGGTGCTGCTTCATGCCGTGCCCACCAGGCCGCGCGCGATGCCGTGCAGGCGCGCCTCGGCGTGTTCGGGCAGGCTTTCCAGCGGTTCGGCGAGGATGCCGGCCAGCTCGGCGCGGCGTGCGCCGGACAGGCTGGTGTGGCGCTCGGCGAAATCCATCACGGCGCGCTGTTCGGCCAGGCTCAGCGGGAAGGGTGCGCGCTCGACATCGGCCTCGGGAATCTGCGGGCGCTTGAGTTCATCTTCCTGATAGACCACCAGGGTGCCGGCGGCGAGATCGCCGAGGCGCTTGAACGAGGGATGGCTGAGGCTGCTGATGGCGCCGATGCAATAGGCGAACGGCAGCATGTCCACAGCGCGCAGCAGGTTGCGGGTCAGCGAGGCGGCCCAGCCCACGGGGGTTCCGTCATCGTGGACCACGCGCAGGCTCATGGCCTTCTTGCCGGGAGTGCGGCCCTGGTAGAGCACCTCGAACAGCACCGGGTACCACCAGTTGATCAGGAAATACAGGATGGTCCCCAGCCCCATGCCGAACTGGCCGAGGATGCCGAGCACGATGAGGGCACCCAGGAGGATGGCGCCGCGGATGAGCAGATCGATGCCGAACGCGAGAGCCCTCGGCATCAGGCCGGCGGGGCGGAGGATCAGGTCGATGCCTTCCGGGGTTTCCACCTGTCGGCGGGTGTCCAGGAGTGGCAGGTCGGAATGCTCCGACGGGAGCGGGGAGTTGGGCTGCATCGGTCGACTGCATCGAGGAAAGCCCCGATGCTAGCCAGCAGCAGGGTGCTAAAGCAATCGGGCCGCCAGAGGCGGCCCGAACTTCTGTAGCGGATCAGTTGGACGCAGGCAGCACGCCGAAGATGGTGCGGTACAGGGCGCCGATAGTGATGATGCACAGCGGCAGGGTCCAGATCAGGCCGATGCCCAGCGGAATCATGCTGACCAGCATGATCAGGCCGAGGACGATGAACAGGCCGAAGACCTTGAACCAGTGCTGGGTGATGGCCTTGCGGGAGGTTTCCAGCGCTTCCCAGGGCGACAGACCACGCTCGATCACCAGCGGGATGGCCAGGATGTAGGCGATGCTGAGGTAGATGCCGGGAATGATCAGCAGCAGCATGCCGGCGTAGATCAGCACGTTCAACAGCAGCGCGGTGATCAGCAGCGGTACGAACAGGCCCAGGCCCTTGAACACGTCGTTGAAGCTGATGGGCAGGTCCGCCGCGCGGCGGATGCCGACCAGGTTGACGCCGGCCAGGAAGGGGTAGGTCAGCGCGGAGCCCAGGATGGAGACGATGATCTGGCCGACCATCATGCTGGTGACACTGGTTTCGGAGATGATGCCCAGCGCGCCGAAGATGAAGCCGAGCACGGTGGTGGCGATCAGCATCACCACGTAGAAGACGATGAATCCGCCGAAGATGATGCCCTTGGTGCCCTTGACACGCTGCCAGGATTCGCTGATCAGGTCGCCGATGTTGAAGTCATATCCACGGCTGAGTGCTTCGGCGATGGTCGGAACCTGGCCGCTCGGGGTTTCCTGCAGGTTGCTGCTGGGGGCGGCGTAGGGATTGGGAGCGGTAGTATCACTCATGAGATGACGGTCCTTGCTGGGAGGGGAATTTCCTGACCGAAGCATCCTATAACCGCAGGCAATCGCCCACAAGCCGGGCGGCGTGAGCTACTTCAAGCTTTCGCCCGGGATTCTCGTGAAGCTGATGCTAGACTGCCGCGGCATGTTTTCCGGGGAGCTTCATCTTGTCCGCAAGTATCTTCTGGTACGACTACGAAACCACGGGTATCAACCCGCGCTGCGATCGGCCGCTGCAGGTGGCGGGCATCCGCACCGACGAGCAGTTGAACGAAATCGGCGAGCCGCTGAATCTCTACTGCCGTCCTGCCGACGACATACTGCCGCATCCGGCCGCCTGCCGGATCACCGGGATCACGCCCCGGGTGCTGCGCGACAAGGGGCTGACCGAGGCGGAGTTCGTGGCGCGCGTGCATGCCGAACTGGCGCTGCCGGGCACCTGTGGCGCGGGCTACAACAGCATCCGCTTCGATGACGAGGTGACCCGCTACGCCCTGTATCGCAATTTCTACGACCCCTACGCCCGGGAGTGGCAGGGGGGCAACAGCCGCTGGGACCTGATCGACCTGGTCCGCGCGGCCTATGCGCTGCGCCCCGAAGGCATCGAGTGGCCGCGGGACGAGGAGGGCAGGGTATCGCTGCGACTGGAGCGGCTCACCGTGGCAAACGGCATCGAGCATGGCCAGGCCCACGATGCGTTGTCCGACGTGCGCGCCACGATCGGCCTGGCACGTCTGATCCGGGACCGGCAGCCACGCTTGTACGACTTCTTCTATCAGCTGCGCAGCAAGGCCAGGGTGTCGGAGCAGATCCAGCTGCTGCAGCCGCTGGTGCATGTCTCGGGGCGCTTCGCCGGTGCGCGCGGCTACCTGGCGGTGGTGCTGCCGCTGGCCTGGCACCCGCGCAATCGCAACGCCCTGATCGTCTGCGACCTGCAGTCCGATCCCCAGCCGCTGTTGGAGATGGATGTCGAGGGGCTCCGGCGGCGTCTGTATACCCGGCGCGACGAGCTGGCCGAGGGTGAACTGCCGGTGCCGCTCAAGCTCCTGCATATCAACAAGTGCCCGGTGGTGGCGCCGCTCAAGGTGCTACGGCCGAACGATATCGAACGCCTGCAAATCGACCTGGGGCTGTGCGAGCAACGCGCCGAAACCTTGCGTGGCGCGCGGACGCAGTGGACGGGCAAGTTGTCCGAACTCTACGCCGCGGATGACTTCGAGTCGCAGCAGGACCCGGAACAACGACTGTATGAAGGTTTTCTCGGTGATCGTGATCGCAGGTTATGCGAGCAGGTCAGGCACTCGACCGCAGAACAACTGGCGCGAGGCAACTGGGCTTTCGAGGATGAACGTCTGCTGGAATTGTTGTTCCGCTATCGGGCGAGGAATTTCCCGGACTCATTGAACGATGCCGAGCGAGTGAACTGGCAGGAGTTCTGTCGGGACAGGTTGAATAACAGTGCTGCCGGGGCGCCCAATACCCTGGCCGACTTCGAGCAGGCGCTGCAAGTGGAGTGGTCGCAGGCTTCTGCCGAACAGCAGCAAGTGCTGCAGGGTTGGCGCGAGCATGCGCAATGGCTGCGGGATCGTTATTGCGCCGTTTAGCTTTTCGCTGAAATAAAAAATGCCGGCGATTGCCGGCATTCTTGTCTCCCGATGGATTAACCGAGTAGGGTGGCCCAGCTTTCCACGGTGTCGGCGCCCCACTTGGCTTTCCACTCTTTCAGAGTCTTGTGGTTGCCGCCCTTGGTTTCGATCACTTCACCGGTGTTCGGGTTCTTGTATTGCTTGACCTTGCGCGCGCGCTTGCTGGTGGCCGGCTTGGCTGCGCGGGTGGTCTTGCCGCCCTTGGCGCCTTCCGGGTCGAGCAGGGCGATGACGTCGCGCAGAGACTTCTGGTATTCGCCCATCAGGGTACGCAGCTTGCCTTCGAATTCGAGTTCTTTCTTCAGTTTGTCGTCTTGCGACAGATTCTTCAGGCGCTCTTGCAGCTCTTTGATGGCTTCTTCCGTCGCGCGATATTCGTTGATCAGAGACATGATGTGTTCTACCCGATGGCCAGTTGCAGTTGTAAGTAACGAGATAATAGACAGGCCAAGTCGGCAAAGTAAACAAGCAGAATAAGTTTCGAGTGTTCCAATGTGCATGCTTCGCGGCGTATGGGCGGCTTATCCCGTGGTGATGTCGGAATTGTTGCAGCATTTGCATACGTAACGGCGGAGCAGCCGAGATCGAAGTGTCTTCGTAGTTGGTGGCCCGGTCAGATATGAAGTTTCCCCGGCTGCGGCTAGAATGGCGCCCTCGCGAAGTTTCTGGAGTTCTCTTTCATGCGTACCTTTCGGCTGGTGATCGCCTGCCCGGACCGCGTCGGCATTGTCGCCAAGGTCAGTAATTTCCTGGCTACCTATAACGGCTGGATCACCGAGGCCAGTCATCACTCGGACAATCAGAGTGGCTGGTTCTTCATGCGCCACGAGATTCGCGCCGACTCGCTGCCCTTCGATCTCGATGGTTTCCGCCAGGCCTTCGCGCCCATCGCCAAGGAATTCTCGATGGAGTGGCGCGTCACCGATTCGCAGGCGAAGAAGCGCGTGGTGCTGATGGCCAGCCGGGAGTCCCACTGCCTGGCCGACCTGCTGCACCGCTGGCACAGCGACGAGTTGGACTGCGAGATTCCCTGTGTCATTTCCAACCACAACGACCTGCGCAGCATGGTCGAGTGGCATGGCATCCCGTTCCACCACGTGCCGGTCGACCCCAAGGACAAGGCCCCGGCCTTCGCCGAGGTTTCGCGCCTGGTCGGCGAATACCAGGCCGATGTGGTGGTACTCGCCCGCTACATGCAGATCCTGCCGCCGCAGCTGTGTCAGGACTACGCTGGCCGGGTGATCAACATCCACCACAGTTTCCTGCCGTCCTTCGTCGGGGCCAAGCCCTACCACCAGGCGTCCATGCGCGGCGTCAAGCTGATCGGCGCCACCTGTCACTACGTGACCGAGGAGCTGGATGCCGGGCCTATCATCGAACAGGACGTGGTGCGCGTGAGCCACCGCGACAGCATCGAGGACATGGTACGGCTCGGCAAGGACGTGGAGAAGATCGCGCTGTCGCGGGGCCTGCGCTTCCATCTGGAAGACCGCGTGCTGATTCATGACAACAAGACGGTGGTGTTCGACTGACCGTCGGGAGGCGAGGATGAAACGGGGCGAGGCGATACCGCCGCCCACGCTCGGCGAGGGCTGTCTGCAGCGTTACGACCCGGAGGCTCTGAGCGAGACCGACGGCACCGAGTTCCCCGGTGCCGCCGAACTCTGGCGGCGACTGCGGCAAGTCGCCGAGGAGGAGGGTGCGGCGCAGGACTTGCCCGCGCCGGATGAGGCCTAGGCTCTGTACGAAAAGTGCCTGCGCTCGGTGATGCTTCGTTAAAAACGGGTTCGGAATGCTCATTTACAGCTCGTAAACTCGCATGCGAGCCCAGTCCGCTTCCTCACCCGTTTTTGTGGGGGCGCCTAGCCCTCGCCTGACCTTCGCTCGACGACTTTTCGTACAGCCCCTAGAACCTGTTTACGGTCTTTCCGAACCTGGCCTGCCGCTCGGTTTGTCCCTAAGACTGAGCTATAGGCCCGTCATGCCGGCGTAGGCCGGTATCCAGTTGCCCGCGCCGAGTCGCCTGATGGTTTTCTGGACCCCGGCCTGCGCCGGGGTGACGGGTTGGAAAGCAAGGCTTCAGTACAAGAGCCGTGCTGCTCAAAAGATCGTAAACAAGCTCTTAGATACGGAAGCTGTCGACCAGGTGCTTCAGGCGCGAGGCCTGCTGCTCCAGGTCGCCACAGGCGCGCAAGGTGGCCTGCAGGTTCTCCACGCCTTCCTGGTTGAGGGTGTTGATCTCGGTGATGTCCATGTTCAGCGAGTCGACCACCGCGGTCTGTTCCTCGGTCGCGGTAGCCACCGACTGGTTCATCCCGTCGATCTCGCCGATGCGCTGGGTCACGCTGCCCAGGCGCTCGCCGGCCTGGTTGGCGATGGTCACGCTCTCCTCGCTGTAGCGCTGGCTCTCGGTCATAGTGGTGACCGATTCGCGAGCGCCCACCTGCAGCTCCTCGATCATCTTCTGGATTTCCTGCGCCGACTCCTGGGTGCGGTGCGCCAGGTTGCGCACTTCGTCCGCCACCACCGCGAAGCCGCGACCGGCCTCGCCGGCGCGCGCCGCCTCAATGGCCGCGTTGAGCGCCAGCAGGTTGGTCTGCTCGGAGATGCTCTTGATCACCTCGAGGATCTGGCCGATGTTCACCGTCTTGCCGTTGAGCGTCTCGATGTTGCGGCACGAGGCGCTGATCTTCTCCGACAGCTCGTTCATCGCGGTGATGGTCTTCTCCAGCACCTGGCTGCCGTCCTCGGCCAGGTGGCGGGCGTCGGAGGCCTGGTGCGAGGCGTCGGCGGCGTTGCGGGCGATTTCCTGGGCGGCGGCGCCCAGCTCGTTGATCGCCGCCGCCACACTGTTGGTGCGGCTGGCCTGTTCGTCGGAGTTGGCCATTGACGAGTTGGAAGCGTTGACCACCAGCTTGGCCACTTCGTTGAGCTGCTGGGTAGCCGAGGACACCTCGCGGATCGAGCCGTGGATGCGCTCGACGAACTGGTTGAAGGACGACGCCAGTTCGCCGAATTCATCGCGGCTGTGCACGCTCAGGCGCTTGGTCAGGTCGCCTTCGCCCTTGGCGATGTCGCTCATGGCGCGACCCATCAGGTGCAGCGGCTGCATCAGCACGCGGATCAGCATGCCCAGCAGCAGGATGATGATCACCACGGCGATCACCGTGGCGATGATGGCCGAGGCGCGGAATTCGGTGAGCATGGCGTAGGCGGCAGACTTGCTGACCGACAGGCCGATGTACCAGTCGACCGAGGGCAGGCCCTGGACATGGGCGAAGGTGAGGATGCGGGTCTCGCCGTCGAGTTCGGACTCGCTGAACTCCGAGCTGATGCGCGGGGTGTCCTTGGGATACACGTCCCTGATCGTCTTCATCACCATGTCCTTGTTCGGGTGAACGAGGATCTTGCCGTCGGCGCTGACCAGGAAGGCGTAGCCGATGCCGTCGAAGTCCAGCGAGTTGATGATCTCGACCAGGGTGTTCAGGCTGAGGTCGCCGCCGACCACGCCGGCGTTGCCCGCCGGGGTGGCGATGGTGATGATCAGGTTTCCGGTGGCCGCATCGATATAGGGTTCGGTGAGGGTCGAGCCGCCGGCGCTGACCGCGTCCTTGTACCAGGGGCGGGTGCGCGGGTCGTAGTCGGCCGGCATCTCGTCCTCCGGGCGCATGGTGAAGTCGCCCTGCGGAGAGCCCAGATAGGTGAAGGCGAAGGTCGATTTGAGCGCGGGGCGTTCGAGGATCGAGGCCAGTTCGTCCGGTGAGGTATCGGCCGAAACCGACTGGGCCACGCTCTCCACCAGCAGGATGCGCCCGGAGAGCCAGTGCTGGATGTTGCTGGCGGTGACGCTGCCCATCTCCTGGAGGTAGCTCTCCAGGTCCTGTCGGATGGCGCTTCGCTGCAGGTAGTCGTTGTACAGGGTGAACAGCGAGAACGCGGCGATCACGACAAGTGACGCGGCGAGGAGGATCTTGTGGCTGAACTTCAGATTCTGGGTCATGGTCACTTGCGTCCGGTAAGGTCTGGCAGCAGTCTTGTAAGCAGTGGGTGCTCGAGTTATTGAGTGGCGCCCTATTTATAACGACCTTATTGCAGTAAAGCTTTAGCTCGAGGGATGGCAAGATGCCTGTATCCGATTCTTTGATTCTCGGCGCCGACCCGCAGGGGCAGCCGATCGCTCAGGCATTGCGCCTGGCCAACCGTCACGGACTGGTGGCCGGCGCCACCGGGACCGGCAAGACGGTGACCCTGCAACGCCTGGCGGAGCTGTTCAGCGATGCCGGCGTGGCGGTGTTCGCCGCCGACATCAAGGGCGACCTGTGCGGCCTGGGCGCCGCCGGCAATCCCCAGGGCAAGGTGGCCGAGCGCATCGCCAGCATGCCCTGGCTGGAGCACCATTCCCAGGCCTATCCGGTCACCCTGTGGGACGTGGCGGGCAAGAGTGGCCATCCCCTGCGCACCACCCTGAGCGAGATGGGGCCGCTGCTGCTGGGCAACCTGCTGGAGCTGACCGACAGCCAGCAGGCCGCGCTGTACGCTGCGTTCCAGGTGGCCGACCGCGAGGGCCTGCTGCTGCTCGACCTCAAGGACCTCAAGGCCCTGCTCAACCACCTCAAGGACAACCCCGAGCTGCTGGGCGAGGACCGTGCCCTGTTCGCCGGCGCGTCCGCCCAGGCGTTGCTGCGCAGACTGGCGACCCTGGAGCAGCAGGGTGCGGAGGCACTGTTCGGTGAACCGGCGTTGCAACTGGAGGACATCCTTCAACCTGATCGCGACGGCCGGGGTCGCATCCATCTGCTGGACGCCAGCCGTCTGGTCCACGAAGCCCCCAAGGTCTACGCGACCTTCCTGCTGTGGCTGCTGGCCGAGCTGTTCGAGCAGCTGCCGGAGCGCGGCGATGCCGACAAGCCGGTGCTGGCGCTGTTCTTCGACGAGGCGCACCTGCTCTTCTCCGGCACGCCGAAGGCGCTGCAGGAGCGTCTGGAACAGGTAGTGCGGCTGATCCGTTCCAAGGGCGTGGGCGTGTACTTCGTCACCCAGTCGCCGAGCGACCTGCCGGACCAGGTGCTGGCCCAGCTCGGTCTGCGCATCCAGCACGGCCTGCGTGCCTTCACCGCCAAGGAGCAGAAGTCGCTGCGCGCGGTGGCCGACGGCTTCAGGCCGAATCCGGCGTTCGACAGCCTGAGCGTGCTCACCGAACTGGGCATCGGTGAGGCGCTGGTCGGCACTCTGGAGGAGAAGGGCACACCGGCCGTGGTGCAGCGGGTCGCCATCGCCCCGCCGCAGTCACGCATCGGGCCGCTGAGCGAGGCGGAGCGGGTGGCGTTGCTGCGCACCTCGCCACAAGCCGGCCGCTACGACAAGCCGGTGGACCGCGAGTCGGCCTACGAGATTCTCATGGCTCGTGCCGCCACCCAGGCGCCTGCAGAAGCGCCGGCGACGAAGGGCAAGGCCGGCAAGAACGCTGATCAGGGGCTGGGCGACATGGCGGGCGAGCTGCTGGGCGGCCTGGCCAGCCAGGTGATGAAGACGGCCGTGCGCCAAGCTGCCAACCAGATTGGTCGGCAGCTGGTTCGCGGCCTGATGGGGTCATTGCTGGGCGGCAGTCGCCGCCGCTGAGCGGCGCTGGAGGGGCCGGGCGTCCGGCCTATTCCGTCTCGCGGGCCTTTTCGATCTTCTGCAGTTCCTGCTGGAACGCCTGGTCCAGCAGACTGGGCCTCTTTTTCCAGGGCTTGCGCTCCGGGTCGGGCTGGGCTGCGTAGGTCACTACTTCGCCGCCATAGACATCCTTGTAACGTTGCGCCTGGCGATCCAATTCCGCGCGCAATTCGTCTTTCGTCACATGTTCACCATTCGGGCTGCGGGAATCGCCTGCAGCCATGAGTATTGCCAGAAGTTCTGGAAAGTATGAGAGCGGCGCGATTATAGCGACAGCCTCGGACATTGTCAGAGGCGGTCTTGATGCACGGCCGTACTTTCTGAGAGGCGCTGGAGCGCGGGGAGTTCATGGATTATTGCCGCCGTACAGTGCGTTCCTGTGCGCGCTGGATACCGGCGAAGGCTTGATGAATCGTGGCGTAGAGCCATATTGCCCATATGGGCGAGTTGTCTCTTTTGCATTGTCAGGGTGCTTTATCGAACGCCGCCCTGACAATGCACATTTATATAGTCAGCCGAGCAGGCCGAGTTCGCGAAGTTGTCCGACGATGAGATCGGCAGCTTCCTCGGCACTGTGTTTCAGTGTTTCGATGCGGATTTCGGGACTTTCCGGCGCCTCGTAGGGCGAGTCGATGCCGGTGAAGTTCTTCAGTTCGCCTCGCCGCGCCTTCTTGTAGAGTCCCTTGGGGTCGCGCTTCTCCACTTCATCCAGAGGCGTGTCGACGAATACTTCGACGAATTCCCCTTCCGTCACCAGGTCCCGGGCCAGCTGGCGCTCGGAGCGGAACGGCGAGATGAAGGCGGTGACCACCATCAGCCCGGCATCCACCATCAGTCTGGCGACTTCGCCGATGCGGCGGATGTTCTCCACCCGGTCGGCGGCGGTGAAGCCCAGGTCCTTGTTCAGGCCGTGGCGCACGTTGTCGCCGTCCAGCAGGTAGGTATGCACGTCCAGGGCGTGCAGGCGCCTTTCCAGCAGGTTGGCGATGGTCGATTTGCCGGCGCCGGACAGGCCGGTGAGCCAGATCACGCAGGGCTTGTGGCCGTTGAGCCGGGTGCGCGCCGCCTTGTCCACCTCCAGGGCCTGCCAGTGGATGTTCTGCGAGCGGCGCAGGGCGAAGTGCAGCATGCCGGCGCCCACGGTCTGGTGGGTGAAGCGATCAATGACGATGAAGCTGCCCATGTCGCGGTTTTCCGCGTAGGGATCGAAGGGCGCGGCGCGGTCCAGGCTCAGGGTGCAGACGCCGACCTCGTTCAGGCCGAGGGTGCGGCACGGCAGCTGGTCGAGGCTGTTGACGTCGATCTGGTACTTCGGCTGGCCGAGCGCGCCGCCGATGCTGCTGGCGCCCAGCTTGATCAGGTACGGCCGCCCCGGCAGCATGGCTTCCTCGCTCATCCACACCACGGTCGCCTCGAACTGGTCCGCCACCGCCGGCGGAGCGTCGGCGGCGGCGATCACGTCGCCCCGGCTGATATCGATCTCGTCTTCCAGGGTCAGGGTCACCGACTGGCCGGCGATGGCCTGTTCGAGGTCGCCGCCGAGGGTGACGATGCGCCGTACCCGGCTGGTCTTGCCCGAGGGCAGCACGCGGATGGCGTCGCCCGGACATACGCTGCCGCCGAGGATGCGCCCGGAGAAGCCGCGGAAATCCAGGTCCGGACGGTTCACCCATTGCACCGGCATGCGCAGCGGTGCGTCCTCGCGGGCCTGTTCCAGCTCCACCGTCTCGAGGAACTGCATCAGGCTGGGGCCGCGATACCAGGGGGTGTTCGGGCTGGGCTCGGTGATGTTGTCGCCGCGCAGGGCGGACAGCGGGATGCTCTGGATGTGCTCGATGCCGAGCTTGCTGGCGAAGGCCCGGTAGTCGGCGTCGATCTGCTCGAACACTTCCTGGGAGTAATCGACCATGTCCAGCTTGTTGATCGCCAGCACCACCCGGCGGATGCCGATCAGCGACACCAGGTAGCTGTGTCGACGGGTCTGGGTCAGCATGCCCTTGCGCGCGTCGATCAGGATCACCGCCACGTCGGCGGTGGAGGCGCCGGTGATCATGTTGCGGGTGTACTGCTCGTGGCCTGGGGTGTCGGCGACGATGAACTTGCGCTTCTCGGTGGCGAAGAAGCGGTAGGCCACGTCGATGGTGATGCCCTGTTCGCGCTCGGCGGAGAGGCCGTCCACCAGCAGGGCGAAGTCCAGTTCGCCGCCCTGGGTGCCGTGTTTCTTCGAGTCGCTCTCCAGGGCGCTGAGCTGGTCTTCCAGCAGGGCCTTGGCCTCGTATAGCAGGCGGCCGATCAGCGTGCTCTTGCCGTCGTCGACGCTGCCGCAGGTGATGAAGCGCAGCAGGGTCTTGTCCTGGTGCGCCCGGAGGTACTGCTCGATGTCCTCTTCGATGAGCTGAGTCTGCGCATTCATCAGAAGTACCCCTCGACTTTCTTCTTTTCCATGGAGCCGGCGCTGTCGTGGTCGATCACCCGGCCCTGGCGTTCGCTGGTGGTGGCCAGCAGCATCTCGCGGATGATCGCCGGCAGGCTGTCCGCCTGCGACTCTACCGCACCTGTCAGCGGGTAGCAGCCCAGTGTACGGAAGCGCACGCTCCTCAGCTCGGGTTGTTCGCCGCCGTGCAGCGGCATGCGCTCGTCGTCGACCATGATCAGCACGCCGTCGCGCTCCACCACGGGGCGCCGTTCGGCGAAGTACAGTGGCACGATCGGAATCTGTTCCAGATAGATGTACTGCCAGATGTCCAGTTCGGTCCAGTTCGACAGGGGAAAGGCGCGGATGCTCTCGCCCTTGTGCTTGCGAGCGTTGTACAGGCGCCAGAGTTCCGGACGCTGGGCCTTGGGCTCCCAGCGGTGCTGGGCGCTGCGGAAGGAGAACACCCGCTCCTTGGCCCGGGACTTCTCCTCGTCGCGGCGGGCGCCGCCGAACGCCAGGTCGAAGCCGTACTTGTCCAGGGCCTGCTTCAGGCCCTCGGTCTTCCACAGGTCGGTGTGCAGGGCCGAGCCATGGGTGAAGGGGTTGATGCCGCGGGACAGGGCCTCCTGGTTATGGTGGACCAGCAGCTCCATGCCCGATTCGCGGGCCATCCGTTCGCGCATCTCGTACATGGCGCGGAATTTCCAGGTGGTGTCCACGTGCAGCAGCGGGAAGGGCGGGCGCGAAGGGAAGAAGGCCTTGCGCGCCAGGTGCAGCATCACCGCGCTGTCCTTGCCGATGGAGTAGAGCATCACGGGGTTTTCCGCCTCGGAAACCGCTTCGCGGAAGATGTCGATGCTCTCCGCCTCCAGGCGTTCAAGATGGGTCAGGGGCATGTCGGGTGCCTCGTGGTGGCCGGTACTGCTGTTCATGGAGTACCGCCCGTCCCTTCGTCCTGAAGAGGCGGGAGCGGCGTTGGGCAGGAAAAGGCGCGGCGGTCATGGCCGCCGCGCGGGGACTCAGTCGTTCTTCTTGAACTGCCGGGCGAATTCCCAGGCGGCCTGGCTGGCGGAGAAGTTGCCGCCGTACAGCTTGCGGTTGCGCCGGCTGTCGCCGCCCGGCCAGACGTGCTCGCCGTTGGGGATCAGGCGCAATTGCAGCGCGGCCTTGCCCCTGCAGTTCCAGGTGGTCAGCTCGGAGCCGTCCGGCAGATCCTTCTCGCTGGCGTCCGCGCCGCAGCCGTGGGCGCTGGCGATCATCCGCAGCGAGTCCGGCACCGAGCGGTGGTTGACCCCGGCGATGGCGTTCTCGCCCTGGCCACCCTTGAAGGGCACGTTGCTGTCCTTGCCGCCGTGGATGTGCAGCACGGGGATGTTCTTCGCCCCGGGACAGCTGTTCAGCGCCAGGGTGCCGGACACCGGCACGATGGCGGCGATGTCGTCGGGCAGCTCGCAGGCCAGGCGGTAGGCCATCATGGCGCCGTTGGAGATGCCGGTGGCGTAGACCCGCGAGTGGTCGAAGCTGTGGCGGCTGGCGATGTCGGCCAGCATGGCGTGGATGAAGGCGACATCGTCGACCTTGCGTTCCACCGCCTGGCCGCAGCAGCGGCCGGCGTTCCAGGTGCGCCGGTTGGGCAGCAGGCGGGCGCCAGTGCCGTTGGGGTAGACCACCAGGAACCCGCTGGCCTGGGCCACCTTGTTCATGCCGGTGGTGCGTTCGGTCTCGTCGGCGTTGCCCAGGCCGCCGTGCATCACGATCATCAACGGCATCGCTTCCTGGCCCGAGCCCTTGGGCACGAACAGCTTGTAGCTGCGCTCCGCGCCGGCGATCTGCATGCGGTACAGCTCGCCCTCGGCGGCCGTGGCCCGGCCGGCGCACAGCGCCAGGCCGAGGATGAACAGGGGAATCAGGCGCATGGCGCTCTCCTCAGTAGTCTTCTTCGGCCCGCTGGACGCTGGCCACGTCCATGGCCGCGTCTTCCAGTTCGAGCACCACGCCGAGGTCGCTGCGCAGCTCGACCAGCACCGCCTCCAGCCACTGGATGTCCGTCTCGATCTTCTGGCGGAACTTGACGATTTCCTTGAGGCTGAGGTTTTCCGAGGGCCGCCCCTGGCCGTCGAACAACAGGCGCACGCTGGCGGCGATCTCGCGGTTGCCGCTGAGGTGGGACAGTTCGCGGTCCAGATAGTGGCGCACGCGGCTGGCCTGCACGCGTTTCTGCAGGTCGTCGCGCAGCACCTGCAGGTGCGCTGGCAGTTCGGGGAGCAGGTCGCTCGGGGTGCTGATGTTGCCCAGCCGGGTACGGGTTGGCATGGCTCGTCTCGCTCAGTGGGAGTAACCGAACTCGAGCGCGAGGCGCTGGACTTCCGGTTTCAGGCAGGCGCCGTCCATGCGCCAGGGCAGGGGCGCGCGCAGCGGCGGTTGTTTCGGCCGGTGCGGTTCGAACACCGGGTTGCGCAGGTAGTTCGGGTCGTTGCCGAACAGCGCGTTGATCGGGCCGACGGTGGCGAAGGGCGACAGCTCCGGGTGGAGCATGTCCTCCAGCGCCTCGAAGTCTTCGCGCAGGCCGAGCCAGCGGCAGATGCGCGGCAGGCACTGCAGCGGGTCGGCCATCACATCCTCGCCGCGCACGTGCATCTTCTGCCGGGGCGGGACCTTCTCCAGCAGCTCCATGATGTTCAGGTTGATGTCGTGCCAGGCAATCTGCGGGTCGATCAGCGCCTGGCCGTCGCAGTAGTCGATGGAGTTCACCGACAGCGCGTAGCCGCCATCCTGGATCTTCATCACCGAGTTGCCCTGGTTGGTCGGATGGCGGGTCAGGTGCAGGTAGAAGGCGTCCGGGTAGTTCTCGTAGATGCGCTGCAGGTACACCGGGCTGACCACGTGGGCGGGGCTCTTGTCGATGGCCATCAGCGGCGACACCGCGTCGACGATCTCGCGGAACACCTGGATGCCGCTGCGGTTCTGCCGCGCCGCCACCCAGTGGTTGGCCATCACCACGGCGCTGCTGCTCTGCTCGCCGGCGTAGATCTCCGCCACCGCGCGCAGGATGCCGTGGCGCTGGAAGCGCGACATGCCGGTCTTGTCCTGGCCGTCCTGCCACATCTCGATGAGCCGGTCGACGGTGAACAGGTTCAGCTCCGGCAGGCCGTAGGCCTGCGGATGCTGGCCGAGCATGCCGGCGATCAGCGAGGTGTAGGACCTCGGCAGCGCCAGGATGAACAGCGGCTGGCGCATCAGGCCTTGCCCGCGAAACCTTCGACGAAGGGAACCTCGAAGCACTTCTCGTGCATGATCGGGCCGTGGCCGAAGTAGCCGTCCTCGCCGAACAGCTCGCCGTGGTCGGCGGTGATGATGAACCAGGTGTTCTCCGGCGCCTTCTCCATCAGCTTGCCGATCAGGCCGTCGACGTACTCCACGCAGCGCACCTGCTGCTGGCGCAGCATCTCCATCTGCTCCTGATCGAAGAACGCGTCGCTGTCCGCGGCGTTGTGCTGGGCTTCGCCGCCCAGGGTCTTGAATACCCCGTGCACGCCGGAAATGCGCGGCAGGTTCTCGTCCTTGAGCATGTAGGGGTAGTGGGTCTCGCCCAGGTTGAGGAAGTAGTAGTGCGGCTCGTCCTCGGGGAAGGTCATCTCCTCGACCATGCCGGCGAAGTCGTTGTGGTTGCTCATCAGCTTGTAGTCGTCGAAGTGCTGGTTGATCGCGGTCTGCTGGTTGAGCACCGGCATCGACACCCGGGCCACGGTGCGGTAGCCCAGCTGGCCGAGCACCTTGGGCAGCGACAGTTCCGGGATGAAGTCGCGGAACGACACGTCGGCGATGCCGGTGCGCTCCACCCACTGCACGAACTCCTCCTTGTACACCTCCGAGGCGTAGACCTCGCGCGGCGTGCTGTGCGGCAGCATGCCCATGGTGAAGGCGTAGTGCGACGGCGCCGTCCAGGAGGCATAGGAATAGCGCTTCTCCACCTGGCCGACGCGCTCGATGTTCGGGGTGCTGGCCGCCATGCAGGAGTCGTAGCGGCAGCTGTCCATGATGATGAAGACGATGTGGTTGATGGGCGCGCTCATGGGGTTGTCCTCTCTGGGCTGATTCAACGGGGGTGGGTCAGCGCGGGGCGCTGCGGCGGGCGGGTGACGGGGGAGCGGTCGGCGGGACCGCCTGGCAGGCCAGGGGACGGCGATGAGGGGTTGGGGCGTCCATACCTTGCTCCTTTGTGCTCGTTGGGCGGCGCCGAGCCGGCGGCTGCCGGGCCCGGCGCAGGACCGAACCACCGATGTGGCCGTGCCCCTCCCGGGGAAGGGGTGTGACACGCCGGAATTCTGATTCAATCGAGTGCTGGTTTTTTGACTTATTTATTTTTGTGTTGTGATTCTGGATGGAATTTTGACATTATTTGAGCGCTGGTGTTAAGTAGCCAGCAGCAGAGTTTTTGCCTTGATGTGTTCCGAGTCGCACTGTATCGGTTCAGGTCATTGAAAATTCAAAGAAAAATAAAACTGTGCTGTTGCCTTGCGTCATGGATCTGTCTGACGTGCCGCGCCGCCGCCCGCCGAATCGGGTGTCGTCGAGGCCGGTGCAAGGGAGTGCTGTGGGGAGGGTCGAGTCATACGCCGGCCGGGCATCCGCCCGTGGTCTGCGTCCGACTCTTCGTGTAGCCGCTGCAAGCTAATTGGCCCCCGAGCGTGAGCGGACATCCGCCGCACGGGGTTTTTTGGCCTCGGAAAGGGCTACGAACATGCAAGTCACCCGCGCTCACGTCGGTCTCACCAAGCTGCTGCTGTCGCCCGAGGGCCTGGGCCATCCCGCGCTCGCCATCGCCGCGTCCCGCGCCGGCGGCCTGGGGGTGCTGGATCTGGAGCTGGGTGCCGCCTCGCTCGCCACCCAACTGGAATTGCTGCGCCGCCATGCCGGCGCATCCGGCTTCGGCGTGCGCCTGGGCGACTTCGATGACGCGCTCGCCGCGCAGCTCGCTGGCTATCTGGAGAATGGCCTGTGCCTGCTGGTGCTGGGGCGCGAGCAGTGGGGCGACTGGCAGGGCTGGCTCGCCGGGCTGGCGGACGAAGGGCCGGACCTGCTGCTCGAGCTGAGCGACAACGATCCCCTCGATACCTCCATCGCCGCCCGGGTCGATGGCCTGCTGCTCAAGGGGCACGAGGCCGCCGGCTTCGTCGGTGAGAGCAGCGCCTTCATTCTCGCCCAGCACTGGCGGGCGACCAGCGACCTGCCGCTGTACCTGCGCGGCGGCATCACCCCGCACACCGCCGCGGCCGCCGCGCTGGCCGGTTTCGCCGGCGTCGCGCTGGACAGTCAGGTCCTGCTGCTGCAGGAGTCGCCGGTGGCCGCCGATCTCCAGCCGCACCTGCGTAGCCTGTCGGGCAGCGAGACGGTCGCCGCCGGCAATGGCGAATCCGGCCGCTACTGCCGCGTCCTCTCGCGTCCGGGCTTCGCCCGCGCCCGTGCCTTCGTCGCCGATGCCGAGGCGCTGAGCCCCCGGCAGATGCGCGAGCGCCTGCTGGCCGAGGTGGAATGGCGCAACCCGGTCGCCGGCCTGTTGCCGTTGGGCCAGGACGTGGCCTTCGCCGCCGCCTGGCAGAAGCAGCATGGCAGCGTCGCCCAGCTGTTCCAGGCCATCGATGCGGCCGTGCGGCACAACCCGCAGATCGCCCTGAGCGCGCGCGCCCTGCGCGGCGAGCGGGCGCCGCTGGCCGACGCCCTGGGCCTGGACCTGCCGCTGGTGCAGGGGCCGATGAGCCGGGTCTCGGACAAGGCCGAATTCGCCGCCGCGGTGGCCGCCGGCGGTGCACTGCCGATGCTGGCCCTGGCCCTGCTCAAGGGCAAGCCGCTGACCGTCCTGCTGGAGAAGACCGCCGAGCTGCTGGCCGGCCGCCCCTGGGGCATCGGCCTGCTCGGCTTCGCCCCGCAGACCCTGCTCGACGAGCAGATCGCCGCCGCCCGGCCGCACCGGCCCAGCTACGCGATCATCGCCGGCGGCCGCCCGGACCAGGCGGTGCGTCTGGAGCAGTCCGGCATCCCCTCGTTCCTCCACGTGCCGTCTTCCAACCTGATCCCGATGTTCCTCAAGGAAGGCGCGCGGCGCTTCATCTTCGAGGGCCGCGAGTGCGGCGGCCACGTTGGCCCGCTGAGCAGTTTCGTGCTGTGGAGCAGCATGATCGACCGCCTGCTGGAGGAAATCGCCCAGGGCGTGCCGGGCGAGGAAATCCAGGTGCTGTTCGCCGGAGGCATCCACGACGCCCGCTCCTCGGCCATGGTCCAGGCCATGACCGCGCCGCTGCTGGCCAGGGGCGTCAAGGTCGGCCTGCTGATGGGCAGCGCCTACCTGTTCACCCGGGAGATCGTCGAGGCCGGCGCCATCGTCGACACCTTCCAGCGGCAGGCCATCGAGTGCGCCCGCACGGTCAACCTGGAATCCGGCACCGGCCACGCCAGCCGCTGCGCCTACACGCCCTTCGCCGCCGCCTTCTTCGCCCGCCGCAACGAACTCAAGCAGCAGGCGGTGCCGGCCGACGAGGCCCGCGAGCAGCTCGACGACCTGATCCTCGGCCGCCTGCGCCTGGCCTCCAAGGGCAGCATGCGGGTGGGCGAGGAGGGCACGCTCAAGACCTTCGAGCCGGCCGAGCAGGTGGCCGACGGCATGTACATGATCGGCCAGGTCGCCACCCTGCGTGACGCCATCACCGACATCGCCAGCCTGCACCGCGGTGTCACCGACGACTCGCTGGCCCTCCTGGAGGACTACCAGCAGGCCCAGCTCGAAACGGCTGTCGAACCCGGCGAGCCGGCCGACATCGCGATCATCGGCATGGGCTCGATCCTGCCCGGCTCCAGCACCACCCGCGAGTACTGGCAGAACATCCTGGCCAAGGTCGACGCCATCACCGAGATTCCCTCGCACCGCTGGGACTGGCGCCTGTACTTCGACGAGAACCGCAGCGCGCCGGACAAGATCTACTCGCGCTGGGGCGGCTTCCTCGACGACCTGGTGTTCGACCCGACCCGCTACGGCATGCCGCCCAAGTCCATCGAGTCGGTCGACCCGATGCAGCTGATGGCCCTCGACATCGCCCGCCAGACCCTGGCCGACGCCGGCTACGAGCAGCGCGGCTTCGACCGCGAGAAGGCTTCGGTGATCATCGGCGCCAGCGGCGGCGCCGGCGACGTCGGCATGCAGTACGGCCTGCGCTCAGAGCTGCCGCGCTTCAAGGGCGACCTGCCGGGCGAGATTGCCGGGCGCCTGCCGCAATGGACCGAGGACACCTTCGCCGGCATCCTGATCAACGTGATGGCCGGGCGCATCGCCAACCGCCTGGACTTCGGCGGCGTCAACTTCGCCACCGACGCGGCCTGCGCCTCGTCCCTGGCCGCCATCTACCAGGGCATCAACGAACTGATGGCCGGGCGCAGCGACCTGGTCATCGCCGGCGGCGTGGACACCGTGCAGGGGCCGTTCGGCTACCTGTGCTTCAGCAAGACCCAGGCCCTGTCGCCGCGCGGCCGCTGCCGCACCTTCGACGAGTCGGCCGACGGCATCGTGATCTCCGAAGGCATCGCCATGCTGGCGCTCAAGCGCCTGGGCGACGCCGAGCGCGACGGCGACCGCGTCTACGCGGTGATCAAGGGCATGGCCGGCAGCAGCGACGGCAAGGCCAAGGGCCTCACCGCGCCGCTGCCCGCCGGCCAGCTGCGCGCCATGCGCCGGGCCTACCGCCAGGCCGGCTTCGGCCCGGACAGCGTCGGCCTGTTCGAGGCCCACGGCACCGGCACCGTGGCCGGCGACACCGCCGAGCTGGACAGCACCACCGCGCTGCTGCGCGAGGCCGGCAGCCGTCCGGCCCAGGCGGTGGTCGGCTCGGTCAAGACCATGATCGGCCACACCAAGGCCACCGCCGGTGTGGCCGGCATGATCAAGGCGGCCCTGGCCCTGCACCACAAGGTGCTGCCGCCGCACCTGGGCGTGCAGTCGCCCAATGCCGTGCTGAAGCAGGCCGACAGCCCGCTCTGCGTGCTCGACGAGGCGCAGCCATGGCTGGCCCGTGGCGACGTGCCGCGGCGCGCGGCGGTCAGCGCCTTCGGCTTCGGCGGCACCAACTTCCATGCGGTGCTCGAGGAATACGCCGGCGAGTACCGGCCCTGGCTGGAGCAGGGCGTCAGCGACGCCTGGAGCGCCGAGCTGCTGCTCTGGCGCGCCGGCAGTCGCGAGCAGCTGCAGGTCCAGGTGGGCCAGTTGCAGGCGCAGCTGGCGGCGCCGGGCAAGGTGGCGCTGCGCGACATCGCGGCCCATCTGGCCGGCGACCTGGGCCAGGGCGAGCACAGCCTGGCGATCGTCGCCGGCAGCTTGGACGAACTGGCCGACAAGCTGGGCAAGGCCCAGCGCCGCCTGGCCGGCGAGGCGCTGATCGACCCGGCCGTGGTGCTCGGCGACAGCCGCGTCGAGTCGGGCCAGGTCGCCCTGCTGTTCCCCGGCCAGGGCTCGCAGAATATCAACATGTTGCGCGAGCTGGCGGTGCTGTTCCCGGCCGTCGCCGAGACCCTGGCCGAGGCCGACGCACTGCTGGCGACCGGCACCGAGCGCTTCGCCGCCAGGCCGCTGAGCCGCTTCATCCACCCGCGCGCCTGCTACGACGAGGCCGCCAGGCAGGCGGCCAGCGCCGCTCTGACCAGCACCGACGTGGCCCAGCCGGCCCTCGGCGCGGTGGAGGCCGGCCTGCTGCGCCTGCTGCGCGAACTGGGCATCGACGGCGACATGCTCGCCGGCCACAGCTACGGCGAGTTCGTCGCCCTGTACGCCGCCGGGCAGATCGATTTCGCCGGCCTGATGAGCCTGTCCGAGGCCCGTGGCCGCTTCATCGTCGAGGCCGCCGCCAGCGCCGGCAGTGAACTGGGCGGCATGGCCATGGTGCAGGCGCCGCGCGAGCAGGTGGAACGCGCTATCGCGGCCATCCCGGACCTGCTGGTGGCCAACCACAACGCGCCGGAGCAGAGCATCATCAGCGGCTCCACGGCCGGCATCGCCCGCGCCCTGGAGGCCTTGCAGCAGGCCGGCGTCAACGCCAGCCCGATCCCGGTGGCCGCCGCCTTCCATTCACCCTTCGTCGCCCCGGCCCAGGGCCTGCTGGCCGCCGCCATCGAGGCCACGCCCTGGCAGGCCGGGCGCCTGCCGGTCTACTCCAACGCCAGCGCCGCCCTGCATGACGTCGAGCCGGCCCGGGTCAGGCAGGCCATGGCCGAGCATCTGGTCAGGCCGGTGGAGTTCGTCAGACAGATCGAGGCCATGCACGCCGCCGGCGCCCGGGTGTTCATCGAGGTCGGGCCCAAGGCGGTGCTCAGCCGCCTGGTCGGCCGCATCCTCGACGGCAAGCCGCACCAGGCCGTGGCCCTGGACGAGCGCGGCGGCGGCCTCGCCAGCCTGCTGCTGGCCCTGGCGCGCCTGCACACCCTGGGCGTGACCTTCGAGCCCCGCCGCCTGTTCGCCGGTCGTGCCTGCCAGCCCAGCGCCAACGGCCGCCTCGAAGGCCTGTGGCGCGACGCCAGCCTGCCCCGGCAAGCCTGGCTGCTCAACGGCAGCGGCGCCCGCCGCGCCAGTGAGGCGCCACGCCAGATCGGCGTGCTGCAGGGCGACCTGCTGCCGGCCGCCGAACCGAAAACCGAGTCGCACCCGGTGGTGGTGCCGCTCAATCGCAACCCCGCAACCCCGCCCCACAGCGCAGCCCCGGCTGCCCCGCGACACAAGGAGAGGCTGGTCATGTCCGAACCCATGGCAATCCAAGGTGACGAAACGTCATCGGTGATGGCGGAATACTTCGCCACCATGCGCCAGTTCCTGGAGACCCAGGAGCGCGTCCTCAACGCCTACATGGTCGGCGCCGCCGCCCCGGCGCTGCCCCGTGGCCTGCCGTCGATGCCGGCCGCAGCGCCTGCGTCGCGTCGCCCGGTGGCCGTCGCGCTGGCCGCGCGCGTGGCACCGGCCCCCGTTGCGATTCCTGTTGCAGCGCCGGCTCCTGTCGCCGCGGCGCCCGCACCCGTTGCCGCACCGGTGGTGACCGCTGCCGCGCCCGTTGCCGCGCCGGCCCCTGTGGCTGCGCCGGCGGCCCAGGTGGAAGGTGGTCGGATCAAGGACATCCTGTTGTCCATCGTCGAGGAGCGTACCGGCTACCCGAGCGACATGGTCGGCCTGGAGCAGAACCTGGAAGCCGATCTCGGCATCGACTCGATCAAGCGCGTGGAGATCGTCGGCGCCCTGCTGCAGACCTTGCCGCCGGCCTACGGCAGCGCCCTGGGCGAGGCGCGCAGCCAGCTCAATACCCGAGCGACCCTGGCGGACATGCTGAAGATGCTCGAAGGTCTCGAAGTCGGCGAGGTGGCCGTCCCTTTTGAGTCCGCCGGGGCGAGCCCGAAGACTGCGCCTGTCCAGGCCAGCCACTCGCCCCGGCATATCGTGGTGCCCGAGGAGGAAACCATCCCCGAGCAGGCCTTGCGCCAGTTCGAGCCCGGCTACTTCATCCTCACCGCCGACGATCACGGTCTCGCCCTGCGCCTGCAGGAATGGCTGGAGCAGCGCGGCTGCACGGTGTCCCTGCTGAGCCCAGGGCTGCTGGCCGACGAGGCGGCGCTGGCCGCCTGGTGCCGGGAGACGGCGGCCAACCCGGACAAGCAGATCGCCGGCGTGATCCACCTGGCTGCCCTCGGCGCGCATGCCCTGCCGGTGGACGCGAATCTGGAGGCCTGGCAGCGCGAGCTGCTGGTCAACGAGAAGTCGCTGTACCTGATTCTTCACGCCCTGGCTGCCCAGCTGCGCGACGACGCCCACGTGGTGACCCTCAGCGCCCTCGGCGGCCTGTTCGCCCGTGGCCTCGACGAGCAGCGCCAGGCCTTGACCCTGCAGGGCGGCGGCAGCGGGCTGGTCAAGTCGATCCGCGAGGAACGCCCGGAGCTGCGTACCCGCGCCATCGACCTCGACCCGACGCTCGGCGACGCCCAGCAACTGGCGATCATCACCACCGAGCTACAGCTGGTCGGCGGGCGCCAGGAGGTCGGCTACCCGGCCGGCCGCCGCACCGTGTTCCGCACCCGGGCGGACGAAGTCGCCGCCGAGAACCTGCTGCCCTCCGTGGAAAACGCCGTGGTACTGGCCACCGGCGGCGCTCGCGGCATCACCGCCGAGGTGCTGCGCGAGATCGCCCGCCCCGGCAACGTGCTGGTGCTGACCGGGCGCAGCCCGCTGCAGGAAGAAGGTGCCGATACCGCAGCCCTGAAAGATGAGGGGCAATTGCGCCAGCACTTTATCGGCGAGGTGCGCGCCGGCCGCCTCAAGCTGACCCCGGCCGAGATGCAGAAACGCATCGCCGCACTGGTCGGACTGCGCGAAATGCACAGCAATATCGCCGACCTGCGCGCTCGTGGCGCGACGGTCGAATACCTGGCGGTGGACGCCACCGACGAGGCGGCCCTGGCTGCTGCGATAGACGGTATTCGTCAGCGCCACGGCAAGCTCAGTGGCGTGGTCCACGGCGCCGGGGTGATCGAAGACAAGCTGTTGGAAGACAAGACGCCGGACAGCTGGATGCGCGTGGTCGGCACCAAGGTGTTCGGCATGCTCCTGCTGCAGAAGCTGGTGCGGGTAGAGGAACTGGAGTTCTTCTGTGTGTTCAGCTCGGTGGCCGGGCGCTACGGCAACAGCGGCCAGCTCGACTACGCCACCGCCAACGAATTGATGAGCCGCTTGTGCAGCCAGCTGCAGCGCCTGTGGGGCAACAAGGTCAAGCTGCTGTCGCTGAACTGGGGCCCCTGGGGGCCGACCCTGTTCGGCGCCGGCATGGTCACCGCCGACACCGAGAAGAAGTTCGCCGACAAGGGCGTGGCCCTGGTCGGGGCGGCGCAGGGCCGCCGCCTGTTCGACGAGGCCTTGCGCCTGAAGGCCGGACATGCGGTGGAAGTGGTGGCCGGCGACGGTCCCTGGGAGCGCCACGAGGCGGATGTCGGCCGCTGGCAGGAAGATGCCGGCGACGCCCCGCAGACCGCCCGCCAGCCGCTGCTGACCCAGTGCCGCATCGAAGATGGCGAGAAGGGCACGCAGATCCTGCACTTCAACCTGGACGCCAGCCACGGCTACCTGCAGGAACACTGCATTGACGGCATCCCGGTGCTGCCGGCGGCCGTGGCCCTGGAGATCATCGCCGAGGCCGCCACCCTGATGTGGCCGGGCTGGCTGGTCGCCGAAGTGGCCGAGCTGCGCCTGCTCAAGGGTGTGCAGCTGAGCGAGCCGACCCAGGCCCTGTCGGTGCTGATCAACCCACCGACCTATGCCAGCAGCGAAGGCTTCGACGCCAGCATCAGCATCCGCTCCGGTAGCGGCCAGCAGCAGCGCATGCACTACCGCGCCGCGGTGAAGATGGCCCAGCAACTGCCCGAGGCGCCGCGCCACGCGATCGGCGAGTACCGCGAGCGCGAGTTGCCGGTGGCCAAGGCCTATCAGGAGTGGCTGTTCCACGGCCCGCGCTTCCAGGTCATCCGCGGCATCAGCGGCCTGTCCAGTCAGGGCGCGGCGGCGCTGATGTGTCCCAGCTCGCCCCAGCAATGGCTGGCCGGTGGTCGTGCCGAACAACAGTGGATCATCGACCCGGCGGTGCTCGACGCCGCGCCGCAGATGGCTCTGCTCTGGGCCCGCACCTTCCACGACGGCTCGGCGCTGCCGGCCCAGTTCGGCCGGGTGATCCGCTACGTCGAGCAACTGCCCGAGCGCTTCCACATGGACTTCCAGTGCCTGCCCGGCGAGGCGCAGCAGGTGCGCGCCAACGTGTTCTTCAGCGACGACGAGGGCCGCCTGCTGCTGCTGATCGAAGACCTGCAATGCATCGTCGATGCGCGCCTCAACCGCCTGGGCGGCACCCACCTGCGCAAGGAAACCGAGTGATGAGCAACGCGCCTATCGCCATCATCGGCATGGCCTGCATCTTCCCGCAGGCCCCGGACCTGGCCGGCTTCTGGCGCAACATCCTGGCCGGCACCGACGCCGTCGGCGAGCCGCAGGACGAGTGGGAGGCACAGCGCTACCTGGACTCGGGGCGCATCAACACCCAGCACGGCGGCTACCTGAACGACCTGTACCGCTTCGACCCGCGTGAGTTCGGCATCATGCCCAACTCGGTGGACGGCGGCGAACCGGACCAGTTCCTCGCCCTCAAGGTGGCCTTCGATGCCCTGCAGGATGCCGGCTACGCGGGCGACGGCATCGACCACCGCGACACCGGCATCATCCTCGGCCACAGCACCTACCTGCACCGCGGCCAGGTCAGCCATATCCAGAACCACATCGTCCTCGACCAGACCCTGGAGCTGCTCAAGGCCGCCCAGCCGAGCCTGAGCGAGGACGACCTGGCGCGCCTGCGCACGGCGCTGCAGAAGCAGCTGCCGCCGTCCAACACCGACATCGCCCCGGGCCTGGTGCCCAACGTGATGACCGGGCGCATCGCTAACCGCCTCAACCTCAAGGGACCGAACTACATAGTCGACGCCGCCTGTTCGTCCTCGCTACTGGCGGTCAACGCCGCCATGGACGAGCTGCGCAGCGGGCGCAGCCGGCTGATGATCGCCGGCGGGGTCAACGCCTCGCTGCCGGCCGAGGTCTCGGTGATCTTCACCCAGCTCGGCGCCCTCAGCGGGCGTGGCAAGGTGCGCCCGTTCGAACAGGGCAGCGACGGCACTCTGCTCGGCGAGGGCCTGGGCATGGTAGTGCTCAAGCGCGTGGATGATGCGCTGGCCGACGGCGACCGCATCTACGCCGTGCTGCGCGGCATCGGCCAGGCCAGCGATGGCCGCGGCACCGGCCTGCTGGCGCCGAGCGAGGAGGGCGAGGCCCTGTCGATCCGCCGCGCCTATGAGAGCAGCGGCGTCGACCCGGCCAGCATCTCCCTGGTCGAGGCCCACGGCACCGGCATTCCGCTCGGCGACAAGACCGAGATCGCCGCCCTGCGCAGCGTGCTCGGCGAGCGCCAGGGCCTGCTCGGCAGCGTGGCCATCGGCTCGGTGAAGTCGATGATCAGCCACTGCATTCCCGCCGCCGGCATCGCCGGCCTGATCAAGACCAGCCTGGCCCTGCACCACAAGGTGCTGCCGCCGACCCTGTGCGGCGCGGTCAACCCGGAGCTGGGCATCGGCGCCACGCCGCTCTACGTCAACACCGCCAGCAAGCCCTGGATCGCCAGGCCGCAGAGCCCGCGCCGCGCCGGCATCAACTCGTTCGGCTTCGGCGGCATCAACACCCACGCGGTGCTGGAAGAGGCGCCGACCGCCGCCCAGCGCCCATTGAGCTTCGCCCGTCGCGAGTGCGAGCTGTGCGTGTTCGCCGCCACCTCCGAGGCCGAACTGCTGGCCCAGCTGCAGCAGGTGCAGCAGTACATAGAGAGCAACCCTGGCGTGGCGCTGCTGGATCTGGCCGCCACCCTGGCCGCCCGCGACTGCGCCGACAAACCGGTACGCCTGGCCGTGCTGGCCGGCGACGTGGCCGAGCTGGCGAAGAAGCTGCAACAGGCGGCGAAGAAGATCGCCGAGGCCAAGAGCCCACGCTGGATGACCCGCGCCGGGCTGGTGTTCAGCAGCCAGCCGCTGCAGGGCAAGCTGGCCTTCCTGTTCCCCGGCGAAGGTTCGCAATACCTGAACATGCTGGCCGATCTGGCCCAGCAGTTCCCCGAGGTGCGCGAGTGGTTCGACTTCTGGCAGGGCCTGTACGACGAACAGCCCGGCTCGACCCGCACCGACATCCTGTTCCCGCCGGCCAGCGAGCTGGACGACGAGCTGCGCCAGCGCCTGGAGGCGCGTCTGTTCGACATGGACGTGGGCTCCGAGGCGGTGTTCGTCGCCAGCCAGGCCCTGTTCAGCCTGCTCGGCGCCCTGGGCGTGGAGCCGGACGCCATGCTCGGCCACAGCACCGGCGAGTCCTCGGCCCTGGCCGCCAGTGGCGCCATCGCCTTCGCCGACAGGGAGCAGTTGGCCGACTTCATCCGCGAGCTGAACCAGGTCTATCGCGGCGTGCTGGACGGCGGCGGCATCGCCACCGGCGCGCTGCTCACCGTCGGCGCGCTCAAGCGCGAGCTGGTGGACCGCCACATCGCCGCCTGCGCCGAACCGGTGGCGGTGGCCATGGACAACTGCCAGAACCAACTGGTGCTGTTCGCCGACCGCGCCACCATCGAGGGCCTGCTCAAGACGCTGAGCGAGGAGGGTGGTATCTGCTCGATCCTGCCTTTCGACCGCGCCTACCACACGCCGCTGTTCGCCGCGGTGACCACGGCCTTCCACCAGTACTACCGGCGTGTCGGTCTGCAGGCGCCGAAGACGCCGCTGTACTCCTGCGCCAGCGCCGACCTGTTCCCGGCCCAGCCGGCGGCGGTGTGCGAGCTGGCGGCGGCGCAGTGGTCGAACACCGTGCGCTTCCGCGAAACCATTGCCCACATGCACCGCGACGGCGTGCGCTACTTCGTCGAGGTCGGTCCTTCGGGCAACCTGACCGGCTTCGTCAACGACATCCTCGGCGGCGAGGAATACCTGGCCATCGCCTCCAACGTGCGCAAGCGCAGCGGTGTGGAGCAGCTGTTCAACCTGCTCGGCAGCCTGTTCGCCAACGGCAGGGCGGTGGACCTCGGCAAGCTCTATCGCGGCATCGCCTGCCGCGTGCTCGACCTCGACCAGCCGTTGCCAAAGCCCAGGCGCGGCATGCTGGTGAAGAACACCATGCCGGTGGTGCATGTGAACGAATCGCTCGGCGAGCTGCTGCGCGAACTGTTCCAGCCGGTCGCGGCCGTGCCAGCGCAGCCGCTGGCTGCCAGCCCGACGGCGCCGCTGCTGGCGGATATCCAGCGCCAGGGCGAGCGGCTCAGCGCCCAGTGCCCGTTGTGGTCCACCGACCGCTTCCTCGCCGACCACGTGCTGTCCGGGCCAAGTTCCTATCACCAGCCCGAGCTGCAAGGCCTGGCCTGCGTGGCGATGATGGCCAGCCTGGAGATCATGGCCGAGGCCTGCGCGCTGCTGGCCGGCAGCGTGGCGATCAACCTGATCGAGAACGTTCGCGCCTTCGACTGGGTGGCCCTGGATCGCGGCGAGCTGACCCTGCAGGTGCAGGCCGAGCGCGTCGCCGACAACCACTACCGGGCCGAGCTGCTCAACGCCGGCAGCCTGGTGATGAGCGCCGAATTCCGCTTCGCCGCGCAGCTTACCGGCACGCCGCTGGCCGAGCTGCAGGGTGGTATCGGTTACCGCTGGCCGGACCACGAGCTGTACAGCACCGGCATGTTCCACGGCCCGCTGTTCCAGAGCATCGCCAGCGTCGGCGCCTGGGCGCAGGAGGGCATCGACGCGCAATTGGCGTCCTGCTCCATCGACGGCTTCGTGCAGGACGGCGAGCCCTGTGCCCTGGTGCTCAACCCGGTGCTGCTGGACGCCCTCGGCCAGCTGGCCGCCTACTGGCTGGCCCAGCAGGTGGGCACCGACTTCAACAGCTTCCCCTCGCACATCGCCCGCATCGAGCTGCACGCGCCGGCCCCGGCCGACCTGTCCGGCGCCTGGCTGCGGGGTCGCCAGCGCCCGGTGGACACGGCCAACAGTGGCCTGGATGCGCCGCGCACCTGGACCTTCGACTGCCTGCATGAGGGCCGCCTGCTGCTGCATGCCAGCGGCTTCGCCAACCTGTTCTTCCCGGTGCCCAACGCCTTCTACCAGCTGCGTCGCGAGCCCATGAATGGCTGGCTCGGCGCGCCGCTGGCCAGTGCGGCGCCGCAGGCATTGCTGTGGCAGCTGGAGCAGCTGCCCGAGGACTTCTGCAAGCAGTCGGCGGCGATCTTCCTGCGCATCCTTGCCCATGCCGTGCTGGCCGTGGACGAGCGCGATGAGTGGGAAAGCGTGCGCCAGACCCGCCGCGCCCGCGAGTGGCTGCACGGTCGCCTGTGCCTGAAGGAGGCGACCCGCTACTTCATCTACCAGCAGACCGGCGAGCTGCTCTGCCCGGCGGACGTGATCGTCCGCCACGACGCCCTGGGCGCGCCCTTCGTCGATGGCTGGTGGAACGGCCACTGGCTGGCCGCGCCGGGCGTGTCGCTGAGCCACGACCGCGATGGCTGCCTGGCCGCGCTGGTGCCGGCCGGCGCCGTGGGCGTGGACGCCGAGCGCCTGGACCGCCTGCAGCGGCCCGAGCTGGTGGCCGGCTCCTTCACCGCCTACGAGCAGCAGGTGCTGGCCGCGGTCGACCCGGCCTGGCAGGGCGAGCTGACCCTGCGCACCTGGTGCGCCAAGGAGGCCGCCGCCAAGTACCTGGGCTGCGGCCTGCGCGGCGCGCCGCAGGATTTCGAAGTGCAGTTCGCCGAGACCGGCGACCTGGCCGAAGTGAGTTTCGCCGGGGACGCCAGCCTGGCGCCGGCGCGCGTGAACGTGGCCTTCGAGGTCCACGGCGATCGGCTGATCGCCCTGGCCGGGGCCGAGAGCGAGTTGTCTGTACAGGAATACGGAGTGGCCAATGGCTGAGAGCAAGAGCGCAATCGAGCAAACCCTGATCCACATCGCCGCCGATCTGACCCAGGACTGGGGCATCGAGCTGGACGAGCCGCTGAGCGCCAAGACCCGGCTGGTGGCGGACATGGAGTTCGCCTCGGTCGACATCATCCAGCTCATCGTCGCCATCGAAGAGCACTACAACCGCCCGAAAATGGGCTTCCAGGATCTGCTGATGAACGACGGCAGTTACGTCGACGATCTCTCCATCGGACAGCTGATCGATTTCGTTCACGAAAAACTCACAGGAGTGCCGGCATGACCACTCGTACCCTCTTCATCGGCATGGATGGCTGCACCTTCACCATCCTCGACGACCTCTGCGTGGAGAAGGACGGCCAGCCGGCCGTGATGCCCTTCCTCGGTGGCCTCATGGCCCGCGGCACCCGCTCCAAGCTGCGCTCGACGCCCAACCCGCTGACCCCGCCGGCCTGGGTCTCGCTGATGACCGGGCGCAGCCCGGGCAACCACGGCCTGCTGGATTTCATCCGCGCCGAGGAGAAGAACGGGGACGTGTTCTTCACCCTCTACGATTCGCGTGACAACCGCGCCGAGACCATCTGGTCGATCGCCAGCCGCCAGGATCGCCGCGTCGCCGTGCTCAACCTGCCGTTCACCGCGCCGCCACCCAAGGACCTCAACGGTTTCATGGTGCCGGGCTTCATCCCGTGGCGGCACCTGCGCCGCAACACCGTGCCGGCCAACTTCTACGACCGCCTCAAGCAGGACCTGCCGGGCTTCGATCCGAAGGAACTGGCCTGGGACTTCGAGCAGGAGAAGCAGGCGGTCAACGACCTCACCGACGAAGACCGCGAGAACTGGGTGCGCTACCACCTGCCGCGCGAGAAGCAGTGGTTCGAGATCGCCAAGTTCCTGCTCAAGGAAGAGGCGCCCGAGCTGATGGCGGTGATGTTCGACGGCGTCGACAAGCTGCAGCACCAGGCCTGGCTGTTCCTCGACCCGGCCCTGCAGCACGACGGCGTCAGCGACTACCACAAGCGCATGCGCAAGCTGTGCCTGGACTACTTCCGCCAGCTCGACGGCTTCATCGAGGAACTGGTGACCATGGCCGGCCCGGACGTGCAGGTGTTCATGGCCTCCGACCACGGCTTCACCGCCACCACCGAGGTGGTGCGGATCAACGCCTGGCTGTTCGAGAAGGGCTACCTGCACTGGAAGGAGGTGCTCGATCCGGACTCCGAGGCCGCCAAGCGTCGCGAGGAAAGCATGTTCGCCAACCTCGACTGGACCAAGACCACCGCCTACTGCCGGACTCCCTCCAGTAATGGCATCAACATCCGCGTGGCGCGCAATCCGGGCGAGACCGGGATCAAGCCGGAAGACTACGAGGCCTTCCGCGAACAGCTGATCATCGACATCAAGGCGCTCAAGGACCCGGTGACTGGCGAGAGCATCGTCAGCGAGATCCACCTGCGCGAAGAAGTCTTCGCCGGCCCGGCGATGATGGACGCACCGGACCTGCTGCTGGTACTGCGCGACTTCGGCTTCGTCTCGATCAAGAACAAGCTGCCGATCGTCGAGCCGCGCGAGGAGCCGGCCGGCACCCACCACCCGGACGGCATCTTCATCGCATGCGGCCCGGGCATCCGCAAGGGCGTGCAGATCGACCGCCGGCACATCTGCGACGTCGGCGCGACCCTGCTCTACAGCCAGGGCCTGGAAGTGCCCGGCGACTTCGAGGGCAAGGTCCCGGCCGACATGTTCATCAAGCCGTGGCTGAACCAGAACCCGATCCGCATCGGCGAATCGACCCGCGGGGTGAACAAGGACGAGAACGCCGAAGGCATGGCCGACGACGAGAAGGACAAGCTGATGGCCCAGCTGCAGATGCTCGGCTACATGGAGTAACGCGCGATGGCGATGGCCGAGGTCAACGGAGTCCGGCTGCACTATCAACAGCTGTCCTGCGAACGCACGGAGGGTGAGGTCGAGGACGTGGTGCTGATCCACGGCCTCGCCGCCAACCTGGCGTTCTGGTACATGCAGATCGGCCACGCCCTGGCCAAGCACTACCGGGTGACCATGTACGACCTGCGCGGCCATGGTCGTTCGAGCATGCCGCTGCGCGGCTACACCCCGGCCGAGCAGGCCGAGGACCTGCGCCAGCTGCTCGACTGGCTGGGCATCGGCCGGGCGCACTTCATCGCCCACAGCTTCGGCGGCACCATCGCGCTGAACCTGGCCTGCGAGCAGCCCCAGCGCTTTCGCAGCCTGACCATCGCCGACACCCACATCGCCGCCATCCGCAACGTCGGTTGCGACTGGCGCTATGCCGACCATATCCAGCGCATCCTGGACGACAACGGCATCCCGCTGAACACCCGCGAACCCTATTTCGGCTATCGCCTGCTCAAGGAGGCGGCGACCCTGCAACTGAACCAGCGCGAGCTGCCCGAGGCCCTGCGCGAGCTGATCAACCCGCTGATGGGCGCGTCCGGCAAGCGCACCGCCGACCAGTGGGTGAAACTGCTGGAGACCACCGCCGCCCAGGACGAACTGATGGGCGACGACGGCCTGGTGGTGGAGCGCCTGCGCCAGCTCGATTTCCCGCTGCTGGCGATCTACGGCGAGCGCTCCCAGGCGGTGACCACCGGCGAGCTGCTGCTGACCGTCTGGCCACGGGCGGACTTCCGCCTGGTGCGCGGCGCCGGGCATTTCTTCCCGGCCTCGCGGCCGCAGAAGCTGATCCGTTCCTTCACCTTCTTCCTGCGCAGCGTCAGCGGCCGGCGCCAGGGCCGCGCTGACGACGCCGAGGCTAGACCCTACTTCCGCAGCGACCGTATCTACAGCCGCGCCGAACAGTGGTTCTACGCCACCCGCGAGGGCAGGGAGCAGGGGCCGTTCGACGGCTTCGAGGAGGCGCTCGACCACCTCAACGCCTTCATCGCCGAGGTGCTGGCGCGCAAGACCCGGGCCGGCTCGATGTTCAACCTGTCGAGCAAGGTGCGGGTACCGGCCGGGCTCGGCGAGGACGACTTCCGCCTGATCGCCCGCAACGGCTTCGGCGACGGCGTCAACGCCTACGCCCACGCCATGGCCTGGTTCAACGACTACCTGTACGTGGGCACCACCCGCGGCAATTTCCCGCTGATGAAGGCGCGCCTGCCGATCAGCATGGACCCCTGGCCGGTGGAGTGCCCGGCCAACCCCTTCGATCTCGACCTGCACGCCGAGATCTGGCGCTACAACCCGCGCACGGACGAGTGGAAGCGGGTGTTCAAGGCGCCCACCATCGTCGGCAGCGACGGTTCGCGGATTCCCCGCGAGCTGGGTTTTCGCGGCATGTGCGTGTACCCCGGCAGCGCCGGGCGCAAGCCGTCGCTGTTCGTCAGTACCTGGTCGCCGGCCAAGGGGCCCGGCCCGCTGCTGCTGCGCAGCGAGGATGGGCTGAAGTTCACCCCCAGCTGCGAGCCGGGCCTGATGGGCCTGCCGGTGACCACCATCCGCACCATGGTCAGCTTCAAGGGGCGCATGTACACCACCCCGGCCGGCTCGCGCGGCGGCAACCCCAATGTCTCGTCCCACTCCATCGTCTACGAGAGCGAGGCTCCGGAGGAGGGGCACTGGGAGCCGGTCAGCGACTTCGGTTTCGGTGACGAGGGCAACAAGACCATCTTCGAGATGTGCGCCTTCGGCGACCACCTCTACGTCGGCACCTTCAACCTCAAGGGCTACCAGATCTGGCGCAGCACCTGCGACCGCAAGCCCTACCAGTGGGAGCAGGTGATCGCCGACGGCGCCGGCCGCGGCCCGCTCAACCAGTCGGTGCTGAGCATGTACCCGTTCAAGGGCGCGCTGTATGTCGGCAGCGCCATCCAGGGCGGCGGCATCGACCGGCAGAACGGCGTCGGCCCGGCGCCGCCCGAGCTGATCCGCATCCGCCCGGACAAGAGCTGGGACCTGCTGGTGGGCGACGCGCGGCAGACCGAGGGCGGCTGGAAGGAACCGCTGTCCGGCTACATGGCCGGCTTCGACAACTTCTTCAACGGCTACTTCTGGCGCATGGCCGAGCACGAGGGCTGGCTCTACCTGTCGACCTTCGACTGGAGCGGCCTGCTCGGCTACGCCCGGCGCGACAGCTGGCCGGAGCCGTTCCTCAACATCGTCAACGAGGTCGGCGAGAAATTCATCTTCGAGCGCCAGTCGGGCTTCGACCTGTACCGCAGCTACGACGGCGAGAACTGGGTGCCGGTGACCACCGACGGCATGGGCAACCCCTACAACATCGGCATGCGCACCATCGTTTCCTCGCCCTACGGCCTGTTCCTCGGCGCCGCCAACCCCTTCGGCCCCAAGGTCTGGCCGCTGGGCGGGGACCGCTACATCGACAACCCGCGCGGCGGCTGTGAGGTGTTCTTCGCCCCGCGCAAGCAGATGACCTCGGCCGCACCCAGTGCCGGTATCCGTGACCGGTCGAAAGGAAGCCCCGTGCTATGAACGGCAACATCTCCGCGAAGAAAGAATCGGACCTGGGCGACGCCCGCAAGATCGCCACGCCGCTGCTGCTGCGCAAGGGCCTGCAGGTGTTCCTGCGCAACGGCCGGCAGGAGCCGCTGTACGTGATCGTCGACCCGGCCAGCCAGCAGCAGTGGGAGCTGGAGACGCACCAGTTCTTCGTCCTGGAAATGCTCCAGGTGGACGAGGAGTTCGTCGCCATCGCCGCCAGCTACGAGCGGCGCTTCTCGCGGATGCTCAGCCGTGGCGACCTGGATGCGCTGCTGGTCGGGCTGATCGACCAGCGCCTGCTGGGCCTGGCCGCCGCCGCCCATCCGCTGGTGGCGCAGTACCGCGAGCAGTTGCAGGAAGACCTGCAGCGCCTGCTGGAGGAGAAGGTGGCGCGCTTCCGCGACAAGGCCGCGCCGCCAGCCAGGCGCCAGTCTCCCGCGCCGGCGCCGGTCACCATCACCGCCGTGCCGGTGCAGGCCGCGGCGCCCGCCGGTGGCGCGGCGCAGCAGCCGGGCGCGGGGGCTTCCAACGACGCCCGGCGCGGCGACGCCGACCATCTGCAGGCCGGCGTGCGCGATTCCGCGGGCATGGACGACACCCTGCGCATCCCGGTGCTGCACCTGTTCAACCCGCACCGCCTGCTCAAGTCCATGCAGGGCTGGACCGAGCCGCTGAAGTACGGGGTGTTCGTCCTGCCACTGCTGTTCGCCATGGCCCTGGGCACCCTGATCAACAACTTCGCCCTGGCCCGGCTCGACGCGGCGACCATGCTGTCCGGCATGGGGGCACTCGGCCACGTGGTGTTCAGCCTGTTCACCGTCAACCTGCTGTGCACCCTGACCCTGGCGCTGACCGCGCAGAAGTACCGGGGCACGGTGTACAGCCTGTCGCTGGCGTTCATGCTCGGCTTCCTGCCGCGCTTCCTGCCGCGCATCCGCCACCTGGTCGGCCTGAGCCGGCGCGAGCGCCTGTGGCTGCATGGCGGGCCGGTGCTGATGCGCCTGGCGCTGTTCAGCCTGGGCGTGTTCACCTGGTACCTGACCCGCGCCTCCAACGGCCTGCTGCCGGCCGCCGGCCTAGCCCTGGCGCTGACCAGCGCGGTGGCTCTGCTGCTGACCCTCAACCCGCTGTCGAAGAGCAGCGGCTATCACCTGATCGCCGTGCTGGTGGACGAGCCTCAGTTGCGTGGCAAAGCCTTCAAGGCGCTGTTCGGTCGGATCAGGGGCAACGCCTATCGCGAGGCCAACGACACCGCGCTGATGGCCTACGGCCTGGCCTCGGTGTTGTACTCGGTGCTGCTGTTCGTGGTCGCGCTGCTGCTGATCGGCAGCTGGCTCAAGGTGCATTTCGGTGGCACCGGCGTGCTCGCCGCGGTGGTGCTGATCGGCTACCTGAGCGTGCTGACCTACCGCAAGTTCAAGTCGGCCAACGAGATGTACGAGCGCGCCGTGCAGTTCGAGCGCTGGAAGCGTCGCCGCCTGCCCGAGAACCTCGAACAGAAGGTCGGCGCCCAGCCCTCGAACAAGACGGCCCGCTATACCGGCCGGGTGCTCGCGCTGTCCCTGCTGATCTGCCTGTTCCTGCCCTATCCCTACGAGCCGGGCGGCTCCTTCGTGATCCTGCCGACCGAGCAGCAGCAAGTGGCCAGCGACATCGGCGGGATCATCACCGAAGTGCTGGTGGAAGGCGGCGAGCAGGTCAAGGCCGGCCAGGTGCTGGCGCGCCTGGCCACCGGTGACTACGCCGGCCACGTGAAGATCGCCGAGGCGCGCATCGCCGAGGAAATGGCGACTGTCGCCGAGCTGAGGTCGCGTCCGCGCCTCGAGGAAGTGGAGGTCGCCCAGCGCAGCCTGGACATGGCGCGCACCCAGACCCAGTTCAGCCAGACCAATCACCAGCGCCATATGACCCTGCTGGCCAAGGGCGGCGTTTCCGCCCAGCAGGCCGACCAGGCTCGCCGCCAGTACGAGGTGGACCTGATGGCGGTCAAGGTGGCCGAGGCCAACCTGGCCCTGGCCAGGACCGGCGCCACGCCCGACACCATCGCCGCCGCCGAGGCCCAGGTGCAGCGTTGGAACAGCGAGCGCGACCTGTACCTGGCGAAGATCGAGCGCTCCCAGCTGCGCGCGCCCATGGACGGCAAGCTGATCACCCTGCTGCTGCGGCAGAAGGTCGGCAAGTTCCAGCCGCCGGGCGAGCCCTTCGCCGTGGTGGAGAAGGCCGACCGGGTGTTCGCCGAGATCGAGGTGCCGGAGACCGAGATCGGCTACGTGCAGCCGGGCGCTGTGCTCAAGGTCAAGCCGCTGGCCTATTCCGAGCGGTTGTTCGACGGCACGGTGACGCAGATCGACGCCAACGTGATCGAGAAGGCCACCGGCAAGTACGTCAAGGTGCTCACCACCATCGACAACCCCGCCGGCGAACTGAAGTCGGGCATGACCGGCTACGCCAAGGCGGCCGGCGAGACCCTGCCGGTGTGGAAGGCCTTCACCCGGGCGATCTTCCGCTTCATCGACGTGGAACTGTGGTCGTGGATTCCCTGAACCCCTAGCCCGGATGAAATCCGGGGAGGCTGGCGGCTCCGTCCCCGGATTGCATCCGGGCTACGGACCAGACCGAGCCTGGTAGGGTGCGCCGCGCGCACCGCAAAGACCGTCAGGTGCGCACTGCGCACCCGACGAAAAACACCGGCCGAGGCCGGTGTTTTCGTTTGCGTCGGCGATCAGGCCGCCGGAACGGGCAGCAGCTCCTTCAGCGGCCGGCTGTCGTCGGCCAGCTGCTCGGCGGTCACGAGGATACCCTCGGCGACCAGGCGCTTGGCGGCGATAAAGTCCTGCGGGCGGTTCACCGTGTCGGCGGCCAGTACCTTGCCGTCCTTGAGGTAGAAGGCGCTGAAGCTGTCGCTCAGTGGGTCGCCGCGCAGCACCAGGCGCTCGAAGCCTTGCGACAGGCCGACCATCTTCAGCTTCAGCTCGTACTGGTCGGACCAGAACCAGGGCACCGAGGCGTAGCTCTTGTGGAGCTTGCCGGCCATGGCTGCGGCGGCCACCCGGGACTGTTCCAGGGCGTTGGGCACCGACTCCAGGCGCAGGCGGCGGCCGAGCACCGGGTTGGGGTGGTTGGTGCAGTCGCCGGCGGCGTGGATATCCGGGTCGTCGGTGCGGGCGTACTCGTCGACCAGGATGCCGTTGTCCACCGCCAGGCCGGCCTCGGCGGCCAGCTCGGTGTTGGCGATCAGGCCGATGCCGACCACCACCAGGTCGGCCTCCAGGCGGCTGCCGTCGGCGCAGAGCACGGCGCTCACGGCGCCGTCGGTCAGCTCCAGGTCGGCCACCAGCACACCGGTGCGGATGTCCACCCCGGCCTCGCGGTGCTTGCGTTCGTAGTAGGCCGACAGCTCGGCGGCGGTGACCCGCTGCAGCACCCGCGGCAGGGCTTCCAGCACGGTGACCTGCAGGCCCTGGGCGACGGCGGCGGCTGCCACCTCCAGGCCGATGTAGCCGCCGCCGACGATGGCCAGGCGCTTGCCGGGTGCCATCTGCGCGCGGATCAGCTCGACGTCGTCCAGGGTGCGCAGGTAGTGGAAGTTGGCGCAGCGCTCGGCCGCCGCGGCATTCGGCACGGCCAGCGGGCGCGGGCGGCCGCCGGTGGCGATGGCCAGCTTGTCGTAGGCCAGCTGCTTGCCGTCGGCCAGCTCCAGACGCTTGTTGGCGCGGTCGATGCGCACCACCCGCACGTTGCCGAAGAACTCCACGTTGGCCTTGTCGTAGGCCAGCTGCGGGCGGATCGACAGGCTGGTCTTCTCCACGCTGCCGGCCAGGTAGGCCTTGGACAGGGGCGGGCGATGGTAGGGCAGGTGCGCCTCCTCGCCGAGCAGCAGGATGCGGCCCTCCCAGCCCTCGTTGCGCAGGGCGATGGCCAGTTCGCCGCCGGCATGGCCGGCGCCGATGATGATGGCGGTGGAGGAAGCAGCGTCTGTCATGGTGGCCTCGGGCGTCGGGAAAAACTGGCGGCTAGTGTATGCATCCAGGCGGGCCAAGTCCCGGCCGAAGATGCCAATCGTCATGCCGTTGCCGCAATGCCCCTCGGGGCCGGCGTTCGTCCTCGCGGGCTGTCGATGGCGGGCTTCCCTGTTGACCCGTGCCAGGCTTTTCTATAGTTGAAGCAAACCAGCCGAAGTCGGACTGCGGTATCGATGAATATTTCTACGGACAGCGGAGGAAGTTTGCGCCGTTGGTGGCAGAGGCCGACGATCCTGTCGCTGGCCCGGATCTTCGTCGTTCTGGTCTGCGTATCGCTGGTGGCGACCGATGGCTGGCTGATCTGGAAAGCCCGCCAGGTGCAGTTGCGCGACGCCGAGATCGAGACCTCGAACCTGGCGGCGGCGCTGGCGCGGCAGGCCGGCGACACCCTGAAGAAGGCCGACATCGTGCTGCTCGACCTGGTCGAGCGCCTGCAGGTGGACGGCACCCGGCACGGGCAACTGCAGCGTCTGCAGGGGCTGATGCGCCAGCAGGTGCAGCAGCAGGTCGAGCTGCACGGCCTGTTCGCCTACGACCGGGACGGCAACTGGCTGGCCAACTCGTTCGGCGAGATCCCGCCCGGCGCCAACAACGCCGACCGCGAATACTTCATCTACCACCGCGAGCACCCGGACGACCACGGCGCCCACGTCGGCGTGCCGGTGCGCAGCCGCACCACCGGCGACTGGATAATCCCGCTGTCGCGGCGGGTCGAGGACGACCAGGGCAATTTCCTCGGCGTGGCGCTGGCGACCATCTCCATCGACTTCTTCCGCCGCTTCTACGGCACCTTCGACATCCGCGAGAGCGGCTCCATCAACCTGGCGCTGAACAACGGCACCGTGCTGATCCGCGTGCCCTACACCGACGCCTCCATCGGCTCCAGCCTGGCCCATGGCCCGATCTTCAGCCAACTGCTGCCGCACAGTCCGTCCGGCACCTCGGTGTTCCCGTCGATCGTCGACGGCGTACGGCGGGTGTACAGCTACCGGCAGCTGGAGGAATACCCGCTGGTGGTGGTGGCCGCGCTGGCCGAGCGCGACATCCTGGCGGACTGGCGCGAGGACACCAACCGCCAGCTGTTCGTGGTGATCCTGCTGGCCAGCCTCCTGGCGCTGTTCGGCTTCTACCTGCTGTACCTGATCAAGCAGAGCCAGAAGGCCGAGGTGGAGCTGATGGCCACGCGCGACGCGCTGCGCAGCTTCAACAAGCGCCTGGAGCAGCAGGCGCTGGAGGACGAACTGACCCGCCTGGCCAACCGCCGCCGCTTCCTGCGCGCCCTCAGCGAGGAGTTCGCCCGCGCCGTGCGCAGCCGCAAGCCGCTGGCCCTGGTGCTGTTCGATGTGGACTACTTCAAGCAGTACAACGACCTCTACGGCCACGTCGTCGGCGACGAATGCCTGCGCCAGGTGGCCGAAGTGATCCGTGGCGGCCAGCGGCGCCCCGCCGACCTGGCCGCCCGCTACGGTGGCGAGGAGTTCTGCCTGCTGTTGCCGGAAACCGACGCCCAGGGCGCGCTGCAGGTGGCGGAGAAGATCCGCCTGGCGCTGGGGGAGCGGGCTCTGGAGCACGCCGGCTCGCCCTGGAAGCGCGTCAGCATGAGCGCCGGCGTGGCCGTCTGCCAGCCGTCCCCGGACGAACCCGACGACGGCGGCCCCGAGCGGCTGATCCAGGGTGCCGACAGGGCGCTCTACGCGGCCAAGGCGGCCGGCCGCGATCGGGTGGTGCTGCACGACGACAAGGTGGATCAGACGATCGGCTGAGCCATTGGCGCCGGCGAGCGATTACTCCACCAGCGCCGCCTTCGCCGCCGCCCGGGCGTGCAGCAGGGTGGTGTCGAACAGCGGCACGCGGGCGTCCGCGTCGCCCACCAGCAAGCCGATCTCGGTGCAGCCGAGGATCACCGCTTCGGCGCCCCTCTCGACCAGGCGCTCGATCACCTGGCGGTAGGCCTGGCGCGATGCCTCGCGCACCTGGCCCAGGCACAGTTCGTCGTAGATCACCCGGTGCACCAGGTCGCGGTCCGCCTCGTCGGGCACCAGCACCTCGATGCCGTGGTGGTTTTCCAGGCGCTCGCGGTAGAACGGCTGCTCCATGGTGAAGCGGGTGCCGAGCAGGCCGACTCGGCGCAAGCCCGCCTCGCGGATGGCCGCGGCAGTCGGGTCGGCGATATGCAGCAGGGGGATGTCCACGGCCCGCTCGATGCCGTCGGCCACCTTGTGCATGGTGTTGGTGCAGAGCACCAGGAAGTCCGCGCCGGCCCGTTCCAGCGCCGCCGCCGCCTCGCCCAGCAGCGCGCCGGCACGGTCCCACTCGCCGCTGCGCTGCAGTTGCTCGATCTCGTGGAAATCCACGCTGTACAGCACCAGGCGCGCCGAATGCAGGCCGCCCAGTTCGGCCTTCACCGCTTCGTTGACATGGCGGTAGTAGGGCAGGGTGGATTCCCAGCTCATGCCGCCGATCAGGCCCATGGTCTTCATCGCTGTCTCCTCGTGGGTCGAGCCCCCATGGTGCGTCGGCATGGCCTCGTCGGGCAGCTACAGTGGGCGACGAATCCGGGCCTACAGTCCCTGGACGGACGGGCGGCATTTTTCTCCCGGCTGAGGAATAATGCGCGGCTTTCCCGTCAGGCTCCCAGCATGTCCCGGCCACCGCTGCACGTCCGCCCCAGCTACCTGCACCTGCCGCCGGGCGACTGGCCGACCGTGCTCGACTGCCTGTGCGCGCGCTTCCCGCGGATACCCCGGCAGACCTGGGAGGCGCGGATGGCGCGGGGCCTGGTGCTGGACGACCGGGACAACCCGCTGGACGCCACGACGCCGTACCGCGAAGCCATGCGCGTGCGCTACTTCCGCGAGATCGACAACGAGCGCCGGATACCCTTCGAGGCCCAGGTGCTGCACCAGGACCGGCACCTGCTGGTGGCGGACAAGCCGCACTTCCTGCCGGTGATGCCGGCCGGCGACTACGCCGAGGAAACCCTGCTCACCCGCCTGGTGCGCGACACCGGCAATCCGCACCTGGCGCCGCTGCACCGCATCGACCGGCACACCGCCGGGCTGGTGCTGTTCTCCGCCGACCCGGCCAGCCGCGGCGCCTACCAGGCGCTGTTCCGCGAGAAACGCATCGACAAGCGCTACCAGGCCATCGCCCCGGCCCTGCCGCAGCACGAATTCCCCCTGCGCCGGCACAGCCGCCTGGAGAAGGGCGAGCCGTTCTTCCGCATGCGCGAAGTGGCGGGCGAGCCGAACAGCGAGACCCTGCTGGAAGTGCTGGAGCGGCGCGGCGACCTGTGGCGCTACCGGCTGTTCCCGGTCACCGGCAAGCAGCACCAGTTGCGCGTGCACATGGCCGCCCTGGGCGCGCCGATCCTCAACGACACCTTCTACCCCGAACTCGTCGACGAGAAGGGCGTGGACGACTTCGCGCGGCCGCTCAAGCTGCTCGCCCACAGCCTGGCCTTCACCGACCCGCTGAGCGGCGAGCCGCGCCGCTTCGAGAGCCGCATCGAGCTGGAGTGGTAGTCAGCCCGCGCGCAGCCGCGCCAGGTCGCGTACCGGCGGTTCGCCGAACAGGCGGCTGTATTCGCGGCTGAACTGGGACGGGCTCTCGTAGCCGACCTTGTAGCCGGCGCTGGATACGTCCAGGTTCTCGCACAGCATCAGCCGCCGCGCTTCCTGCAGGCGCAGCTGCTTCTGGTACTGCAGCGGGCTCATGGCGGTGACCGCCTTGAAGCGGTGGTGCAGGGTGGAGGTACTGAGGTTAGCGACCCGGGCCAGTTCGTCGATGCGCAGCGGTTCGTCGAAGTGGCGGTTCAGCCATTCGATGGCGCGGTTGACCCGGTGCGCCTGGCTGTCGGCGGTGGCGATGTCGCGCAGCAGCTGGCCCTGGGGGCTCTGCAGCAGGCGATAGAGGATTTCCCGCTGCACCAGCGGGGCGAGCATGGCGATGTCGCGCGGGGTTTCCAGCAGGCGCAGCAGACGCAGGACGGCGTCCAGCAACGGGGCGTCGATGGGGTCGACGTGCAGGCCGCGGCCACCGCTGCGGTTGGGCACCCCGAGCGGGCCGGCGGAGGCCAGCAGGCTGCCCAGCTCGCCGGGGGCGATGTCCAGGCGCAGGCTGAGGTAGGGCGCCTCCGGCGAGGCCAGAGTGACCTCGCCCTTGACCGGCAGGGGGACCGAGGTCACCAGGTAGTGCAGCGGGTCGTAGCAGTAGACCTCGTCTTCCAGGCGCACCTTCTTCTGGCCTTGGGCCATGATGCACAGGGCGGGGCGGTACAGGGTGTGGGTGATGGGCGAGGGCTCGGCGGCGCGGAACAGCGCCAGGTTGGGCACGGCCGTCTCGACGACGCCGTCCGCGGGGCAGAACTGGGCAATCAGCCTGGCCAGTTCCTGGCGCTGGGTTTCCACATGGGGCTCGGTAACGGGTGCTGGCATGGCGGGTCTCCGGTTGCCCGCAGCTTAATCCGCGTAGCGGGGGAAATCCCGCCCCGGCGGCGATATCGGCAGGAATGGGCAAGGCGCCCGCAGTTTTGTGCAGATCGCCTCAGTGGGCGAATGCGCCATGCAGCCGCTGGTAGCGTCCATCCCCCTTCAGGCGCTCCAGTGCGTCGCGCCAGCGTTGCACGTCCTCCGCCGAGGTCTGCCGCGACAGGGCGATGTAGCCCCGGTCCTGGCCCAGCGACACCGCGTTCGGCGTCACCTCGTCGACGCCCACCCCGGCGTCCGCCAGCTTGCTCGCCAGGTCGCTGTCGGCGGAGGCCACCAGCCGCACCCGGCCGGCGGCCAGCATGCGGAAGCAGCCGGCATAGGAATTGGCGCGGCGCAACCGGGTGAAACCGCGCTCGCCGAGCAGGCGGTCGTGCGAGCTGCCGTTGAGCACGCACACCGTCAGCCCCGCGGCGTCGCCTATCTCGCGGATGCCGGTCGGCTGCGTCTTCAGTTCGTACAGGTAGTCGGTCTCTTCCAGGGTGGGGCCGACCCAGTGCACCAGGTGCTCGCGATCCGGCGCGCGGCTGAGGTTGAACAGCACCACGCGGGGGCGCGACTGCACCAGCAGGAGGCCGCGCGCCAGCGGCACCTCGACCATCTCGTCGGGCAACCCCACTTCCTTCAGCAGCTCGCGTACCAGCTCGACGTGGAAGGCGCGCTTGCCCGCATGGGGAACGCCGTGCAGGGTACCGTCGACGACGTGGGCCTGATTGCCCAGGCTGTGGGTGTAGACCTGCCAGTCCGCCCCGTATGCTGGGAGCAGGGCGAGCATCAACAGGGTGGTCAGCAGGCTTCTCAAGACCGGTCTCGGCGGTTCGTGGGTGGCGGCAGAGTGCAGCTTCCGGGCCGCCCGTGCAACCGGCTAGGGGAGTCGGAGCATCGGCAGGATCGTGCAATCGGCGCGCAGTTTCCGGCTAACGCGACCGGTGCTGCGGGCGCCATGCTCTGCAACGTCGAGGGCGCCCGTTCAAGGAGAAGCATGCCATGGCATCGATTGCAGAGAGACGACGCGCCGCCGGGCAGCCAGCCTGGTCATGGCCGGGCGGAGCCGCGGCGGTCACCAGCCTTGCCCGCTTCCAGGCCCGGGAGGGTGCCGGCGAGGAGCTGGGCCGTTGCCTGCGCGAGCTTCAGGCGCTGGCCCGTGGCGATGCGGCCTGCCTCGGCTGCGAACTGTTGCGCGAGTCGGCCGGCGACGCCTGGCGACTGAGAGGGTACTGGACGTCCGAGCAGGCGCTGGAGGCGCACTTGCGGTTGCCGCCCCTGCAGTTGCTCGGGCGACTGGTGAGCGGCGGCCTGGTGCGGCACATGGAGATGCGGGTGGAGCGCTACTCCACCGCGCTGGCGTCGTAGCGGTAGGCGCCGCTGTCCAGGTCCAGTTCGATGCGGACGTTCCACTGGCTCTGGTCGTGGCCGTTCTCGACCTGCCCCTCGATCTGCAACTGCGAGCCGCCATCGCTGGAACAGGCGAGGCGGGAGAAGCTCAGCTCGGCGTGGTCGTTGTTGACCTCGGCGAAGCCGTAGCCCCGCTCGACTTGCCAGGTTTCGCCGGCGTGGTCGGGGGTGACGCGGTCGACGAAGATCAGGTCCTGGGCGTACATCGTGAAGCGCAGCAGGCGCAGTTCGTTGAACTGCTCGCCCTGTTCCCAGGTGCCGCATTCGATCACCTGGCGCAGGTTGGCGAAGCGCTCGCGGGCCTCGTCGTAGCCGACTTCCCGGCCCAGGGCCATGGCCTGGCCGGCGATGCAGAGGCCGAGCAGGCCGCAGAGCAGGGCGCGCATCAGCCGCAGCTCAGGCGGATGATGGTGTCGTCCTCGTCGATGTCGATGTTCAGGCGCCGCGGGTTGTACTCCAGGGTGACCGCCTGGTTGGGCGCGGTCACGCGCAGGTGCTCGGCGCCGGATTCCACGCGGGCCTCCTCGGCCATCTCGGTGGTGATGCGCTTGTCCACCAGATGCTGCACCGCCTCTGCGTCGCAGCGGCCGTCGCCCTTGGCGGCGGCCGGGCCGTCCTGGTCCGGGGAGGAGGCGCAGCCGGCCAGCAGGCCGGCGAGGAGCAGGGCGGGGAGGGGATGGATGCGGGGCATGGCGGACGTCCTTGGCAGCTGGAACAGGCCCCCACCGTGCCACCGTCGGCTCGCCCAGGCAACCGCCCCGGTCACAATACGCGATACACCTGCCCGGTCTGCCGGCCCTCGGCGCTCTTGGCGTAGGCCAGCGCCACGGTGGCCGCCGGCACCGCCCTGAAGCCACGGAAGTAGGCGCCGTAGGCGGGCAGCGACTCTTCCAGCACGGTCGGGCTGACGCTGTTGATGCGCAGGCCGCGTGGCAGCTCGATGGCGGCCCCGCGGACGAAGCCGTCTACCGCCGCGTTGGCCATGCTCAGGGCGCTGCCGTGGCGGATCGGGTCCTCGCTGAGCACGCCGGAGGTGAGGGTGAAGGAGGCGCCGTCGTTGGCGAACTCGCGGCCGATCAGCACCAGGTTGACCTGGCCCATCAGCTTGTCGTCCAGGCCAACGGCGAACTCCTTGGCGGTCAGTTCCTCCAGCGGGCCGAAGTGGCCGTTGCCGGCGGCGCTGATCAGCGCATCGAAGCGGCCGGTGCGCTCGAACAGGCGGCGGATGGAGTCGGGGTCGGCGATGTCGACCTGCAGCTCGCCGCTGGTGCGGCCGACGCGGATGATCTGGTGGCGGTCCTTCAGCTCGTGGTCGATGGCACGGCCGATGGTACCGCTGGCGCCGATGAGGATGATCTTCATGGTGAAACTCCCGTGTGGGTGGATGACGGGGACCAGCTTAGGCGAGGTTCTGTTGCCAATAATCCAGGCAACGTGAAACCTTTGGTTCTCAAAAGGAAACAATGAGAGCCCACCATGAGCGATCTGGAAGACCTGGCCGCCTTCGCCCTGCTGATGGAGGCCGGCAGCTTCACCGCCGCCGCCGAGCGCCTGGGCTGCAGCAAGGGCCAGCTGTCCAAGCGCATCAGCGCCCTGGAGCGCGGCCTCGGCAGCCAGTTGCTGCACCGCACCACCCGGCGCCTGCACCTGACCGCCGCCGGCGCCGCGCTGCTGCCCGAGGCGCAGGCGCTGCAGGCCCAGGCCCAGCGCGCGCGCCAGGTGGTGCGCGGCCTGCAGGAAGAGGTCAGCGGCACGGTGCGGCTGACCGTGCCGGTGTCCCTCGGCGAGACCTTCTTCGACGGGCTGCTGCTGGACTTCGCCAGCCGCCACCCGCAGGTGCGGGTCGAGTTGGATCTGGCCAACGCCTATCGCGACCTGCTGGCCGAGGGCTTCGACCTGGCCATCCGCTCCAGCCAGCAGCCGGACGAGCGTCTGGTGGCCCGGCCGCTGTTCGCCCTGCAGGAGATCACCTGCGCGGCGCCGGGCTATCTGGCGCGCCAGCCGGTGCCGCGCACGCCGGCCGAGCTGGCCGGGCACAACTGCCTGCTCAACACCCACTACAGCGGCTTCGAGGAATGGCTGTACCACCGCCAGCACCAGCTGGAGCGGGTGCGGGTGTCCGGCCAGCTGGCCAGCAACCACTACAGCCTGCTGAAGAAGGCGGCGCTGAGCGGCGCCGGGGTGGCCCGCCTGCCGTCCTACATGGTCCAGGAGGAACTGGCCGACGGCCGCCTGGTCTGGCTGCTGCGCGACTACCAGACGCGCAGCACGCCGGTATTCCTCGTCCACCCCTGGCAGGGCGGCCTGCCGCGCCGCACGCGGGCGCTGGCCGACTACCTGCTGGGCTGGTTCGAGCGCAGCCGCCAGGCCCTGGATGGCCTGCGCTAGGTGTTGTACGAAAAGTGCCTGCGCTCGGCGATGCGTTGTTAAAAATCGGTTCGGAATGCTCATGTACCACTCGTACACTCCGCTTCCTCACCGGTTTTTGCCTAGCCTCACCTTCGCTCGGCCGACTTTTCGTACAACCCCCTGGTCTCCCGACCGATGCAACCAGATGAAACACTCCCCGGCGGATCGGGTTTGCTCCGGCCGGGCGGGTGTAGTAAGACTGGGCACAGCGATTCATCCGGACCGGGATCGTCCCGGTCCGTTTTCGGTTGTGCGGCATGGTGGGGGAGCGCGTCGACGGCGACGCGCGATACCGGGCAGGCAGCCACAGAGGAGACGCTTAACCCGCCCGGACCTTGCAGCCGCCGACCTCAGGAAAGCGAGGAAGCCCTATGCAAGTTCAAGTTCACACGAACCAGATCGAAGGTAGCGCCAGGCTTCAGGAATGGGTCAGCGCCGAGATGGCGGACCGGCTGGAACACTTCGACGAGATGCTGACCCGGGTGGTCGTGCACATCAGCGACGAGAACGCGCAGAAATCCGGCAGCGACGACAAGCGCTGCCAGATCGAGGCCCGGCTGAAGGGTCACCAGCCCCTCTCCGTGAGCCACAAGGCCGACGCCGTGGGGGCGGCCATCGACGGCGCTGCCGAGAAGATGCGCCACGCCCTGGAACACCTGGCCGGCCGCCTGGAGGCCAGGGGCGTTTCCACCGGCCGCATCGCCGAGACCGCCGAGACGGAATCCACCGATTCGCTGCTGGAGGAGGAGTTCTTCACCCGGCAGCGTGATCTGGAGCGTGGCTGACGGCCACGCTCAGGCAACCGCCCCTCACGGGGCGGTTGTCGTTTCAGTGGGCGCCGCGGATTGTTTAGCCGGCGCTGAACTGAGTGTGTAGAAAATCCGATTTAACCGCGGCTCGCGGCCATGCGAGTCTCACCGCCATGAGCTTGTCCCGCCTCCATTCCCGTCGTTGCCTCCGCCCGCGCCTGCTCAGGGCCGTCGGCACCGACGTGCTGCTCCCCGAGATCCTGGCCTTCTGGGCGCTCTGGCACTGTCGCCACGCCCGGCCACCGGACGCCCGCCCCGCTATCGTCTGAACAACGTGGCCGCGCCATGCACGCGGCCGCCATCCGACTTCTTGTCTGCCGTCATTCCAGACAGAGCGCCCCCTGGCGCAAAGCGAGGCTCCATGCGATTCGCCCCCCTCGAGGAGGCCCAGGCCTTCCTCGAAGCCAACCCCGATATCGAACTGTTCGAACTCTTTGTCCTCGACGCCAACGGCGTGCCGCGCGGCAAGCTGCTGCACCGCGAGGAGCTGCCGGCGCTGTACGAGAGCGGCCGGCCGTTGCCCAGCACCATGCTCGGCCTGACCCTGCATGGCGAGGACGTGGAAGACTCCGGCCTGGTCTGGGAGGTGGGTGATATCGACTGCCGCGCCTACCCGCTGTCCGGCAGCCTGCAGCGCATGCCCTGGCGGCGCATCCCCACCGCCGCGGTGCAGGTCAGCCTGCACCCCACCGAGGGTATGCCGGCCACGGTCGCCGACCCGCGCCACCTGCTGGTGCGGGTGATCGACGGGCTGAAGGCCGACGGTTACCACCCGGTGATGGCCTGCGAACTGGAGTTCTACCTGCTCGACCAGCAGCGCGACGCCCAGGGTCGCCCGCAACCGGCGCTGGACGCCGACGGCGGCCGCCCGCGCAGCACCCAGGTGTACGGCCTGCGTGAGCTGGAACAGATCGAACCCTTCCTCGCCGACCTCTACGCCGCCTGCAAGGCCCAGGGCATCCCGGCGCGCACGGCGATCTCGGAATACGCGCCGGGCCAGGTGGAGATCACCCTGGAGCACGGCGACGCGCTGCAGGCCATGGACCAGGCCGTGCGCTACAAGCGCCTGGTCAAGGGCGTGGCGCACCGGCACGGCATGCAGGCCTGCTTCATGGCCAAGCCGTTCGACCATCTGGCCGGCACCGGCATGCACATGCACGTGAGCCTGGCGGACGGGCAGGGCGACAACCTGTTCGCCAGCGAGGCGAAGGAGGGCAGCCCGCTGCTGCGCCAGGCGGTCGGCGGCATGCTCGCCAGCCTGCTCGACTCGCTGCTGCTGTTCTGCCCCAACGCCAACTCCTACCGGCGCTTCCAGGCCAACAGCTACGCGCCGCTGGCGCCGACCTGGGGCGTGGACAACCGCACCGTATCGCTGCGCGTGCCGGGCGGCCCGGCACCGACCCGGCATGTCGAGCACCGCATCTGCGGCGCCGACGCCAACCCCTACCTGGCCGCCGCGGCCATCCTCGCCGGCATCCACCGCGGCATCCGTGAGCGCCTCGATCCCGGCGCGCCGGTGGAGGGCAACGGCTATGCCCAGGCCACCGAACACCTGCCTACCGACTGGCTGGCCTCGCTGCGCGCCCTGGAGCGCTCCGACTGGGCGCGTGAGGCCTTCGGCGCCGAGTTCCTGGGCGTCTACCTGGCGGTGAAGCGCGCCGAATACCGCCAGTTCATGGGCGAGGTGGGCGAGCAGGACTGGCGCTGGTACCT
>NZ_JAOEEE010000025.1:0-75981 GCF_029837675.1 Pseudomonas sp. GD04015 | reverse complement strand
GGGACTTGTTAGCCTTGGGGCGCCCTCGCCACGGACCCACGCCATGTTCAAACGCAGCTTCCACTCCCTTTTCGCCACCTGGCTGGCCGGCCTGCTCGCCCTGTTGCCGCTGGCCCTGTCGTTGGCCCTGCTGGGCTGGGTGGTGAGCCTGCTCAACCGCCTGATCGGCCCCTCCAGCACCGTCGGCAAGCTGTTCGCCGGGCTCGGCCAGCCCTTCGTCAGCAGCCAGGAACTGGCCTGGCTGCTCGGCACCGTCGCGCTGGTGGTGGCACTCTACCCGCTCGGCCTGGCCGTCCAGCTCGGCCTGAAGGGCCCGCTGCAGCGCCTGTTCGACCGCACCCTGCGGCGCATCCCCCTGCTCGGCAACCTGTACGGCCTGGCCGACCGCTTCGTCGGCCTGCTCGACCAGCAGGAAAACGCCGACGTCGGGGCGATGAGCCCGGTCTGGTGCTTCTTCGGCGGCGACGGCACGGCCGTGCTGGCGCTGCTGCCCAACCCGCAGCCGGTCGAGATCGACGGCCGCGCCTATTTCGCCATCCTGGTGCCCACCGCACCGGTGCCGGTGGGCGGCGGCCTGCTCTACGTGCCCGTGGAATGGGTCAAGCCGGCGGACATGGGCATGGATCGGTTCACCAGCATCTACGTCTCGATGGGCATCACCCCGCCGGGCCCGAACAAACCGCCGGCACCTTGAGGCTCGGGGTCGAACGATGCGTTTCTGCCTGGTTCGCAACGGCTCCCTGCTGACGCCCGCCCCGTCCGACGAGCTTCTGCCCTGGTGGAGCTTCGGCAAGACCGTGCTCTCGGCCGCCGCCCTGTCGCTGGTGCGGGACGGCCTGGTCGCGCTGGACGACCAGGTGGCCGAAGGCCCCTTCACCCTACGCCAGCTGCTGCGCCACGAGGCGGGCCTGGCGGACTATGGCGAACTCGCCGACTACCGCACCGCCGTCGCGCGACAGGAAACACCCTGGCCGACCGAGGAGATGCTGCACCGCCTGGACGCCACTCGGTTGCGCTACACGCCGGGAGCCGGATGGCGCTACTCGAATGTCGGCTATCTGTATGTCGCCCGGCTGATCGAACGGCTGACCGATCTCCCGCTGGACGAAGCGCTGAGCCGGCGCGTGCTGGCGCCGCTGGACGTGTCTCGTGCGCGCCTGGCACGCACGCGGGCCGACTGGAGCGCGGGAGCGCCCGCCGGCTACGACCCGGCCTGGGTCTACCATGGCCTGCTGGTCGGCCCACTGGATCAGGCAGCCCTGCTGCTGGATCGCCTGCTGGGTGGCGACTATCTCCCGCCCCGTCTGCTCGACGAGATGCAAACGCCGCACCTGCTTGGCGGACCTCTGCCGGGCCGCCCCTGGGCCGCGCCCGGCTACGGCCTGGGCCTGATGCAGGGGCCGACGACGTGCGGGCTGTACACACACGGGCACACCGGTGGCGGTCCGGGCAGCGTGATCGCGGTATACCGCAGCGCCACGGCGAGTTGCGCGGCCTTCGTGGAAGGCGATGACCAGGGCTGCGTGGAAGCGGAAGCGATCAACCAGCTGCGGGCCATTTCGGACGCGGGCCGCTAAGCTGCCTCGACCCTCCATCACCCGCCAGGAGATTTGTCATGCGTCATCTATTGCTTGCCCTGCTGTTGTGCAGCCCCCTCGCCCTCGCCGAGGTGCAGATCCGCGAGATGCCCTACACCACCGCCGACGGCACCCGGCTGATCGGCTACCACGCCTGGGACGACGCCATCGAAGGCCCGCGCCCCGGGGTCATCGTGGTGCATGAATGGTGGGGGCTGAACGACTACGCCAAGCGCCGCGCCCGCGACCTCGCCGCACTCGGCTACAGCGCCCTGGCCGTCGACATGTACGGCGAAGGCAAAAACACCCAGCACCCGGAGGACGCCGGCGCCTTCATGAAGGCGGTGATGGCCGACCCGCAGACGCCGAGGGCGCGTTTCCAGGCCGGCCTCGAACTGCTCAAGGCCCAGCCGCAGACCGACGCGCAGCGCCTGGCCGCGATCGGCTACTGCTTCGGAGGCCGGATCGTGCTGGACATGGCCCGCCAGGGCATGCCGTTGGCGGCGGTGGTGAGCTTCCACGGCGCGCTGGTCACCGATACCCCGGCCACGCCGGGCAGCGTCAAGGCCAGGGTGCTGGTGGAACACGGCGCCGCCGACAGCTTCATCACGCCGCAGCAGGTCGCCGACTTCAAGGCCGAGATGGACAAGGCCGGCGCCGACTACCGCTTCGTCGAGCTGCCCGGCGCCAAGCACGGCTTCAGCAACCCGGACGCCGACGCGCACAAGGGCCACGGCCTCGACCTCGGCTACCAGAAGGAGGCCGACGAGCGCTCCTGGGCCGATATGCGGCAACTGCTCGACGAGGTGTTCCGCCCGTAACGCAACGGGAGCCCCTAGGGGCTCCCGCTCGTGCAGCCGGTTCGGTGAAAACCCGGCCGGCTAGCGATGCCAGACCACTTCGCCGCGGCCCTGGCCCCAGGTGTCGAAGTGCGCGCCGTAGGCGTTTTCCACCGACGCCCGCTTGATTTTCAGGGTCGGGGTCAGGAAGCCGTTGTCCACCGCCCAGACCTCCGGCACCAGCACCAGCCCGTTGAGCTGCTCATGCTTGTCCAGTACCTGGTTGGTTTCCGCCAGCAGACGCCGCAGGCTGCTCTCCAGCTGCTCGCGCGACTCCCTCCGTGCCACCTCGGACAGCACGCACAACGCCAGCGGCTGCGGCAGGCCGTCGCCCACCACGCAGACCTGCTCGATGTGGGTGTGCACGGCCAGGCGGTTCTCGATCGGCGCCGGCGCCACGTACTTGCCCTTGCTGGTCTTGAAGATTTCCTTGATCCGCCCGGTCAGGCGCAGGTTGCCCTCGGCGTCCTGCTCACCCTTGTCGCCGGTGCGCAGGAAGCCGTCCTCGGTCATCGCCTCGGCGGTCTTGCCCGGCTCCTTGTAGTAGCCCTGCATGGTCGAGCCACTGCGCACCAGCACCTCGCCCTCCTCGCTGATACGGACCTCGACACCGGGGTTGTTCTGGCCGATCCAGCCCTTCTTGAAGCGGCCGGGGCGGCAGACGTGGGAGTAGCCGCAGTTTTCCGTCATGCCGTAGACCTCCTGCAGCTCCAGCCCCAGGCGGCGGTACCAGGCCAGCAGCGCATCCGGCACCGGCGCGGCGCCGGACAGCGCGTAGCGCACGGCGTCCAGTCCCAGGCCACGGAGCACCTTGCGCCCGACCAGGCGGCCGAGCAGCGGGATGGACAGGAGGAAATCCAGCTTCTTTGCCGGCATCTGCGCGTACACGCCCATCTGGAACTTGGTCCAGATCCGCGGCACGCCGAAGAACACCGTGGGCCGGGCACGGCGCAGGTCGTCGACGAAGGTATCCAGGCTCTCGGCGAAGAACACGGTCATGCCGCTGTACAGGGAGTTGAGCTCGACGAACATTCGCTCGGCCACGTGGCACAGCGGCAGGTAGGACAAGGCGCGGTCGCTCTCGTTGACACCGAACAGCTCCGTGGCGTGGCCGGCGGTGAAGCCGAAATTGCCGAAGTTGTGCATCACGCCCTTGGGCATGCCGGTGGTGCCGGAGGTATAGATGATGGTGGCGAGATGATCGGGATGGTTGCGTGGCGTGTCCTGGATCGGCAAGCAGGACTGCAGGTCGCTCCACAGCCGGTCGAAGCTGCCGTCGGCGTGCAGCGGCAGCGCCACGGTGGTCACGCTCTCCGGCACGCCGGGGGCCATGGCCGGCCAGTCGTCCAGCTTGCCGATGAAGGCGACCCGGGCCTCGGCGTGCTCCAGCACCTGGCGCACCGACTCCGCGGTGAGGTTGGGATAGAGCGGCACCGAGACGTGCCCCGCCATCCAGATGGCCAGGTCGGTGACGATCCAGTGGGCACAGTTCTTCGAGATGATCGCGATCCTGCTGCCCGGCTCCAGCTCCAGGCTGCGCAGCCAGCTGGCGGTGCGCCGCGCCTGCTCGCCGACCTCGGCCCAGGTGAGCTGCTCCAGCTGCCCGCCGCCCAGCGGCTGGATCAGGTAGGTCTTGTTCGGGTGACGCGACTCACGCTCGAAAAACACCTCGAGCGGCAAACGGACTGCACTGGCCACGGGGCCTCCTTGTTTTTTGTTTTTGTCACAGGGAGCAACCAAGCACTTGCTTGGTTGAATATTCCACGCGTCAGGAGGCGTCGCAAGTGAAGAAATGTTACAGGAGCGCACCGCCGCCCCGAGGCCGGGGCGGCGTCAACGGATACGCATCAGGGGTGATGAAGGGCGGAAAGCTGCATCAGGCCGGGGACGACATCGCCCTCGAGCACCACCAGGCTGGCGGTGTGCAGGCCCAGGGGCTGCTGCAGATGGCCGTGGATCAGCAGGCCGGAGAGACTGCCGAGCAAAGGGTTGTGGCTGACCAGCAGGCATTCGCCGGGATAGTCGTCCAGATGGCTGGCGGCCGCGCGCGGCGGATCGTCGGGCGTAGCCCAGTCCGCCGTGATCAACGGCAGCGCCAAGCCGAGGGTCTCGCGCACGATCTCGGCGGTCTGCCGGGCACGCAGGTAGGGGCTGACCAGGATGTGCTGCAGAGGCCGCCCCCGCAGATGCTCGGCGCTTCTGCGCACTTCCTTGCGGCCGCGCTCGGTGAGGGCGCGCTCCGCGTCGCTGCGCGCACGCGGTTCGGCCTCGCCGTGGCGCAGCAGCCAGAGGGTCACAGCTTGGGTTCTTCGTCGCGTACCGGGTGCGGTGCCGGCGGGATGGAGTGCGGCTCGTTGTCTTCCGGCGCACGCGGGGTCGGCCAGTCGGCGAAGGGCCAGGGCTTCTCCTCGGTGTTGAAGGTGCCGAAGCGGCCGATCTGCTGCAGGTACTGGCTCAGGCTGTCGCCGAACGACTGCAGCCCGCTGTTGGGCGCGCCGTAGAACAGGCGGTAGCCCAGCTGCAGCAGGACCACGCCACCGAGCACGATCTCGGCCAGTTGCCAGACGATGGTGAAGATCACCATCCACAGAATCCGCAGGGCGATGGATTCGCGCTCAAGTTCCTTGCTCGGTTCGCTCATGGTGCTCTCCTTTCTCAGAATCCGTTAGATCAGAAACCGCTGGGTGAAATGAAGTCCACATCCGTCTTGGGCTCGCCGCGCATCAGCCCCTGGATCACCTGCTCCAGGGTGCGCCCCTCGAACAGGATGGCATGCAGACCGGCGACCAACGGCATGTAGACCTGCAACTCCTCCGCCTTGTTCTTCAAGACTTTGAGGGTATTGACGCCCTCGGCCACCTCGCCCAGGCGCGCCACCGCGTCCTCCAGCGACAGGCCCTCGCCCAGGGCATGCCCCACCTGGTAGTTGCGGCTCTTGGGCGAGGAACAGGTGACGATCAGGTCGCCGACCCCGGCCAGGCCGAGGAAGGTCATGGGATTGGCGCCGAGGGTGACGGCGAAGCGGGTCATTTCCGCCAGCGCACGGGTGATCAGCATGCTCTTGGTGTTCTCGCCCATGCCCAGGGCGGCAGCCATGCCGGCGATGATGGCGTAGACGTTCTTCAGGGCACCGCCCAGCTCCACGCCGAAGCTGTCGCGGCTGGCGTAGACGCGGAAGGTGCGACCGTGCAGCGCGTCCTGCACGCGCTGGCAGAGTTCCTCGTCCTCACTGGCGATCACCGTGGCGGTCAGCGCGTGCTCGGCGATCTCACGCGCCAGGTTCGGCCCGGACAACACTCCGATGCGCGCCTGGGGCGCCACCTCGGCGAGAATCTGGCTCATCAGCTTGAAGCCGTCGGCCTCGATGCCCTTGGTGGTGCTCACCAGCAGCTTGCCGGCCAGAGTGCCGGCCACCGGCTGCAGCACGTTGCGCAGGGCCGACGAGGGAATCGCGACGAACACCAGCTCGCAGGCGGCCAGGGTGGTCGGCAGGTCGGTCACCGGCTCGACACCGGGCAACAGCTTGATGCCCTTCAGGTATCGCGGGTTCTCGCGCCGGGTGCGCATGGCCTCGGCCTGTTCGGGGTCGCGCATCCACTGCAGGACGCGCTGGCCGTTGGCGGCCAGGAGGTTGGCAATGGCGGTGCCGAAGCTGCCGCCGCCCAGTACTGCAACGGGTTGTTGCTCGGTCATAGGAATTCCACAGCGGGCCATCTGTCGATGGCGGATGCCTCATTATCATGGAGCCTCGGCCGACCGGCCAGTCCCACGCCACAGCAAGCGCTGGCAAAGCCTGGCTTCTCGGTTAACATGCGGCTGTCCTGCCAGAGAACAAGGCCGTTCCGTGCACACCGTTCCGTTCTGCCATCCGCAACTCCCGCAATGCCTGGCCGCGCGCTCCCCGCTGTCCCGCCGGCCAGAGAGCGAAACCCGCTGATGTTCGGCTGGAACTGGGACATCCATACCCGTACCCAGCTGATCAGCGTAGGCCCGGCGCTGCTGCTCACTCTGTTGCTGACCGGCTTCTTCACCTATTCGCGCCTGGAAGACCTGCGCCAGGAGATCAACCAGTCCGGCCAGCTGATGGCCAACCAGTTGGCACCGGCCGTGGTGCATGGCGTCGCCGCCGGCGACACCCAGGCCCTGGAAAGCCTGCTGCGCGCCACCCTGCAGACGCCCAGCGTCCGCTTCCTGGAAGTGCGCGACAAGGCCGAGACCATTCTGGTCTACGTCGAACAGCACAAGGACCCGGCCGCCTCGCAGGTGGACATCTTCCACGCCTCCGTCCGCCGGGAGAAAGCCTCGGGCGCCGACGAATACCTGGGTCGGGTGGTGGTCGGCATGTCCGACGAGACCTTCACCAGCCGCCAGCAGGCGATTCTGCTCAAGGCCACGATACTGGCGCTGTTCGCGCTGCTGCTGACCTTCTTCCTCGCCCGCCAGCTGGCCCGGCGCCTGTCCCAGCCGATCAGCGAGATGGGCAAGGCGGTGGAGGCGATCAAGGCCGGCGACTACCGAACCACTCTACCGGAGACCGACACCAGCGAACTGGGCGGCCTCGCCCGGCATATCAACAACCTCGCCGAGGAACTGGAAAGCGCCAGCCGCGAGCAGCGCGAGGCCATGCAGCAGCTGATCCAGGCCCGCGAGGAAGCCGAGCAGGCCAACCGCGCCAAGTCGGACTTCCTGGCGATGATGAGTCACGAACTGCGCACGCCGATGAACGGCGTGCTGGGCATGCTGCAGTTGCTGGAAACCACCGAGATGAACCACGAGCAAGCGGAATACGCGGCGCTGGCCATCGAATCCACCGAACACCTGCTCAAGGTCATCAACGACATTCTCGACTTCTCCCGGATCGAGCGCGGCGCTCTCGAACTGGAGCGCATCCCGTTCAACCTCAAGGAACTGCTGCAGGACTCGATCCAGGTCTTCCAGCACAGCGCCCAGCAACGCGGCCTCTACCTGCGCCTGGAGAAGCCGCCGGGCCTGGAGGCATTCGAGGTCCAGGGCGACCCCACCCGTATCCGCCAGATCCTGGTCAACCTGCTCGGCAATGCGCTGAAGTTCACCGAGGAAGGTGGCATCCGCATCGAGACCCACTGGCAGCCGCTGGACAACGACATCCTCTGGTTCACCTGCGCGGTGCGCGACAGCGGTATCGGCATCGCCCCGCAGCGTCTGGAGCACATGTTCGATGCCTTCCAGCAGGCCGACAGTTCGATTTCCCGCCGCTACGGCGGAACCGGGCTGGGCCTGTCGATCGCCCGCACCCTGGCCGAGCGCATGGGCGGCACCCTTCACGCCAGCAGCGAGGAAGGCATCGGCTCGGTATTCACCCTCGAGATTCCCCTGCCCTTCAACATGCGCAGCACTCTCGAAACGCCGCGGATACAGAGCGACGACAGCTCCGGCGAAGGCCTGGAGGTGCTGCTGGTGGAAGACAATCCGGTCAATCAGACCGTGATCGAGGCCATGCTACGCAGCCTGGGCTACCGGGTAGAGTTGGTCGGCGATGGCGCCCAGGCCGTGCAGCGCTTCGACCCCCAGCGTTTCGTCGCGGTGCTGATGGATTGCCGCCTGCCGATCATGGATGGCTACGAGGCGACCCGGCAGATCCGCCGCCAGTCGCCGCACTGCAACACACCGATCATCGCCCTCACCGCCAACGCGCTGCAGGGCGACCGCGAAGCCTGCCTCCAGGCGGGCATGAACGACTACCTGGCCAAGCCCTTCAAACGCGCCGATCTGGAGCGCGCCCTGACGCGCTGGCTGATCCGGCGCAACCAGCCGCATCAGGAGGACTAGACTTTTTGCACCCGCGGTCATGATCTGTGACAAGTTATGCCGGTATACAGGTGTACACACTGGGCTGTGACTTTCACCATGACGCAACAGTCTATGACTAGTCTGCCGCTACACAAGAACAGAAGCGGCACAGCTTTAAGCCCCGTCCGGGGGACCATTGAGGAGTTCGCATGACCAAGCAAAACGCCTATTCCCGGGAAGAATTGCTCGCCTGCAGCCGCGGCGAGCTGTTTGGCCCGGGCAATGCGCAGTTGCCCGCCCCCAACATGCTGATGATCGATCGCATCGCTCATATCAGCGACACCGGCGGCAAATACGGCAAGGGCGAGATCGTCGCCGAACTCGATATCAACCCGGATCTCTGGTTCTTCGCCTGCCACTTCGAGGGCGACCCGGTCATGCCGGGCTGCCTGGGCCTCGACGCCATGTGGCAGCTGGTCGGCTTCTACCTCGGCTGGCAGGGCAACCCCGGCCGTGGCCGCGCCCTGGGCTCGGGCGAAGTGAAGTTCTTCGGTCAGGTACTGCCCACCGCGAAGAAACTCACCTACACCATCCATATCAAACGAACCATCAGCCGCTCGCTGATCCTCGGCATCGCCGACGGCGGCGTCAGCGTCGATGGTCGCGAAATCTACAGTGCCGAAGGCCTCCGCGTCGGCCTGTTCACCTCTACCGACAGCTTCTGAAGGACATTTCCGCATGCGTCGCGTCGTGATCACCGGCCTGGGCATCGTTTCCTGCCTGGGCAATGACAAGGACACCGTTTCCGCCAGCCTGCGCGCCGGCAAGGCGGGCATCCGCTTCAACCCGGAATACGCCGAAATGGGCCTGCGCAGCCAGGTGTCCGGCTCCGTCGACCTCGATCTGGAAGCGCTGATCGACCGCAAGGTGCTGCGCTTCATGGGCAACGCCGCCGCCTACGCCTACCTGTCGATGGAGGCCGCGATCAAGGATGCCGGCCTGAGCCTGGAGGAAATCTCCAATCCGCGCATCGGCCTGATCGCCGGCTCCGGTGGCGCCTCCACCCTGAACCAGATGGAAGCCATCGACATCCTTCGCGAGAAGGGCGTCAAGCGCATCGGCCCGTACCGCGTGCCGCGCACCATGGGCAGCACCGTCTCGGCCTGCCTGGCGACGCCGTTCCAGATCAAGGGCGTGAACTACTCCATCTCCTCCGCCTGCGCCACCAGCGCCCACTGCATCGGCCACGCGATGGAGCAGATCCAGATGGGCAAGCAGGACCTGGTATTCGCCGGTGGCGGCGAGGAAGAGCATTGGAGCCAGAGCTGCCTGTTCGACGCCATGGGCGCCCTCTCCACCCAGTACAACGAGACCCCGGAAAAGGCCTCCCGTGCCTACGACGCCAAGCGTGACGGCTTCGTCATCGCCGGCGGCGGCGGCATGGTGGTGGTCGAGGAGCTGGAGCACGCGCTCAAGCGCGGCGCCACCATCTATGCCGAGATCGTCGGCTACGGCGCCACCAGCGACGGCTACGACATGGTCGCGCCCAGCGGCGAAGGCGCCGTGCGCTGCATGCAGCAGGCCCTGGCCACCGTCGACGCGCCGATCGACTACCTCAACACCCACGGCACCTCCACCCCGGTCGGCGATACCGCCGAGGCCCGCGCGGTGCGCGAAGTGTTCGGCGACAAGGCGCCGGCCATCAGCTCCACCAAGAGCCTGTCTGGCCACTCGCTGGGCGCCGCTGGCGTGCACGAGGCGATCTACTGCCTGCTGATGATGCAGGGCGGCTTCATCGCCGGCTCCGCCAACATCGAGGAGCTAGACCCGGACGTGGCCGACCTGCCAATCCAGCGCGAAACCCGCGACGTGCAGCTGAACACCGTGATGAGCAACAGCTTTGGCTTCGGCGGCACCAACGCCACCCTGGTGCTGCAGCGCTACAAGGGCTGATCCCTCGCGGCTGATGAATGAAAACGGCGCCCCAGGGCGCCGTTTTCATTGGCTATGTCCCCGTTAAGTGTTGCTGTACCGATCCCTCTTTTGTGGGAGCGGCCTTGGCCGCGAAATTCGCGGATAAATCCGCTCCCACAAGGTGCGCAACAACTAACGGGGACATAGCCTTTTCATTGGGCATTCAGCACCATCCCGGATTCCGTCGGGCATAAAAAAATCCGATGCCGGCAACCGGCATCGGACTCTTCGGGAAGGATCGGCGGCAGTCCGAGGACCACCGCCGCTCTTTCCACCCGCCCTTACATGTGGGCGATGATGGCGTCGCCGAACTGCGAGCAGGACAGCAGCTTGGCACCGTCCATCAGACGCTCGAAGTCGTAGGTCACGGTCTTCGCGGCGATGGCGCCGTTGGTGCCCTTGATGATCAGGTCGGCCGCTTCCAGCCAGCCCATGTGGCGCAGCATCATCTCGGCGGAGAGGATGACCGAGCCCGGGTTGACCTTGTCCAGGCCGGCATACTTCGGCGCGGTACCGTGGGTGGCTTCGAACATGGCCACGGTGTCGGACAGGTTGGCGCCCGGCGCAATGCCGATACCACCCACCTCGGCCGCCAGGGCGTCGGACAGGTAGTCACCGTTCAGGTTCAGGGTGGCGATCACGTCGTACTCGGCCGGACGCAGCAGGATCTGCTGCAGCATGGCGTCGGCGATGGCGTCCTTGACCACGATGTTCTTGCCGGTGTTCGGGTTTTTGAACTGCATCCACGGGCCGCCGTCCAGCAACTCGGCGCCGAACTCGTCACGCGCCACTTCGTAGCCCCACTCCTTGAAGGCACCTTCGGTGAACTTCATGATGTTGCCCTTGTGGACGATGGTCACGGAGCTGCGATCGTTGTCCACGGCGTACTGCAGGGCCTTGCGCACCAGACGCTTGGTACCTTCCAGGGAAACCGGCTTGATGCCGATGCCGCAGTTCTCGGTGAAGCGGATCTTCTTGACGCCCATTTCCTCGGTGAGGAACTTGATGACCTTGATCGCTTCCGGCGAACCGGCTTTCCACTCGACGCCGGCGTAGATGTCTTCCGAGTTCTCGCGGAAGATGCACATGTCCACGTCACCCGGCTTCTTCACCGGGCTCGGCACGCCTTCGAACCAGCGCACCGGGCGCTGGCAGACATACAGGTCCAGCTCCTGGCGCAGGGCCACGTTCAGCGAGCGGATGCCGCCACCGACCGGAGTGGTCAGCGGGCCCTTGATGGAGACGACGTAGTCGCGGACGGCGTCCAGGGTTTCCTTCGGCAGCCAGGTGTCCTGGTCGTAGACCTGGGTGGCTTTCTCGCCGGCGTAGACCTCCATCCAGGCGATCTTGCGCTGGCCGGCGTAGGCCTTCTCGACGGCGGCGTCGACGACCTTGATCATTACCGGGCTGATATCGACGCCGATGCCGTCACCCTCGATGAACGGGATGATCGGGTTGTTCGGCACACTCAGGGACATGTCGGCGTTGACGGTGATCTTCTCGCCGTTCGCAGGCACCTGGATCTTCTGGTATCCCATGCTGGACTCCGTTTGTTTTCGTGGTCTGACAATCCGCCACACGGGTAATGCGACGGACGATACTTCTGGGTCTCGGAAAGGTGCCGCATTCTTGTAGTTTTTCTACAGAAAGTCACGCACTTTTCGCCATTTACTGACAGCCCGGCGACAGCCTAGACTGCTTGAATCCTGGTTAGGCGCCATTCTTGTAGTCAAACTACAGAGACGCTACAAAACGCCCTCCAAGGGCGCTTTCAATCCTAGCAGCTCGGCCCGAGATTGCTTCGATCCTGGTCGTAGCAGACTGTTACCCGCCGAATCGTAGAGGTTCCCTGCAATGCGTTTCACTCCCCATGTCACAGTCGCCACCGTCGTCGAGGATCGGGGGCGCTTCCTGCTCGTCGAGGAACTGGCCGACGGCCAGGCGGTATTTAACCAGCCTGCCGGCCATCTGGAAGCCGACGAAAGTCTGATCGAGGCCGCCTTGCGCGAAACACTGGAAGAAACCGGCTGGCAGGTGGAGCTGACCGCCGTCACCGGCATCTACCTCTATACCGCGCCGAGCAACGGCGTCACCTACCAGCGCGTGTGCTTCGCCGCCAGGCCATTGCGCCACCTGCCGGACTCGCCGCTGGACGACGGCATCATCGGCCCGCGCTGGCTGACCCGCGAGGAACTGGCTGCCCAGCCCGAACGCTGGCGCAGCGAGCTGGTACTACGCTGCATCGACGACTACCTGGCCGGCGCACGCCACGACCTGAGCCTGATCCGCGATCCGGCCGATCGCGGCCCGGCCTATTCGCCCCACGCCGCCCGCTCCTGATAGAATCGCCCACTTTCCGCCGTCAGCCTCTCCAAGTCCCCATGCGCGAACCAGCCAATACCCGAGTGATCGTCGGCATGTCCGGCGGCGTCGACTCTTCCGTTTCCGCCCTCCTGCTGCTCGAGCAGGGCTACCAGGTGGAAGGCCTGTTCATGAAGAACTGGGAAGAGGACGACGGCACCGAATACTGCACCGCCATGGCCGACCTGGCCGACGCCCAGGCCGTGTGCGATCGCATCGGCATCAAGCTGCACACCGCGAACTTTGCGGCGGAATACTGGGACAACGTGTTCGAGCACTTCCTCGCCGAATACAAGGCCGGGCGCACGCCGAACCCGGACATCCTGTGCAACCGCGAGATCAAGTTCAAAGCCTTCCTCGACTACGCCCTGTCGCTCGGCGCCGACCTGATTGCCACCGGCCACTACGTGCGCCGCCGCGACGTGGACGGCCGCAGCGAGCTGCTCAAGGGCCTCGACCCGAACAAGGACCAGAGCTACTTCCTGCACGCCGTCGGCGGCGAGCAGATCGGCCGCACCCTGTTCCCGGTCGGCGAACTGGAGAAGCCGCAGGTCCGCGCCATCGCCGAGAAGTACGACCTGGCCACGGCCAAGAAGAAGGACTCGACCGGCATCTGCTTCATCGGTGAGCGCCGCTTCAGCGACTTCCTCAAGCAGTACCTGCCGGCCCAGCCGGGCGACATCGAGACCACCGAAGGCGAGGTGATCGGCCGCCACGTCGGCCTGATGTACCACACCATCGGCCAGCGCCAGGGCCTGGGTATCGGCGGCCTGAAGAACGCCGGCGACGAACCCTGGTACGTGCTGCACAAGGACCTGGCGCGCAACGTGCTGATCGTCGGCCAGGGCAACGACCACCCCTGGCTGTTCTCCCGCGCCCTGCTCGCCTCGGATATCTACTGGGTCAACCCCGTCGACCTCTCCAGCCCGCGCCGCCTCACCGCCAAGGTGCGCTACCGCCAGGCCGACCAGGCCTGCACCCTGGAGAAGACCGAGCACGGCTACCGGGCGACCTTCGACGAACCGCAGCGCGCCGTCACCCCGGGCCAGTCCGTGGTGTTCTACGACGGCGAGGTCTGCCTGGGCGGCGGCGTGATCGAGGTCGCCGAGCCCTGTGCTGAAGGAGCCCCGCGCGCATGAGCCCCGTTCAGGAACAACTGATCGCCCTCTCCGCCGTGTTCCAGGCCGCCAGCCTGGTGGACAAACTGGCCCGCACCGGCCAGGTCAGCGACGCGCAGCTCGGCTGCCTGCTCGGCAGCCTGCTGGTGCGCGATCCGAAGAACACCCTGGAGGTCTACGGCGGCGACGACCTCAACCTGCGCGAGGGCTACAAGGCACTGGTCAGCACCCTGGAGCGCAACCCGGCCAGCCTGCAGCGCGAGCCGCTACGCTACGCCCTGGCCCTGCTCGGCCTGGAGCGCCAGCTGGCCAAGCGCGACGACCTGCTGCAAGTGGTCGGCAGCCGCCTGGACCAGATCCAGAACCAGGTCGAGCACTTCGGCCTGACCCACGACAACGTGGTGGCCGCCTGCGGCGCGCTCTACCAGGACACCATCAGCACCTTCCGCCAGCGCATCCAGGTGCACGGCGACATGCGCTTCCTGCAACAACCGGCGGTGGCCGCCAAGGTACGCGCCCTGCTGCTCACCGGCATCCGCTCGGCCCGCCTGTGGCGCCAGCTCGGCGGCCATCGCTGGCAACTGGTGCTCGGCCGCGGCAAGCTGCTCAAGGAACTCTACCCGCTGCTGCGGAGCTGACGTGAGCTTGCCCAGCCGCAGCTCCAGACCCGTCCAGGGTGCCCTGCTCCTGGCACTCTCCGCCCTGCTGTTCTCGTTGATGGGCGTAGGCATCCGCGAGGTGTCCAGCGGCGTCAACAACGAGTCGGTGGTGTTCTTCCGCAATCTGGTCGGCGTACTGTTCTTTCTGCCGCTGGTGCTGCTGAAAGGCACCGGGCCGCTGAAGACCGGGCGTCTCAAGTCGCACATGTGGCGCACCACCTACGGCCTGGCGGCGATGTACTGCTTCTTCTACGCCATCGCCCACCTGCCGCTGGCCGACGCCATGCTGTTCACCTACGCGGCGCCGGTGTTCACCCCGCTGCTGGCCTGGTGGCTGCTCAAGGAGCCGCTGACCCGGCGCATGCTGGTCACCACCGCCATCGGCCTGGTCGGCGTGCTGCTGGTGGCCAAGCCCAGCGAGGCCCTGCTCGACAGCCAGGCCCTGATCGGCCTGGCGGCCAGCATCCTGGCCGCCTTCGCCTTCGTCTCCATCCGCGAGATGAGCGACACCGAGCCGGCCTTCCGCATCGTCTTCTATTTCTCCCTGTTCAGCGCCCTGATTTCCGCGGTGCCGCTGACCTGGGCCTGGCAGCCGCTGAGCCAGCACCAGCGCGGCCTGCTGCTGGTGATCGGCCTGCTCGCCACGGTGAGCCAGATCGTCATGTCCAAGGCCTACAGCCTGGCACCGCCCGGCCTGATCGGCCCCTTCGCCTACCTGGCCATCGTCTTCGCCGGCATCGTCGCCTGGCTACGCTGGGGCGAGATGCCGGATGCCGCCTCCCTGGTCGGCGCCGCGCTGATCTTCGCTTCCAGCCTGCTGTCCATCGCCCGGCGCAAGGCCTGACTCCGATTGTCGAGGAGTTCGGTAGCTGCACTCATCGGGCGAATGGATGACTTCCCGTTCGAGCACGAGTCGAGCAGCGCCCCCGCCTTGCTTTCCCAGCCCCCGGTAGCAGAAACTGTCGGCACGGATAACCGAGAAAGCGTCATCCGTACGGACGGCCATACCACTCGAAAGGATGCGACTATGCGTATGTTTGTGAAAAACACCCTTTTGCTGGCATCGGGACTGATGCTCGGCAATACCGCACTGGCGGTTCACGTCAACCCGCAAGGCACCGGCGAAGTGCTGTTGTTTCCGCTCTATACGACGCTCGCGGGCAACGACACCTACTTCCACATAACCAACCATGGCGCCCAGCAGAAGATACTGAAGGTACGCCTGCTCGAAGCGGTGAACTCCACAGCCGTCCTGAGTTTCAACCTGCGACTGGCGCCACGGGATACCTGGACAGGCACGGTCACGCGAACCGACACCGGGGCGAAGGTCATCACACGGGATGAATCGATAACCGAGCCCGCCTTCCCCTCCGCCGGCATCGAACTGTCGAGCAGTGCATACCAGGGGCAGGACTACCTTGCGGGCACGGGCGGTCCACAAGGGCTGGAACGAACCCGCATCGGCCACATAGAAGTCATCGAAATGGCACCCACCGGCAGCAATGCGGAAACAGGCGGACTGTCCGGCAGCTTCAGCATCATCAACGTGCCGCAAGGCATCCAGTTCGGCGGCATCGCCACTGCGCTGGACGACTTCTGGGGAGAGGTCACCCCCACCACCGCCACCGCGGCCGCGCACGCACTCCCGAATCTGGGCAGTGGCTCAAAGACCACGGAATTTCCCGATGGCACAACGGACAGCTTCGCGAAGGGGCTGGACGCGGTAGGCGCAGCGCTCCTGACTGCCTACGTCGAGAATGAATTTGTCTCCGGAGCCGGCCTCGCCGCCGAAACCGACTGGGTGGTTACCTTCCCCACCAAGGCACTCGCCACCCGGGGGCTCACCGCACCAGCACAACCATTCCTGTCCATATGGTCCGCCACGGCGCAGGGCAATACCTGCACCCACGTGCCATCCGATCGCTATGATCGTGAGGGCCAAGCCTACCCCACGGACATTCCCGCAACATTCGAGAAAGAACCCTATTGGCTGTGCGACTCGACCAACATTCTGGGCTTTGGACAAAGCGCGGTAATCAGGGAAGCGGAAGAACTGCCAGCAACCGATGAAGACGAGTCTCAAAGTGGATATCTGCAACTGGACTTTTCCCAGCGCCACCTCACCTCGCTTTCGGCGAAGCAATATCTCGGAATACCCGCCATCGGCTTTTCCGCGATCAAGATCACCAATGGCGATGTAAATGGTCTGCTATCCAACTATGCGGTTTCCTGGCCACACCGCTCGCACAAATAGCCAAGGCCTTTTCCCGAGAGCCATGCCGTCGAGGTCGTAAAAAGGGTTAGGGGGCAAGCGAGGATGCCCAGTCCTTGGCCACTACGGCCACACGGCATGAATGGCACGGCACGGCAGCGAACGGTCGAGCCGGCGCCCCTGCTTTCATGTATGATGTGCGCCCTTTTCGTTGACCGACCTGTCCGAGAACGCCTCCATGCAGCTCTCCTCGCTCACCGCGGTTTCCCCCGTCGATGGCCGCTACGCCGGCAAAACCAGCGCCCTGCGCCCGATCTTCAGCGAATACGGCCTGATCCGTTTCCGCGTGATGGTCGAGGTCCGCTGGCTGCAGCGCCTGGCCGCCCATGAAGGCGTCGCCGAAGTCGCCCCCTTCTCCGCCGAAGCCAATGCGCTGCTGAATGAACTGGCCGAGAACTTCGCCGTCGAGCACGCCGAGCGCGTGAAAGAGATCGAGCGCACCACCAACCACGACGTGAAAGCCGTGGAGTACCTGCTCAAGGAGCAGGCCGCCAAGTTGCCGGAACTGGCCGCGGTCAGCGAATTCATTCACTTCGCCTGCACCAGCGAGGACATCAACAACCTGTCCCACGCCCTGATGCTGCGCGAAGGCCGCGATACCGTCCTGCTGCCACTGATGAAGCAGATCGCCGGCGCCATCCGCGACCTGGCGGTGAAGTTCGCCGACGTGCCGATGCTGTCGCGCACCCACGGCCAGCCGGCCTCGCCGACCACCCTCGGCAAGGAACTGGCCAACGTCGTCTACCGCCTGGAGCGGCAGATCGCCCAGGTGGCCGGCGTGCCGCTGCTGGGCAAGATCAACGGCGCCGTGGGCAACTACAACGCCCACCTGTCCGCCTACCCGCAGATCGACTGGGAGGCCAACGCCAAGCAGTTCATCGAAGGCGACCTGGGCCTGCAGTGGAACCCCTACACCACGCAGATCGAGCCACACGACTACATCGCCGAGCTGTTCGACGCCATCGCCCGCTTCAACACCATCCTCATCGACTTCGACCGCGACGTCTGGGGCTACATCTCCCTCGGCTACTTCAAGCAGAAGACCGTGGCCGGCGAGATCGGCTCCTCGACCATGCCGCACAAGGTCAACCCGATCGACTTCGAGAACTCCGAAGGCAACCTGGGCATCGCCAACGCGATCTTCCAGCACCTGGCCAGCAAGCTGCCGATCTCCCGCTGGCAGCGCGACCTGACCGACTCCACCGTGCTGCGTAACCTCGGCGTCGGCTTCGCCCACAGCGTCATCGCCTACGAAGCCAGCCTCAAGGGCATCGGCAAGCTGGAGCTGAACGAGGCGCGCATCGCCGCCGACCTGGACGCCTGCTGGGAAGTCCTGGCCGAGCCGATCCAGACCGTGATGCGCCGCTACGCCATCGAGAATCCCTACGAGAAGCTCAAGGAGCTGACCCGCGGCAAGGGCATCAGCCCGGAGGCGCTGCTCACCTTCATCGATGGCCTCGACATGCCGGCCGCCGCCAAGGAGGAGCTCAAGCAGCTGACCCCGGCTAGCTACATCGGCAACGCCGTCGCGCAGGCCAAGCGCATCTGAACGACACCAGCCTTACCAACGCCCGGCTGAGCCGGGCGTTTTTATTTCAGCCATTTCATCTCTTTCAAGGGCTTAGCCATGAATCCTGATACTCCCCTGCAGCTGCTGGGCGGCCTCACACCCCGCGAGTTCCTGCGCGACTACTGGCAACAGAAGCCCTTGCTGGTCCGCCAGGCCATTCCCGGCTTCGAGAGCCCGATCAGCGCCGACGAACTGGCCGGCCTGGCGCTGGAGGAAGAAGTCGAATCGCGCCTGGTGCTGGAGCACGGCGAGCATCCCTGGGAACTGCGCCGCGGCCCGTTCGCCGAGGATGCCTTCTCCAAGCTGCCGGAGCGCGACTGGACCCTGCTGGTGCAGGCCGTCGACCAGTTCGTCCCGGAAGTGGCCGAGGTGCTCAAGGACTTCGGCTTCCTGCCCAGCTGGCGCATCGACGACCTGATGATCAGCTTCGCCGCACCCGGCGGCAGCGTCGGCCCGCACTTCGACAACTACGACGTGTTCCTGCTACAAGCCGAAGGCGAGCGCCGCTGGAAGATCGGCCAGATGTGCGACGCCGACAGCAAACTGCTGCAGCACGCCGACCTGCGCATCTTGGCCGACTTCGAGCAGACCGACGAATGGGTACTGGAACCCGGCGACATGCTCTACCTGCCGCCGCGTCTGGCCCACTACGGCATCGCCGAGAACGACTGCATGACCTACTCGGTGGGCTTCCGAGCGCCGAGCGCCGCCGAGGTGCTGACCCACTTCACCGACTTCCTCGCCCAGTTCCTGCCGGACGAGGAACGCTACAGCGACGCCGGCATGGCACCGGCCAGCGATCCGCACCAGATCCAGCAGGACGCCCTCGACCGTCTCAAGGCCCTGCTGACCGAGCACATGGGCGACCAGCGCCTGCTGCTGACCTGGTTCGGCCAGTTCATGACCGAGCCGCGCTACCCCGAACTGGTGAGCGGTGCGGAGATCGGCGAGGAAGAATTCCTGGCCATCCTGCAGGACGGCGCCGTGCTGGTGCGCAACCCCAGCGCGCGCCTGGCCTGGAGCGAAGTGGATGTCGGCCTGGTGCTGTTCGCCAGCGGCCAGAGCCGCCTCCTGCCGCCCCACCTGAAGGAACTGCTGCGCCTGGTCTGCGCCGCCGACGCGCTGCACGGCGAGAACCTGGCGCCTTGGTTGGCCGACGAAGACGGGCGTACACTGGTGCGCGAACTGGTCCAGCAAGGCAGTCTGGAGTTTGCCGATGAGTGAGATCCACGTCCGCCTCGCCCACTGGCAGAAGGACAATGCCGACCTGCGGCGCATCCGTGAGGCGGTATTCATTGCGGAACAGGCGGTGCCCGCCGAACTCGAATGGGATGACGAGGACATCGAGGCCGTGCATTTCCTCGCCTGCGAGGGCGACTACCCGATCGGCACCGCGCGCCTGCTGGCGGACGGCCAGATCGGCCGGGTCTCGGTGCTCAAGGACTGGCGCGGCCTGAAGGTCGGCGAAGCACTGATGCGCGCCGCCATCGAGGCCGCCGAACAGCGTGGCCAGCGCGAGCAGAAGCTCAGCGCCCAGGTGCATGCCGCCGCGTTCTACGAGCGCCTGGGCTTCTGCATCGAGGGCGACGAGTACCTCGAGGCGGGCATTCCCCACGTACTGATGGTGCGCCATAGCGACTAGGACGACGGCATGAGCGAAGAAAACGCCCCGAACGACCAGAACGAGCCCGAACTGCCGGCCATCGATTTCCAGTCGCCGGGGCGTTTTGCCGTGCACAACCCGGACACCTTTCCAGCGCTGACCACGGAGACGCGCGAACCGGCGCCCTTCCAGCTGGGCCGGCATCCCGATCTCGAGCGCTTCAGCCGCCCTGAGCAGGCCCAGGCCCATGCGCTGGCCCTGCTGCAACAGGCGCGCCTCAGCCTAAGCCTCTACAGCCCGGATCTGGAATCCTGGCTGTACAGCCACAGCAGCGTGCAAGAGGCCTGCACCCGCTTCCTGCTGGCCAGCCCGAAGAATCGCCTGCGCATCCTGGTGCGTGACGTCGGCAAGCCGGTCAGGCAGGGCCACCGTCTGCTCAACCTGGCGCGACGCATCACCAGCAACCTGCATATCCGCAGGATCAATCCGGATCACCCCAGCGACGAAAGCGCCTTCCTGCTCGCCGACGACCGCGGCCTCCTGCTGCGCGAGCTTCCCGAACAGTACGCCGGCTACGCCCTCTACAACGACCCCGGCCGCGTGCGCCAGCGCCAAGCGCAGTTCGACCAGGCCTGGGACATCAGCGTTCTCGACCCCGACCTGCGGAGCTTCCTGCTATGACCCTGCGTGCCTGCCTGCTCGCCCTGTCGCTCGGCCTCAGCCTGCCGCTGCAGGCCGCCACCGAGCTGATCCAGCTCAACTACCGCACCGCCGAGGACGTGCTGCCGGTGGTGCAGTCGACACTGGACGGCCAGGGCAAGGTCAGCCCCTACGGCAACCAGTTGGTAATCAACGCCTCGCCGGAGAAGATCCAGGAAGTACGCGACCTGCTGCAGCAGTTGGACACCGCGCCGCGGCGCCTGCTGATCAGCGTCGACACCAGCGAGAGCAGCTTCCAGGACCGCGACGGCTACCGCGTGGACGGCAGCGCCAGCGCGGGCGATGTCGAGGTGATCGCCGGGCGCGGCGAAGTGCGCGGCCGCGACCAGGTGCGCATCATCCGCCGCTCCACCGACAGCCGCAGCGGCGGCACCCAGCAGGTGCAGGCCACCGAGGGCTACCCCGCACTGATCCAGGTCGGCCAGAGCGTGCCGCTGACCACCACCAGCGTCGGCCCCTACGGCCAGGTCTACCAGAACACCCAGTACCGCAACGTCAACCAGGGCTTCTACGTCACCGCCAGCATCACCGGCGACATGGTCCACGTCAGCATCAGCAGCAACAACGACCGGGTGAACCAGTACCGGCAGGGCGTGATCGACACCCAGAGCACCGATACCCGGGTCAGCGGCCGGCTGGGCGAGTGGATTCCCCTGGGCGGCGTCAGCGGCGAGAGCCGCGGCGAGGACTCGGCCTTCCTGCGCCAGCAGTCCACCCGCGGCGCCAACGACATGAGCATGCGCATCCGCGTGGAAGCCCTCGACTGAGGTCCGCCGCGCGACCATGTAGTCGCACGAAGAAAGCACTACAAAATCGTTGACTAATCTCCGCCCGAAGGCGCATCATGGCGCCGCTCCCGCTAGCCAGGGGCTCTGTTGCAGAGCCTCCAGACCGATCCCGTAACACCATTCGGGGCGGTCCGTGTTCTAACAGCCCACAAGGCGTTTCGACGAGGTTGCGACTGGAACGAAAGTTGTCCTGAGGGACGGGGAAGCCTAAGCGTTATCAGCCAGACCGCCTGACCAGAACCTGCATTGCCCAACGGTATCCACGAGCCGGCAAGCCGCAAATCCTGTTCTTCCGGACTGTCTTGTTTCGTCCTCTCCTCTCCCTCCGCTGCGCTCTCGTCCCCGTCAATATCTCGAAGTCCGCCAGGTGTCGCCCGCAACACTGCAAGCTTTGTTTGCACGTTGGTTTTGGGTGGGAAGTCGGTGCTCAACCAAACTCATACTTTGAAGGATTGACCATGTCAGCTTATCAAAACGACATCAAAGCCGTTGCCGCTCTGAAAGAAGCCGCAGGCAGCAGCTGGAGCGCGATCAACCCTGAGTCCGTCGCTCGCATGCGCGCTCAGAACCGCTTCAAGACCGGTCTGGAAATCGCCCAGTACACCGCTGACATCATGCGCAAAGACATGGCCGAGTACGACGCCGACTCGTCCAAGTACACTCAGTCCCTGGGCTGCTGGCACGGCTTCATCGGTCAGCAGAAGCTGATCGCCATCAAGAAGCACCTGAAGACCACCGACAAGCGCTACCTCTACCTGTCCGGCTGGATGGTCGCTGCCCTGCGCTCCGACTTCGGCCCGCTGCCGGACCAGTCGATGCACGAGAAGACCGCCGTCTCCGACCTGATCGAAGAGCTGTACACCTTCCTGCGCCAGGCCGACTCCCGCGAGCTGGACCTGCTGTTCACCGCCCTGGACGCCGCTCGCGAAGCTGGCGACAACGCCAAGGCCGCTGAAATCCAGTCGCAGATCGATAACTTCGAAACCCACATCGTCCCGATCATTGCCGACATCGACGCCGGTTTCGGCAACCCGGAAGCCACCTACCTGCTGGCCAAGCGCATGATCGAAGCAGGCGCCTGCTGCATCCAGATCGAGAACCAGGTTTCCGACGAGAAGCAGTGCGGCCACCAGGACGGTAAAGTGACCGTTCCCCACGCCGACTTCCTGGCCAAGATCGCCGCTGTTCGCTACGCCTTCCTGGAACTGGGCATCGACAACGGCGTGATCGTCGCTCGTACCGACTCCCTGGGCGCCGGCCTGACCAAGCAGATCGCCGTGACCAAAGAGCCGGGCGACCTGGGCGACCAGTACAACGCCTTCCTGGATTGCGAAGAAGTTTCCGCTGCCGACCTGGGCAACGGCGACGTCGTGATCAACCGTGGCGGCAAGCTGCTGCGTCCGAAGCGTCTGCCGTCCAACCTGTTCCAGTTCCGCGCCGGCACCGGCGAAGCTCGTTGCGTCCTGGACTGCATCACCTCGCTGCAGAACGGCGCCGACCTGCTGTGGATCGAGACCGAGAAACCGCACGTTGGCCAGATCAAAGGCATGGTTGACGAGATCCGCAAAGTGATCCCGAACGCCAAGCTGGTCTACAACAACAGCCCGTCCTTCAACTGGACCCTGAACTTCCGCCAGCAAGTGTTCGACGCTTTCGCTGCCGAAGGCAAAGACGTCTCCGCCTACGACCGCGCCAAGCTGATGAGCGTCGACTACGACGAGACCGAGCTGGCCCAGGTTGCCGACGAGAAGATCCGTACCTTCCAGCGCGACGGTTCGGCCCACGCCGGCATCTTCCACCACCTGATCACCCTGCCGACCTACCACACCGCCGCTCTGTCGACCGACAACCTGGCCAAAGGCTACTTCGCCGACCAGGGCATGCTGGCCTACGTGAAAGGCGTTCAGCGTCAGGAACTGCGTCAGGGCATCGCCTGCGTCAAGCACCAGAACATGGCTGGTTCCGACATCGGCGACAACCACAAAGAGTACTTCGCTGGCGAAGCTGCTCTGAAAGCCAGCGGTAAAGACAACACCATGAACCAGTTCCACTAATAGGAACCGGCTCTGCGGCCTGGCCGCAGGTGTTATCAGGGGAAGCCCCGGCAGCGATGCCGGGGCTTCTTCGTTTACGCCTCTTGCAAGATCGAGCTGCGCTGGCGTAACAAGAGCGCTTCCCGTCCGGAAGCGATCATGCGCAACTTCCTGCTCACCTGCCTGCTCTGCATCGCCTGCCACGGCGCCGTCGCCAGCGACCTGCGGCAGCTGCTGCCCGGTGCGGCGGATCACATCCTCGATCAACTGCGCGGCGAGCGCCACCGGCACTTCGCCGTGGTGGACTACGCCCGCCACTCCAGTCAGCCACGATTTCTGCTGTTCGAGCGCAGCACCCTGCGCCTGCTGGACAGCTATCGCGTGTCCCACGGCAGCGGCTCCGACCCCGACCACGATGGGTTCGCCGACACCTTCTCCGATATCGAGGGCAGCCACGCCAGCTCGCTCGGCGTGTTCCGTACCGGCTCCGTCTATGTCAGCGACGAACCCGGCCACGGACTGTCCATGCGCCTGCAGGGCCTGAGCGAAAGCAATGCCAATGCCGAGCGACGGGCCATCGTCGTGCATGCCCGCGACTACATGGAGGAAGACTTCGTCCGCCGGCATGGCGTGGCGGGACGCAGCCACGGCTGCCTGGTCCTGGCGAACGCCGACCGCGACGAGGCCATCGCCGCGCTGAGTGGCGGCGCTTTGATATTCGCCATCGACAGCCGGGCCGGTTTACCGGGCCATATCGGCCAGCGCAAATAGAAAACCGACTTTCAATCAATGCGCTCCATCATCTTTCATGACGGATAAATGCGACTCACTGTAAACAATTACCGACAAACTCTTTCACAAAGGCGTCATTCACGGATGAAAAGAACCATAAGACCAAAGGAGTAAACTCCCGCGTAGCGCCCGCAGCACGCGGCGCAGAAGGATTTTCGGAGAAAATGGCGACGTCTCGCCGTTCATTTTTTTATTCGGAAAAATTTACTTACCACGTCAGGCACGCATAAAATTGCCGCCACCAAATTGCAGGGCAGCCCTACCAGGTTGCTCTACCATTACTAGAAAAGCCGCCCCTTTACCCAAGGAGCACCGGCAATGCCTGATGCGGTAACGACCATGTCCCACAACTGGGCCTTCGCTGTATTCCTGCTCGGGGTCTTCGGACTCATCGCGTTCATGCTCGGCCTATCCAGCCTGCTCGGCAGCAAGGCCTGGGGACGCAGCAAGAACGATCCCTTCGAGTCGGGCATGCTGCCGGTCGGCAGTGCACGCCTTCGCCTTTCGGCAAAGTTCTATCTGGTCGCGATGCTCTTCGTGATCTTCGACGTTGAAGCCCTCTTTCTCTTCGCTTGGGCAGTCTCGGTACGCGAAAGCGGCTGGGCCGGTCTGATCGAAGCTACAGTTTTCATAGCAATTCTGTTGGCTGGTCTTGTCTATCTTTGGCGTATCGGCGCGCTCGACTGGGCACCCGAAGGCCGTCGCAATCGGCAGGCGAAGCTAAAACAATGAGGCTTTGGCGATGCAATACAAACTTACTCGGATCGATCCGGATGCTCCGAACGAGCAATATCCGATCGGCGAGCGGGAGACCGTAGCCGATCCACTTCTGGAAGATCAGGTCCACAAGAACATCTTCATGGGCAAGCTCGAAGATGTTCTCAGCGGTGCGGTGAACTGGGGTCGCAAGAACTCCCTGTGGCCGTACAACTTCGGCCTGTCCTGCTGCTACGTGGAAATGACCACGGCCTTCACCGCCCCGCACGACATCGCCCGCTTCGGTGCCGAAGTCATCCGTGCGTCACCGCGCCAGGCCGACTTCATGGTCATCGCCGGCACCTGCTTCATCAAGATGGCGCCCGTCATCCAGCGCCTCTACGAGCAGATGCTGGAGCCCAAGTGGGTGATCTCCATGGGTTCGTGCGCGAATTCCGGCGGCATGTACGACATCTACTCGGTGGTCCAGGGGGTCGACAAGTTCCTCCCCGTGGACGTCTACATCCCCGGCTGCCCGCCCCGCCCCGAGGCATTCCTGCAAGGCCTGATGCTGCTGCAGGAATCCATCGGCCAGGAGCGCCGTCCGCTTTCCTGGGTCGTCGGCGACCAAGGCATCTACCGTGCCGAAATGCCGTCGCAGAAGGAACAGCGCCGCGAGCAGCGTATCGCTGTGACCAACCTGCGCAGCCCAGACGAAGTGTGAGCCGGCCCTTGCGCCCGCTCACTGACGCCGCACACCGCCGATAGCGACCGAGACCATGACTGCAGACAGCATTCTGTCCGTTCCACCCTACAAGGCCGACGACCAGGACGTGGTGGTCGAACTGAACTCCCGTTTCGGTGCCGAGACCTTCACCGTCCAGAGCACCCGCACCGGCATGCCGGTGCTGTGGGTCGCCCGCGATCAGCTGATCAACGTGCTGACCTTCCTGCGCAACCTGCCGCGCCCCTACGTCATGCTGTACGACCTGCATGGCGTCGACGAGCGCCTGCGCACCCAGCGCCGCGGCCTGCCGGGCGCCGACTTCACCGTGTTCTACCACCTGCTGTCGGTCGAGCGTAACAGCGACATCATGATCAAGGTCGCGCTCAAGGAAGGCGATCTCAACGTCCCCACCGTCACCGGCATCTGGCCCAACGCCAACTGGTATGAGCGTGAGGTCTGGGACCTGTACGGCATCACTTTCCAGGGTCACCCGCACCTGACCCGCATCATGATGCCGCCGACCTGGGAAGGTCACCCGCTGCGCAAGGACTACCCGGCGCGCGCCACCGAATTCGATCCGTTCAGCCTGACCCTGGCCAAACAGCAGCTGGAAGAAGAAGCCGCGCGCTTCAGGCCGGAAGACTGGGGCATGAAGCGCCAGGGCGAGCACGAGGACTACATGTTCCTCAACCTCGGCCCGAACCACCCGTCCGCCCACGGTGCGTTCCGCATCATCCTGCAGCTGGACGGCGAAGAGATCATCGACTGCGTCCCGGACATCGGCTACCACCACCGTGGCGCCGAGAAGATGGCCGAGCGCCAGTCCTGGCACAGCTTCATCCCCTACACCGACCGCATCGACTACCTCGGCGGGGTGATGAACAACCTGCCCTACGTCCTGTCGGTCGAGAAACTGGCCGGGATCAAGGTGCCTGACCGCGTCGACTTCATCCGCGTGATGCTGGCCGAGTTCTTCCGCATCACCAGCCACCTGCTGTTCCTCGGTACCTATATCCAGGACGTCGGTGCCATGACTCCGGTGTTCTTCACCTTCACCGACCGCCAGCGCGCCTACAAGGTGATCGAGGCCATCACCGGTTTCCGCCTGCACCCGGCCTGGTACCGCATCGGCGGCGTCGCCCACGACCTGCCGCGCGGCTGGGACAAGCTGGTCAAGGAATTCGTCGACTGGCTGCCCAAGCGCCTCGACGAGTACACCAAGGCCGCCCTGCAGAACAGCATCCTCAAGGGCCGCACCATCGGCGTCGCCCAGTACAACACCAAGGAAGCGCTGGAATGGGGCGTCACCGGCGCCGGCCTGCGCTCCACCGGCCTGGACTTCGACCTGCGCAAGGCGCGCCCGTACTCCGGCTACCAGCACTTCGACTTCGAAGTGCCGCTGGCCCACAACGGCGATGCCTATGACCGCTGCATGGTCCGCGTCGAGGAGATGCGCCAGAGCATCCGCATCATCGACCAGTGCCTGCGCAACATGCCGGAAGGCCCGTACAAGGCGGACCACCCGCTGACCACGCCGCCGCCGAAGGAACGCACCCTGCAGCACATCGAGACCCTGATCACCCACTTCCTGCAAGTCTCCTGGGGCCCGGTGATGCCGGCCAACGAGAGCTTCCAGATGATCGAGGCGACCAAGGGCATCAACAGCTACTACCTGACCAGCGACGGCAGCACCATGAGCTACCGCACGCGCATCCGGACGCCCAGCTTCCCGCACCTGCAGCAGATCCCCTCAGTGATCCGCGGCAGCATGATCGCGGACCTGATCGCCTACCTGGGCAGCATCGATTTCGTTATGGCCGACGTGGACCGCTAACCATGAGCCAAGCAGCAGACTCTCAGAACATGATCCAGACCGACCGCTTCGAGCTCAGCCAGGCCGAGCACGACGCCATCGAGCATGAGATGCACCACTACGAGGACCCGCGCGCGGCGTCCATCGAGGCGCTGAAGATCGTGCAGAAGCAGCGTGGCTGGGTGCCGGACGGCGCCATCTATGCCATCGCCGACATCCTCGGCATCCCCGCCAGCGACGTCGAGGGCGTGGCCACCTTCTATAGTCAGATCTTCCGCGTGCCGGTGGGCCGCCACATCATCCGCGTGTGCGACAGCATGACCTGCTTCGTCGGTGGCCACGAGAATGTGCTGGGCAGCATCAAGGACCAGCTCGGCATCGTCCCCGGCCAGACCACCGCCGACGGCCGTTTCACCCTGCTGCCGGTGTGCTGCCTGGGCAACTGCGACAAGGCCCCGGCCGTGATGATCGACGACGACACCTTCGGCGGCGTCAGCGCCGACAACGTCGCCAAGCTGCTGGAGCCCTACGCATGAACGCCAAGACGCTGACTTCCATCGGCCCGGCCAACCGCATCGCCCGCAGCGAAGAGACCCATCCGCTGACCTGGCGCCTGCGTGACGACGCCCAGCCGGTGTGGCTCGAGGAATACCAGGCGAAGAACGGCTACGCCGCCGCGCGCAAGGCCCTGAGCGAAATGGCCCAGGCCGACATCGTGCAGACGGTCAAGGATTCCGGCCTCAAGGGCCGCGGCGGTGCGGGCTTCCCCACCGGCGTGAAGTGGGGCCTGATGCCGGCCGACGAATCCATGAACATCCGCTACCTGCTGTGCAACGCGGACGAAATGGAGCCGAACACCTGGAAGGACCGCATGCTCATGGAGCAGCTGCCGCACCTGCTGGTGGAAGGCATGCTGATCTCCGCGCGCGCGCTCAAGGCCTACCGCGGCTACATCTTCCTGCGCGGCGAATACGTCGACGCGGCCGCCAACCTCAACCGCGCCATCGCCGAGGCCGAGGCCGCCGGCCTGCTGGGCAAGAACATCCTCGGCAGCGGCTTCGACTTCGAGCTGTTCGTCCACACCGGCGCCGGTCGCTACATCTGCGGTGAAGAAACCGCACTGATCAACTCTCTGGAAGGTCGCCGCGCCAACCCGCGCTCCAAGCCGCCCTTCCCCGCCGCCGTCGGCGTGTGGGGCAAGCCGACCTGCGTGAACAACGTCGAGACCCTGTGCAACGTGCCGGCGATCGTCGCCAACGGCGTGGACTGGTACAAGACCCTGGCCCGTCCGGGCAGCGAGGACATGGGCACCAAGCTCATGGGCTTCTCCGGCAAGGTGAAAAACCCCGGCCTGTGGGAGCTGCCGTTCGGCCTCCCGGCCCGCGAGCTGTTCGAGGACTACGCCGGCGGCATGCGCGACGGCTACACGCTGAAGTGCTGGCAACCCGGCGGCGCCGGTACCGGCTTCCTGCTGCCCGAGCACCTGGACGCGGCGATGTTCGCCGGCGGCATCGCCAAGGTCGGCACCCGCATGGGCACCGGCCTGGCCCTGGCCGTGGACGACTCGATCAACATGGTCTCGCTGCTGCGCAACATGGAAGAGTTCTTCGCCCGCGAGTCGTGCGGCTGGTGCACCCCGTGCCGCGACGGCCTGCCGTGGAGCGTGAAGATCCTCCGCGCGCTGGAACGCAAGCAAGGCACCCGGCAGGACATCGACACCCTGCTCGGCCTGGTCAATTTCCTCGGCCCCGGCAAGACCTTCTGCGCCCACGCACCGGGCGCCGTCGAGCCGCTGGGCAGCGCGATCAAGTATTTCCGTCCGGAGTTCGAGGCTGGCGTGGCCAGCACGGCCGCTCCGGCACCGTCGGCGCAGTTTGCGCCGGCCTGAAGCATTGGCGTCGTGGCCGAGGCCGCGATGCAACCGTGATTCCATTAGCCAAGCCCGCTTCGGCGGGTAAGAAGAAACCTGAACCATGGCCACTATCCACGTAGACGGCAAAGATTTCGAAGTCGACGGAGCGGACAACCTGCTGCAGGCCTGTCTGTCCCTCGGTCTCGACATCCCCTACTTCTGCTGGCACCCGGCGCTGGGCAGCGTCGGCGCCTGCCGCCAGTGCGCGGTGAAGCAGTACACCGACGAGAACGACACGCGCGGCCGCATCGTCATGTCCTGCATGACGCCGGCGACCGACAACACCTGGATCAGCATCGACGACGAAGAATCCAAGGCCTTCCGCGCCAGCGTCGTCGAGTGGCTGATGACCAACCACCCGCACGACTGCCCGGTGTGCGAGGAAGGCGGTCACTGCCACCTGCAGGACATGACGGTGATGACCGGCCACAACCAGCGCCGGTACCGCTTCACCAAGCGCACCCACCAGAACCAGCAGCTCGGCCCGTTCATCTCCCACGAAATGAACCGCTGCATCGCCTGCTACCGCTGCGTGCGCTACTACAAGGACTATGCCGGCGGCACCGACCTTGGCGTGTACGGCGCGCACGACAACGTGTACTTCGGCCGGGTCGAGGACGGCGTGCTGGAGAGCGAGTTCTCCGGCAACCTCACCGAGGTCTGCCCGACCGGCGTATTCACCGACAAGACCCACTCCGAGCGCTACAACCGCAAGTGGGACATGCAGTTCGCCCCGAGCATCTGCCACGGCTGCTCCAGCGGCTGCAACATCAGCCCCGGCGAGCGCTACGGCGAGATTCGCCGCATCGAGAACCGCTTCAACGGCTCGGTCAACCACTACTTCCTGTGCGACCGTGGCCGCTTCGGCTACGGCTACACCAACCGCGCAGATCGTCCGCGCCAGCCGCTGCTGGGCAGCCAGAAGCTCGGCATCGACGCCGCGTTGGACAAGGCCGCCGAGCTGCTGCAGGGCAAGCGCGTGATCGGCATCGGCTCGCCGCGCGCCAGCCTGGAGGGCAACTACGCCCTGCGCGAACTGGTCGGCGAGGCCAACTTCTACAGTGGCATCGGCGCCCGCGAGTTGGACAATATCCGCCTGATCCGCGACGTGCTGCAGAACGGCCCGCTGCCAGTGCCTTCGATCCGCGAGATCGAGGACCACGACGCCGTGTTCGTCCTCGGCGAAGACCTGACCCAGACCGCCGCGCGCGTCGCCCTGGCCCTGCGCCAGTCGGTCAAGGGCAAGGCCACCGAAATCGCCGCCTCGATGAAGATCCAGGACTGGCACATGGCCGCCGTGCAGAACGTGGCCCAGGACGCGCTGAACCCGCTGTTCATCGCCAGCGTCGACGCCACCCGCCTGGACGACATCGCCGAGGCCTGCGTGCATGCGGCTCCCGCCGACCTGGCCCGTATCGGCTTCGCCGTGGCCCACGCCATCGACCCGAGCGCCCCGGCCGTGAGCGGCCTGGACGACGAGGCCGCCGAGCTGGTGCAGCTGATCGCCGACGCCCTGCTGGCCGGCAAGCGCCCGCTGGTCGTGGCCGGCGCATCCCTCGGCGAGAAGAGCATCATCGAGGCCGCGGCGAACATCGCCCAGGCCCTGAAGAATCGCGAGAAGAACGCCTCCATCAGCCTGGTGGTACCGGAAGCCAACAGCATGGGCCTCGCCCTGTTCGGCGGTGAATCCGTCGACGCCGCCCTGGAAGCCCTGACATCCGGCCAGGCCGACGCCGTGGTGGTGCTGGAGAACGACCTGTACCGCCGCGCCGACGCCGCCAGGGTCGATGCCGCCCTGGCCGTCGCCAAGGCGGTGATCGTCGCCGACCACCAGCAGACCGCCACCATCGCCAAGGCCCATCTGGTGCTCTCCGCCGCCAGCTTCGCCGAGGGCGATGGCACCCTGGTCAGCCAGGAAGGCCGCGCCCAGCGCTTCTTCCAGGTGTTCGAGCCGAGCTACTACGACAGCACCATCCTCGTGCGCGAGGGCTGGCGCTGGCTGCACGCGCTGCACAGCACTCTGCAGGGCAAGGCCGTGGACTGGACCCAGCTGGACCAGGTCACCGACGCCTGCGCCGCCAGCAGCAGCCTGCTGGCCGGCATCAGGGACGCCGCGCCGAGCGCCTCGTTCCGTATCAAGGGCCTCAAGCTGGCGCGCGAGCCGCACCGCTACAGCGGCCGTACCGCCATGCGCGCCAACATCAGCGTGCACGAGCCGCGCCAGCCGCAGGACCAGGACACCGCCTTCGCCTTCTCCATGGAAGGCTACGCCGGCAGCAAGGAAGACCGTCAGCAGATTCCGTTCGCCTGGTCGCCGGGCTGGAACTCGCCGCAGGCCTGGAACAAGTTCCAGGACGAGGTCGGCGGTCATCTGCGCGCCGGTGACCCGGGCGTGCGCCTGATCGAGTCCCAGGGCAAGACCCTGGCCTGGTTCGCCGTACCGGGCGCCTTCGCTCCGGCCCAGGGCACCTGGCAGGTCGTGCCGCTGCACCACCTGTTCGGCAGCGAGGAGAACTCCTCCCGCGCCGCACCGGTACAGGAGCGCATCCAGCCCGCCTACGTCGCCCTGGCCAAGGCCGAGGCCGACCGCCTGGGCGTCAACGACGGCGCGCTGATCAGCCTGACCGTCTCCGGCCAGACCCTGCGCCTGCCGGTGAAGGTCAGCGAAGACCTGGCGCTGGGCCTGGTCGGCCTGCCGGCCGGCTTCGCCGGCATTCCGGCGGCCATCGCAGGTACCACTGCCACCGGGCTGCAGGAGGCCGCGCAATGAGCTGGCTGACTCCTGATCTGATCGACGTGATCGTCGCCGTCCTCAAGGCCATCGTCATCCTGCTGGTGGTGGTGGTCTGCGGCGCGCTGCTGAGCTTCGTTGAGCGCCGTCTGCTGGGCTGGTGGCAGGACCGCTATGGTCCGAACCGCGTGGGCCCGTTCGGTATGTTCCAGATCGCCGCGGACATGCTGAAGATGTTCTTCAAGGAGGACTGGACGCCACCGTTCGCCGACAAGTTCATCTTCATGCTGGCGCCGATGATCGCCTTCGCCGCCATGCTGATGGCCTTCGCCATCATCCCGGTCACCCCGGAGTGGGGCGTGGCGGACCTGAACATCGGCATCCTGTTCTTCTTCGCCATGGCCGGCCTGTCGGTATACGCCGTGCTGTTCGCCGGCTGGGCGAGCAACAACAAGTTCGCCCTGCTCGGCGCCCTGCGCGCCTCGGCCCAGACCGTCTCCTACGAGGTGTTCCTGGCCCTGGCGCTGATGGGCATCGTGGCCCAGGTCGGCTCGTTCAACATGCGTGACATCGTCGACTACCAGGCCGAAAACCTGTGGTTCATCATTCCGCAGTTCTTCGGCTTCTGTACCTTCTTCATCGCCGGCGTCGCCGTGACCCACCGTCACCCGTTCGACCAGCCGGAAGCGGAGCAGGAGCTGGCCGACGGCTACCACATCGAATATGCCGGCATGAAATGGGGCATGTTCTTCGTCGGCGAGTACATCGGTATCGTGACCATCTCGGCGCTGCTGGTGACCCTGTTCTTCGGCGGCTGGCACGGCCCGTTCGGCCTCTTGCCGCAGATCCCGTTCATCTGGTTCGCGGCCAAGACCTGCTTCTTCATCATGATCTTCATCCTGCTGCGCGCATCGATCCCGCGCCCGCGGTATGACCAGGTCATGGCGTTCAGCTGGAAGTTCTGCCTGCCGCTGACTCTGATCAACCTGCTGGTGACCGGCGCGCTCGTGCTGGCCTCGGCCCAGTAAGGAGAAACCCGCAATGCTCAAGTACATATGGGACGTGGTGGTTGGCACCGGTACCCAACTGCGCAGCCTGGTCATGGTCTTCGGCCATGGCTTCCGCAAGCGCGACACCCTGCAGTACCCGGAAGAGCCGGTGTACCTGCCGCCGCGCTACCGCGGCCGCATCGTCCTGACCCGCGACCCCGACGGCGAGGAACGCTGCGTGGCGTGCAACCTGTGCGCCGTGGCCTGCCCGGTCGGCTGCATCTCGCTGCAGAAGGCCGAGACCGAGGACGGTCGCTGGTACCCGGACTTCTTCCGCATCAACTTCTCGCGCTGCATCTTCTGCGGCCTGTGCGAGGAAGCCTGCCCGACCACCGCGATCCAGCTGACCCCGGACTTCGAGATGGGCGAGTACAAGCGCCAGGACCTGGTGTACGAGAAGGAAGACCTGCTCATCAGCGGCCCGGGCAAGAACCCGGACTACAACTTCTACCGCGTCGCCGGCATGGCCATCGCCGGCAAGCCGAAAGGCGCCGCGCAGAACGAGGCCGAGCCGATCAACGTTAAAGGCCTGCTGCCCTAAGGAGCTTCGAGTGGAATTCGCCTTCTACCTCGCCGCGGGCGTCGCCGTGGCATCCACCGTGCGGGTCATCACCGGGAGCAACCCGGTACACGCCCTGCTCTACCTGATCGTCTCGCTGCTGGCCGTGGCCATGACCTTCTTCGCCCTCGGCGCGCCGTTCGCCGGCGCCCTGGAGATCATCGTCTACGCCGGCGCCATCATGGTCCTGTTCGTCTTCGTGGTGATGATGCTCAACCTCGGACCGGCCGCCGCCGAGCAGGAGAAGAAATGGCTGACGCCCGGCATCTGGACCGGTCCGGCCATCCTCTCCGCCCTGCTCCTGGCGCAGCTGCTGTACGCCCTGTTCGCCAGCCCGAGCGGTGCCGCCATCGGCCTCGAAACCGTAGACGCCAAGGCCGTCGGCGTCAGCCTGTTCGGCCCCTACCTGCTGGTGGTCGAACTGGCCTCCATGCTGCTGCTTGCCGCCCTGGTCGCCGCGTACCACCTGGGTCGCCACGAAGCCAAGGAGCCGACCGCATGAATGCCATTCCCTTGGAGCACGGCCTGGCCCTGGCCGCCGTGCTGTTCAGCCTGGGCCTGATCGGCCTGATGGTGCGCCGCAACATCCTCTTCGTGCTGATGAGCCTGGAGGTGATGATGAACGCCACCGCCCTCGCCTTCGTCGTCGCCGGCAGCCGCTGGGTGCAGCCCGACGGCCAGGTGATGTTCATTCTGGTGATCACCCTGGCAGCCGCCGAGGCCAGCATCGGCCTGGCGATCCTGCTGCAGCTGTATCGCCGCTTCAACACCCTCGATGTCGACGCTGCCAGCGAGATGCGCGGATGAACCTTCTATTCCTCACCCTCCTCTTCCCGCTGGCCGGCTGGTTCCTGCTGGCCTTCTCCCGTGGGCGAATCGCGGAAAACACCGCCGCCGTGATCGGTGTCGGCTCGGTCGGCCTGGCCGCGCTGAGCGCCGCCTGGGCGATCTTCCAGTTCCTCGGCCATCCGCCGGCGGGTGGCGTGTACACCCAGGAGCTGTGGCAGTGGATGAACGTCGCCGGCCTGGCGCCGAGCTTCACCCTGCATCTGGACGGCCTGTCCGCCACCATGCTCGGCGTGGTCACCGGCGTCGGCTTCCTGATCCACCTGTTCGCCAGCTGGTACATGCGCGGTGAAGAGGGCTACTCGCGCTTCTTCGCCTACACCAACCTGTTCATCTTCAGCATGCTGCTGCTGGTGCTCGGCGACAACCTGCTGGTGCTGTTCTTCGGCTGGGAAGGCGTGGGCCTGTGCTCCTACCTGCTGATCGGCTTCTACTACAAGCACGTGCCCAACGGTAACGCGGCGCTGAAAGCGTTCATCGTCACCCGCATCGGCGACGTGTTCCTGATGATCGGCCTGTTCATCCTGTTCCTCAACCTCGGCACCCTGAACATCCAGGAGCTGATGGTGCTGGCGCCGCAGAAGTACGCCGCCGGTGACAACTGGCTGTGGATCGCCACCCTGATGCTGCTCGGCGGCGCGGTCGGCAAGTCCGCCCAGCTGCCGCTGCAGACCTGGCTGGCCGACGCGATGGCCGGCCCGACGCCGGTGTCCGCGCTGATCCACGCCGCCACCATGGTGACCGCGGGCGTGTACCTGATCGCCCGCACCAACGGCCTGTTCCTGCTGACCCCGGAGATTCTCGAACTGGTCGGCATCGTCGGCGCCGTGACCCTGGTGCTGGCCGGCTTCGCCGCCCTGGTGCAGACCGACATCAAGCGCATCCTCGCCTACTCGACCATGAGCCAGATCGGCTACATGTTCCTCGCCCTCGGCGTGCAGGCCTGGGACGCGGCGATCTTCCACCTGATGACCCACGCCTTCTTCAAGGCCCTGCTGTTCCTCGCCTCCGGTGCGGTGATCCACGCCTGCCACCACGAGCAGAACATCTTCAGGATGGGCGGCCTGTGGAAGAAGCTGCCGCTGGCCTACGCCAGCTTCATCGTCGGCGGCGCCGCGCTGGCCGCGCTGCCGCTGGTCACCGCGGGCTTCTACTCGAAGGACGAGATTCTCTGGGAAGCCTTCGCCAGCGGTCACAGCGAACTGCTGTACGCAGGTCTGTCCGGTGCCTTCCTGACCTCGATCTACACCTTCCGCCTGATCTTCATCGCCTTCCACGGCGAGCAGAAGACCGAGGCCCATGCCGGCCACGGCCTGGCCCACAACCTGCCGCTGGCCACGCTGATCGTGCTCTCGACCTTCATCGGCGCGCTGATCACCCCGCCGCTGGCCGGCGTGCTGCCGCAGAGCATCGGCCACGCCGGTGGCGAGGCCAAGCACAGCCTGGAGATCGCCTCGGGCGCCATCGCCCTGGCCGGCATCCTCCTGGCCGCCCTGCTGTTCCTCGGCAAGCGCCGTTTCGTCGGCAGCGTCGCCGCCAGCGCGCCGGGCCGCTTCCTGTCGGCCTGGTGGTTCGCCGCCTGGGGCTTCGACTGGCTCTACGACAAGCTGTTCGTGCAGCCCTACCTGCTGATCTGCCGCCTGCTCGGTCGTGACCCGATCGACCAGGGCATCGGCCTGGTGCCGCGCCTGGTGCGTGGCGGCAACGGCCTGCTGGCCCGCGCCCAGACCGGCCAGGTGCGCTGGTACGCCACCTCCATCGCCGGGGGCGCGGTGCTCGTGCTCGCCGCCCTCCTGTTTCTGAATTAAGGAAAATAGCCCGTCATGATCCTGCCCTGGCTAATCCTGATCCCCTTCATCGGCGGCCTGCTGTGCTGGCAGTGCGAGCGCTTCGGCAACACCCTGCCGCGCTGGATCGCCCTGCTGACCATGGGCCTGCTGTTCGGCCTCGGCCTGTGGCTGTGGGCCAGCGCCGACTTCAGCCTGGCCCCGGCGCCCGGCGCCGATCCGGTCTGGGCCGCCGAGTTCAAGGTCCAGTGGATCGAGCGTCTCGGTATCAGCATCCACCTCGGTCTCGACGGCCTGTCGGTGCTGATGATCTGCCTCACCGGCCTGCTCGGCGTGTTGTCCGTGCTGTGCTCGTGGAACGAGATCCAGAACCGCGTCGGCTTCTTCCATCTCAACCTGATGTGGATTCTCGGCGGCGTGGTCGGCGTGTTCCTCGCCATCGACCTGTTCCTGTTCTTCTTCTTCTGGGAAATGATGCTGGTGCCGATGTATTTCCTCATCGCGCTCTGGGGTCATAGCGGCAGCAAGGGTCACTCGCGGATCAACGCGGCCACCAAGTTCTTCATCTTCACCCAGGCCAGCGGCCTGATCATGCTGGTGGCGATCCTCGCCCTGGTGCTGGTCAACTACAGCGCCACCGGCGTGCTGACCTTCAACTACGCGGACCTGCTGAAGACCGACCTGCCGGCCGGTACCGAGTACCTGCTGATGCTCGGCTTCTTCGCCGCCTTCGCGGTGAAGTTCCCGGTGGTGCCGGTGCACTCCTGGCTGCCGGACGCCCACGCCCAGGCGCCGACCGCCGGCTCCGTGGACCTCGCCGGCATCCTGCTGAAGACCGCCGCCTACGGCCTGATGCGCTTCGCCCTGCCGCTGTTCCCCAACGCCTCGGCCGAGTTCGCGCCGATCGCCATGTGGCTCGGCGTGTTCGCCATCGCCTACGGCGCCTTCTTGTCGTTCGCCCAGACCGACATCAAGCGCCTGGTGGCCTACTCCAGCGTGTCGCACATGGGCTTCGTGCTGATCGCCATCTACTCCGGCAGCCACATCGCCCTGCAGGGCGCGGTGGTGCAGATGATGGCCCATGGCCTGTCAGCCGCCGCCCTGTTCATCCTCTGCGGCCAGCTCTACGAGCGCCTGCACACCCGCGACATGCGCGAGATGGGCGGCATCTGGGCGCGCCTGCCGTGGCTGCCGGCGGTGAGTCTGTTCTTCGCCGCCGCCGCCCTGGGCCTGCCGGGTACCGGCAACTTCGTCGGCGAATTCCTGATCCTGATCGGCAGCTTCCCGGCCGCCCCGTGGGTCGTGGTCCTGGCCGCCTGCGGCCTGGTGCTGGGTTCGGTCTACTCGCTGGCGATGATCCACCGCGCGTACTTCGGCCCCGCCAAGTCGGATGCGCCGCTGGAGGCGCTCAAGTCCCGCGAGCTGTACATGGTGCTGGGCCTGGCCGCGCTGCTGATCCTGCTCGGCGTCTACCCGCAACCGGTGCTCGACACCTCCGCCGCCAGCATGCACGGCGTGCAGCAGTGGTTCAGCGGCGCCCTCACTCAACTCGCCTCGGCCCGGTAATCAAGCGCTATGGAACTGACGACTCAACACTTCATCGCGCTGCTGCCGCTGCTGGTCACCTGCACCACCATCGTCGTGGTGATGCTGGCCATCGCCTGGAAGCGCAACCACGCCATGGCCTTCATCCTCTCGGTGGTGGGCCTCAACCTCGCCCTGCTGTCCATCATTCCGGCACTCGGCGTGACGCCCATCGAGGTCACCCCGCTGATGCGGGTGGACAAGTTCGCCTGCTACTACATGGCGCTGGTGCTGGCCGCGACGCTGGCCTGCACCACCCTGACCCACGCCTACCTGGGCGGCGAATCGGGCAAGCAGGGCTACCCGGGCAACCGTGAAGAGCTGTATCTGCTGATGCTGCTGTCCGCCGCCGGCGGCCTGGTCCTGGTCAGCGCCCAGCACCTGGCCGGCCTGTTCATCGGCCTGGAACTGCTGTCGGTGCCGACCTACGGCATGATCGCCTACGCCTTCTTCAACAAGCGCTCGCTGGAAGCCGGCATCAAGTACATGGTGCTGTCCGCCGCCGGCAGCGCCTTCCTGCTGTTCGGCATGGCCCTGCTCTACGCCGAGTCCGGCAGCCTGAGCTTCGCCGGCATCGGCACCCAGCTGGCGGCCAACGGCCTGCCCAGCCTGATCGCCCAGATCGGCATCGGCATGATGCTGATCGGCCTGGCCTTCAAGCTGTCGCTGGTGCCGTTCCACCTGTGGACCCCGGACGTCTACGAAGGCGCGCCGGCGCCGGTCGCCGCCTTCCTGGCCACCGCCAGCAAGGTCGCGGTGTTCGCCGTGCTGCTGCGCCTGTACCAGATCTCCCCGGTCACCAGCGGCGGCTGGCTGAACGACCTGCTGAGCGTGCTGGCTATCGCCTCGATCCTGTTCGGCAACCTGCTGGCGCTGCTGCAGAGCAACCTCAAGCGCCTGCTCGGCTACTCGTCCATCGCCCACTTCGGCTACCTGCTGATCGCCCTGATCGCCAGCAAGGGCCTGGCCGTGGAAGCCATCGGCGTGTACCTGGCCACCTACCTGCTGACCAGCCTGGGCGCGTTCGGCGTGATCACCCTGATGTCCACGCCCTACAGCGGCCGCGACGCCGACGCCCTGTACGAGTACCGCGGCCTGTTCTGGCGCCGTCCGTACCTGACCGCCGTGCTCACCGTGATGATGCTGTCGCTGGCCGGCATCCCGCTGACCGCCGGCTTCATCGGCAAGTTCTACGTGGTCGCCGCCGGCGTCGAATCGCAGCAGTGGCTGCTGCTGGGCAGCCTGATCCTGGGCAGCGCCATCGGCGTGTTCTACTACCTGCGGGTCATGGTCACCCTGTTCCTGGCCGAGCCCAACCTCAAGCGCCACGACGCCCCGTTCAACTGGGGCCAGCGCACAGGCGGCGTCATGCTGCTGTTCGTCGCGCTGCTAGTGTTCGTCCTCGGCGTCTACCCGCAGCCGCTGCTGGAACTGGTGCAGCACGCCGGCCTGGTGGCCGTGGCGCCCTGAGCCAGCGCCCATGAAAAACCCGGCCACCGCCGTCATGCCGTTCACATGAAGACGCTCACTCCCCTCTCCCCTCAGGGGAGAGCGTCAGGCAGAGGAGAAACCGGCAGTTTCGCGGGGTTTTCGGCCTTCTCCCCAGCTCTCCGCATAAATAAACGGGAGGGGGGAGCGAGGTCTGAGCCGGCGGCTGTTGGTGGGCACAAGCCCTGTGGGAGCGGACTTGTCCGCGAACGGGGCCGACACCAAAGCTTCGCGGCCAAGGCCGCTCCCACGGAAGCACGCGGTACTCACCTCGGGACATGGCTGGAACAGCATCACGGCCGCGGTCGGTTTTTCCAGCTCCGCCGCGTCAACAGTCCCTAGGGCAACCGAGGCGCCTCGCTACCGTTGCGGTGCAGGTCCCAGCTGGCGACGAACAGTGCGGCGATCAACGGGCCGATGACGAAGCCATTGAGGCCGAACAGGGTCAACCCGCCCAGGGTGGAGATCAGTACCAGGTAGTCCGGCATGCGCGTGTCCTTGCCGACCAGTATCGGTCGCAGCACGTTGTCCACCAGGCCGATCACCAGCACGCCGAAGGCGATCAGCACGATGCCCTGCCACACCGCCCCGGTGGCGATCAGGTACAGCGCCACCGGCCCCCACACCAGCCCGCAGCCCACCGCCGGCAGCAGCGACAGGAAGGCCATCAGCACGCCCCACAGCAGCGGGCTGGAGATGCCCAATACCCAGAAGATCAGCCCGCCCAGCGCGCCCTGCACCGCCGCGACCACCAGGTTGCCCTTCACCGTGGCCCGCACCACGCGGGTGAACTTGATCTGCAGCCGGCGCTTGAGCGACTCCTCCAGCGGCACTGCGGTGCGCACGTTGCGCACCAGTTCCGGCCCGTCGCGCAGGAAGAAGTACAGCAGGTAGAGCATGACGAAGAAGCCGACCAGGAACTGGAAGGTGTTCTGGCCGATGTCGAAGGCCTTGGTCGCCAGGAACTCGCTGCCCTGCATGGCGCCCTTGGCGACGCGGTCGCGCAGCGCGTCGAAGTCGCCCAGGCCGAAGCGGTCCAGCTGGTTCTGCAGCACACCGGGCAGCAGGTTCTTGAAGCGCTCCACGTAGGCACCGATGTCCAGGTCGCCCTTCTCGATGCGCTGGTAGATGGCCGTGCCCTCGTTGACCAGGGCCAGGCTGATCAGGGTCATCGGCAGGATCGCCACCAGCAGGCAGACCGCCAGCGTCACCATAGCCGACAGGTTGCCGCGCCCGCCGAAGCGCAGCGCCAGACGCCGCTGCAGCGGCGCGAACAGCACCGCCAGGACCACCGCCCAGAACAGCGCGCCCCAGAACGGCAGCAGTATCCAGCCGAAGGCGATAGTCACCACGATCAGCAGGGCGACGAAGGACTTCTGTTCGATGAGCGGTGTGTGCATGGACGGGAACCGGTGGCGGTAGGGATGCTGTTTAGTCCCTCCGCCGTCCCGTTAAGTGCGAGCTTTTCTAGCGGCCCGCAAGGGGCGCCGTGGCGGCGCCCTGCGTCAGATGCGGAACTGGCGCACCAGCCCGCCAAGGCGCTCGCCCAGGTCGGACAGGCTGCGCGCGGTGGCCGCGCCATGGCGGGTCTCGTCGGCCACGCTGTCCACCGCCACGGCGATCTGGTGCACGCTGCGGTTGATCTCCTCGGCCACCGCGGTCTGCTCCTCGGCGGCGCTGGCGATCTGCGCGTTCATCGCGTTGATGGTGCCGATCAGCCCGGCGATGGCGTCGAGCGAGGCTCCGGCCTGGTTGGCCTGGGTGCTGGTGTCCTCGCCGGCGTCGCTGGAGCGGCGCATGGCGGTGACCGACGCCTGGGTGCCCTGCTGCAGGCGGTCGATCATGCCCTGGATTTCCTGGGTGCTCTGCTGGGTGCGGCTGGCCAGAGCACGTACCTCGTCGGCCACCACCGCGAATCCGCGCCCGGCCTCGCCAGCCCGGGCCGCCTCGATGGCCGCGTTGAGCGCCAGCAGGTTGGTCTGCTCGGCGATGGAGCGGATCACGTCGAGTACGCTGACGATGGACTGCACATCCTGCTGCAGGCTGTCCAGCGACTGGCCGCTGTCACGGATGTCGCCGACCAGGGCATGGATACGGCTGATGCTGCCGTCGACCACCTGCTTGGCGGCCTGGCCCTCGCGGTCGGTCTGCTGGGCGGCCTCGGCGGCGCCCTGGGCGCTCCTGGCCACCTCATGGGCGGCGGCGGACATCTCGTTGATCGCCGTGGCCACCTGGTCGGTCTCGTGACGCTGGCGCTCCATGGCCTGCTCGGAGCGCTGGGCCTGGGCGGCTACCTCGCCGACCAGGCCGGTGAGCTGGGTGGTCATGTCCGCGATCTGGCGCACCAGGCCGTGGATCTTCTCGACGAAACGGTTGAACGAGCCGGCCAACTGGCCCAGCTCGTCGTCGCGGGCCACCGGCAGGCGCCGGGTCAGGTCGCCCTCGCCGGCCGCGATGTCGTCCAGATTGGCCTTGATCTGCTGCAGCGGACGCACGAAGGCGTTGCTCAGGGCCAGGCCGCTGATGCCGAGCACCAGCAGCATCAGCGCGGCGATCACCAGGATGCTGGTGATGATGGTGCCGACGCGCTCCTCGACCGCCTCGCGGACCTCGGCCACCTGGGCCTCGACGCCATCGAGGTTGACCGCGGTGCCCAGCGCCAGGTCCCACTTGGGCAGGTAGTAGCTGTAGGCCAGCTTGGGCACCAGCACGCTCTCGTTGGTGGGCAGCGGCGAGCTGTACTGCACGTAGTGGGAAGCGTCCTTGGCGACGCGCACCAGCTCGTCGTTAACGGCCACGCCGTTGGGGTCCTTGCGACCGGTGAAGCTCTTGCCCACGTCCGCCGGATTGTCACCACGGAACAGGCGCACCACCTGCGAATCGTAGCCGAAGAAGTAGCCGTCCTTGCCGTACTTGATCTTGGAGAGGATGGCGATGGCCTGCTCGCGGCTGGCCGTGTCGCCCTGGCTGGCGCCGTCGTACAGGGTCTGTACCGAGCCGAGGGCGATCTGCATGTAGTGCTGCAGCTCCTGGCGGCTCTCCTCGATCAGGCGCGTGCGGGTCTCCGCCACCTCGTCGGCGGCCAGGTCGGCCAGGACCTTCGCCACGGTGCCGCTCAGCACCAGGGCGAAGAGGATCACCGGCAGCAGGGCCAGCAGCAGCACTTTGGTTTTCAGGGTCAGACGCATGGTCCCATTCCTTCTGGTTATCCGCCTGAGTCGGAGCGGTGTTGTTGGTGTATCGGCACTCCAGCGCGGAGCTGAAGCGCCGGCTACAGGAGCAGCGCCGCGGCCCAGCCGAACGCCAGCAGCGGCAGGTTGTAGTGCAGGAAAGTCGGCACCACGGTGTCCCAGATATGGTCGTGCTGGCCGTCCGCATTCAGGCCGGCGGTCGGCCCCAGGGTCGAGTCGGACACCGGCGAGCCGGCGTCGCCCAGTGCGCCAGCGGTACCGACGATGCAGACGATGGCCAGCGGGCTGAAGCCGAGCTGCACGCACAGCGGCACGAAGATCGCCGCGACGATGGGCACGCTGGAGAAGGACGAACCGATGCCGGTGGTCACCAGCAGGCCGATCAGCAGCATCATCAGCGCGCCAAGGGCCTGGCTGTGGCCGATCCAGCCGGCGGCGGAGCCGACCAGGCTGTCGATCTCGCCGGTGGCGCGCATCACTTCGGCGAAGCCGTCGGCGGCGATCATGATGAAGCCCATCATCGCCATCATCTTCATGCCCTCGGTGAACAGGTCGTCCGCCTCGCGCCAGCGCACCACGCCGGACAGGGAGAAGATCACGAAGCCGACCAGGGCGCCGACGATCATCGAATCCAGCCACAGCTGCACGGCGAACGCGGCCGCCACCGCCACGCCGGCCACCAGCAGGCTGTAGGGGTTGTACTGCACGGCGACGTTCTCCACCTGCTCGATGCGGGCGAGGTCGTAGTCGCGCTTGCGCCGGTAGCTGAGGAACACCGCCACCAGCAGCCCGCAGAGCATGCCCAGGGCCGGCAGCAGCATGGCCAGGGTGACGCTGACGCCGGTGGTGTCCACCCCGCCCTTGCGCACGCTGGCCAGCAGGATCTCGTTCAGGTAGATGTTGCCGAAGCCCACCGGCAGGAAGATGTAGGGGGTGATCAGGCCGAAGGTGATCACGCAGGCCACCAGGCGGCGGTCCATGCGCAGGCGCGCCATCACGTACAGCAGCGGCGGGACCAGCAGCGGGATGAAGGCGATGTGGATCGGCAGGATGTTCTGCGACGACACCGATACCGCCAGCAGCAGGCCGATCAGCAGCCAGCCCACCAGATCGCCACCCCGCGCCTGCTGGCGGCCGACCAGAGCCAGGGCCTTGTCCGCCAGGGCGTGGGCCAGGCCGGACCTGGAGATGGCCACGGCGAAGGCGCCGAGCAGCGCATAGGACAGCGCCACGTTGGCGCCGCCGCCCAGCCCCTTGTTGAAGGCCGCGAGGCTGGCCTGCAGGTCGAGCCCGCCGATCATGCCGCCGGCCAGGGCACCGGCGATCAGCGCGATCACCACGTGCACCCGGCACAGACTGAGGGCCAGCATGATGCCGACGGCGGCCACCACTGCGTTCATAGACAGACTCCGAAACCGCGGACAAGGCGGACCGCCCGCAAAAAAGCGCAGAACTCTGCCCGAACGATCAGGTTCTGTCAAAACACGATACGTGCAATATCCTGATCACTGCGTGCATAATTCCGCCTCGCCATCCCCCGTGATCCAGGATCAACCGGCTCCGGGTCGGCAGCGGACGCTCAAGACCGAGGCTCCGCTACCGATAACCCGAACAGCCGTCCGCACAATCAAGGACCTGCTCATGCTGTCGCGCCTGTCCATCCAGTTGAAAATCACCCTGCTCTCGGGCCTCTCCCTGCTCGCCATCGTGACCCTGCTGGTGGGCGCCTCGCTCTTCCAGTCCACCCGCAGCGCCACCCTGGTGCGCGACTCCAGCGCCGAGATGCTCGAAGAGGCCGCCCGCCTGCGCATGGCCTCGCGCGGCGAACTCCAGGGCCTGCGCATCCAGCGCTACTTCATGGATGCCTACCAGTACGGCAAGGGCTTCTCGCGCCAGGTGCTGTTCCTCAAGGATCAGGCCGAGAAACGCTTCCTCGACGCCTTCGACCTGCGCGAGGACCTGGTCCGCCAGGTGCGCTCCGCGCTGGAGGCCAATCCCGGCCTGCTCGGCCTCTACGTGGTGTTCGAGGCCAACGCGCTGGACGGCAAGGACGAGCTGTTCGCCGGCCAGGGCGAGCTGGGCAGCAACGACAAGGGGCGCTTCTCCCTGTACTGGGCGCAGACCGTGCCCGGCACCCTGGAAGCCGAGGCGATGGACGAGACGCAGCTCGAAGACACCAGCGCCGGCCCCAGCGGCGCGCCCTACAACGCCTGGTACACCTGCCCTCGCGACACCCGCCGCACCTGCGTGCTCGACCCCTACTTCGACGATGTCAACGGCAAGCAGATCCTGATGACCAGCATCGCCTTCCCCCTGGAGCAGGACGGCAAGGTGATCGGCGTGATGGGCGTCGACATCAGCCTGGAGAGCCTGCAGCAGATCAGCCTGAAGGCCAGCGGCGAGCTGTACGACGGCCAGGCCCACGTCAGCATCATCAGCCCCGCCGGCCTGCTGGCCGGCCACAGCCGCGACCCCGCCCAGCTCGGCAAGCCGCTGACCAGCGCCTTTCCCAGGCAGGGCGCGCAGATCAGCCAGCTGCTCGCCGGCGGGCAGTCCCAGTTCCTCGAGCTGGATGACAAGCTGCGAGTGATCGAGCCGCTGCTGCCGATTCCCGAGGCCAAGTCCTGGGGCGTGCTGCTGGAAGTGCCGAAAGCCGTCCTGCTGGGCCCAGCCCTGAAGCTGGAGCAACAGCTGGACGAGAGCCGTACCCGCGACACCACTTTCTCGGTGATCCTGGCCCTGGTCGCCATCCTCGTCGGCATCGCCCTGATGTGGCTGACCGCCCGTGGCGTGACCCGCCCGATCCTCGACGTGGCGAGCATGCTCAAGAACATCGCCAGCGGCGAAGGCGACCTGACCCGCCGCCTGGAATACGCACGGCGGGACGAGCTGGGCGAGCTGGCCGGCTGGTTCAACCGCTTCCTCGACAAGCTGCAGCCGATCATTGCCGACGTGAAACGCTCGGTGCAGGACGCCCGCAGCACCGCCGACCAGTCCGCGGCCATCGCCAGCCAGACCAGCGCCGGCATGCAGCAGCAGTTCCGCGAGATCGACCAGGTGGCCACCGCCTCCCAGGAAATGAGCGCCACCGCCCACGACGTGGCCAACAATGCCGCCCAGGCCGCCGAGGCGGCGCGCGGCGCGGACGCGGCCACCCGCGAGGGGCTGGCGGTGATCGACCGCACCACCCTCTCCATCGAGCAACTGGCCGGCGAACTCAACTCGGCCATGGCGGAGGTCGAATCCCTGGCCAGCAGCAGCGAGCAGATCGGCTCGGTGCTGGAAGTGATCCGCGCCATCGCCGAGCAGACCAACCTGCTGGCCCTCAACGCGGCCATCGAGGCGGCCCGTGCCGGCGAGGCCGGGCGCGGCTTCGCCGTGGTGGCCGACGAGGTGCGCAACCTGGCCAAGCGCACCCAGGACTCGGTGGAGGAAATCCGCCAGGTGATCGAGAACCTGCAGAGCGGCACCCGCGACGTGGTCGGCTCCATGCACAGCAGCCACAAGCAGGCCCAGGGCAGCGTCGAACAGGTCGAGCAGGCAGTCGCCTCGCTGCGCCGGATCGGCGAGTCGGTCGGCGTGATCAACGACATGAACCTGCAGATCGCCAGCGCCGCCGAAGAACAGAGCGCGGTGGCCGAGGAGGTCAACCGCAACGTGGCGAACATCCGAGACGTCACCGAGGCGCTCTCCGACCAGGCCGACGAATCGGCCCGGGTCAGCCAGTCGCTCAACAGCCTGGCCAACCACCAGCAGGGGCTGATGGACCAGTTCCGCGTCTGAACCCTGGCGCCGCGCCCGCACGGGCGCTGGCGCCATCGGTCCACCGTCCTGGCGCTTCGCCCCCTTGTCCCGCCGCAGAGCGGCCGCTAGCCTGCGCGCAGTCATTCGCAGGAGAATTCCAAGATGCTCGATATCGCCCTGATCGCCGGCTCCAGCCGCACCGGCAGCCAATCCGCCAAGGTCGCCCGCTATCTACGCCAGCGCCTGATCGACCTGGGCCTGACCAGCCCCGAGCGGAGCGGCCTGATCGACCTGGGCGAGCGCCCCCTGCCGCTGTGGCCGGCGGACGACAAGGGCCCCTGGGCCGACTACCAGCAGCAACTGACCGCCGCCGACGCGCTGGTGGTGATCGCCCCGGAATGGAACGGCATGGCCTGCCCGGCGGTGAAGAACTTCTTCCTCTACACGAGCAAGGCCGAACTGGCGCACAAGCCGGCGCTACTGGTCGGCGTGTCCTCCGGCGTCGGCGGTGCCTACCCGATCAGCGAGCTGCGCGCCTCCGGCTACAAGAACTGCCGCATCGCCTACCTGCCAGAACACCTGATCGTGCGCCATGTGGAAGCGGTGCTGAACGAGGGCGAGGCCGCCGGCGAGGGCGACCTGCGCATCCGCCGCCGCGCCGACTACGCCCTGGACATCCTCGGCAAGTACGCCGAGGCGCTGAAGCCGGTGCGCGCAGCCATCGACCTGACCGACCCGGCCTTCACCAACGGCATGTAACCGCCGCGCTCCCCGGCGCACCTGAGCTGTAGGGTGCGCCGCGCGCACCTGACACGCCTTCGGATTACCTTGCCTTGGCCCGAGGCTTGTTCCCGGGCAACCGCACCTCCACCCGCAACCCGCCCAGCGGGCTGTCGTCCAGGCGCAGGCTGCCGCCCCAGGCATCGACGATGTCGCGCACAATGCCGAGCCCCAGGCCGTGGCCGGCCACCTGTTCGTCCAGACGACTGCCGCGGCCCATGACGTCCTCGCGCCGCTCGGGCGCGATGCCAGGGCCGTCGTCGTCCACCCACAGCCGATAGCCCTCGGCGTCAGCCGCCAGGGTCAGGCGCACTTCCGCGTCCGCCCATTTGCAGGCGTTGTCCAGCAGGTTGCCGAGCAGTTCCAGCAAGTCCTCACGGTCCCAGGGCAGGCACAGGCCGGGCTCGGCCTGCCACTCCAGCTTGAGGCCATGGCTATGGATCATGCCCAGCGTGGAAAACAGCCCCGGCAGCTCCGCCGCGCAGTCGAAATGGGCGCCGGGCAGGGCCTCGCCGGCCAGGCGCGCACGTCCCAGCTCGCGCTCCAGACGCTGCTGGATCTGCGCCAGTTGCTCGCGCAGGGTGGCCTGCAGTTCCGGCTGATCGCGCAGATCGTCGCGCTCGCTGAGGCTGACCAGCACCGCCAGCGGCGTCTTCAGGGCGTGGCCCAGGTTGCCCAGCGCGTTGCGCGAGCGCTTGAGGGTGTCCTCGGTGTGGTTCAGCAGATGGTTGATCTGCCCCACCAACGGCTCCAGCTCCTGGGGCACCTGGGCATCCAGTTCGCTGCGCCGGCCCTGCTGCAGCTGGGCGATCTGACCGCGGACCCGTTCCAGCGGCCGCAGCGCCGCGCGCACTGTGTAGCGCTGGGCCAGCAGGATCAGCAGCAGCGCCGCGCCGCCCAGTCCCAGGCCCAGCCATTGCAGGCGGCGGAAGCTCTCCAGGATCGGCGTGTAGTCCTGCGCCACGCTGATGCTGAACGCCTGGCCGAAGCGCTGGTAGTCGGCGCGGTACACCAGCAGGCGCTGGCCGCGCGGACCATCGCCCAGTCCCTCCTGCAACCCCGGCGCCGGCGGGTGCTGCAGGTCGCGGTCCCACAGGGAGCGGGAGCGCCAGGTCTGGTCGGCGAAATCGATGCGGAAGTAATGGCCCGAGAAGGGCCGCTGGAAGGTCGGGTCCAGGCGCCGCTCATCCAGCTGGATGCCGTTCTGGCCGCGGACCAGGGCGATCAGCAGGGTCTGGGTCTCGTCCTTCAGGTCGTCCTGCAGGTAGCGGCGCAGGCTGTGGTCGAACAGCCACAGGCTGCTCTGCGCCAGCACCAGGCCCACCACCACCAGCACACCGGCCAGCCCCAGGCTGAGGCGGCGCTGGATCGACCTCACCCGCCGACCCCGGCATAGCGGTAGCCCTGGCCGCGCCGGGTCTCGATCACCTCGCGGCCGAGCTTGCCGCGCAGCCGGTTGACGTGCACCTCGAGCACGTTGGAATCACGCTCGCTCTCGCCGTCGTAGAGATGCTCCGCCAGGTGGCTCTTCGACAGGATCTGGCCGGGATGGAGCATGAAATAGCGCAGCAAGCGGAATTCCGCGGCGGTCAGCTCGACGGTCTCGCCGTCCCGGGTCGCGCACTGGCGGCTCTCGTCCAGCTGCAGACCGGCCGCCTCCAGCTGCGGCTGGTTGGCCAGGCCGTGGGCGCGACGCAACAGAGCCTGGATGCGCAGGGCCAGCTCCTCGGGATGGAAGGGTTTGGTCAGGTAGTCGTCGGCCCCCGCCTTGAGGCCGTCGATGCGCTCGGCCCAGGAGCCGCGCGCGGTGAGGATCAGCACCGGCGTGGCCAGCCCGCCCGCCCGCCACTCGCGCAACACCTCCAGCCCCGGCTTGCCGGGCAGGCCGAGGTCGAGCACGATCAGGTCGTAGGGTTCGCTGGCACCCTGGTAGACCGCGTCCCGGCCATCGGCCAGCCAGTCCACCGCGTAGCCCTGGCGACCCAGGCCGGCAATCAGTTCGTCGGCCAGGGGCACGTGGTCTTCAACCAGCAGCAGGCGCATCAGTCCTCCAGTTCGTCCTTGAGGATGCGACCGTCGCGGGCATCCAGTTCCAGTTCGCGCACCGTACCGTCGACGGTGAGCAGTTCGACCTCGTAGACCAGCACATCGTCATCGTCTTCCAGTTCCGCCTCAAGCAGGACGGCCCCGGGGTATCGCCCCAGGGCCTGTTCCATCAGCATTTCCAGCGGCTGGATGACGCCTTCGCGGCGCAGCTTGAGCGCCTCGTCCTGGTCCAGGTCGCGGGCCTGCGCATCGAGCGCGAGCACGGCCAGGACCAGGGCGACGATGCCGCTATAGCGTGCAACGAACTTCATCAGTCATCCCGGTGCTCTTTCAGGATCTGGCCGTTGCTGGCATCCAGCTCCACGTCCCACTGCACGCCCTGTGCGTCGCGCACTTCGACCTGGTAGACGTAGCGGCCGTGCTCTTCTTCGAGTTCGGTGTCCTCGATCTTGCCGCCCGGATACTTGGCCAGCGCGGCCTCGTTGAGCTTCTCGAAGCTCTGGATGGTGCCGGCGTCACGCAGTTTCAGTGCCTCGTCCGGACCCAGGTCACGGGCTTGGGCGATACCGGCAGTGGTGGCCAGGGCGGCAATGGCGAAAAGGCTGGTCAGCTTGTTCATGGTGTTCTCCTCGGGGGTGTCTGTTGTCTACGGTGCCCACGATAGTGAAGCCGACTTAATTCAAGCTGAATTGTCGAGGGCCGCCCCGCGGCTCGCAACTGGCAAGGTATTCATTCCCTGAAGCCGCTTGGCCTGATGGACCGGGCCACTATAATCGCTGGCTTGCCACACGGAGCCGAGCATGACCGCCATCCACGTCAAAGCCCCCGCCCTCAGCCTGCGCGCCGGCAAGCGCGCCCTCGCCCGCATCCGCGAACGCGGCCTGCAGCCGGCCGACGTCGGCATTCTGCCTGGCGCCGCCGGCGGGCCCAAGGGGCTGGGCATCCAGGGCCTGGACCTGGCGCTGTTCGGCGACTGGCTGCCGCGGGCGCCGCGCGAGCGGACGCTGATCGGCGCGTCCATCGGCTCCTGGCGCTTCGCCAGCGCCTGCCTGCCCGACGCCTGCGCGGGCATCCGCCGGCTGGGCGAGCTGTACACCAGCCAGCGCTTTGCCAAGGGCGTGAGCATGGCCGAGGTCTCGCGCAGCTGCGTGCGCCTGCTCGACGACCTGCTGGAAGGCCAGGACGCCGCCGTGCTGAACAATCCGCTGTACCGCCTGAACATCGTGGTGGTGCGCAGCCACGGGCTGCTCCAGCACGACCATCGCGGCAAGCTGGGCCTGGGGCTCTCCTCGGTGATCGGCAACAACCTGCTGGGCCGCAGCCGCCTGGGCCGCCATTTCGACCGGGTGATCCTGCACGACGCCCGCCTCGCGCCGCCGCTCGCCGCGCTGAACGACTTCCGCTCGCACTTCCACACCCTGGCCGAGGGCAACCTGAGGCACGCCCTGCTCGCCTCCGGCTCCATCCCCATGGTGATGGAGGCGATCCGCGAGATTCCCGGCCTGGAGCCCGGCGCCTACCGCGACGGCGGCCTGCTCGACTACCACCTCGACCTGCCCTACCAGAGCGACGGCGTGGTGCTCTACCCGCACTTCACCGACAGGGTGGTGCCCGGCTGGTTCGACAAGAGCCTGCCCTGGCGCCGCGGCGACAGCGGCCGCCTGCAGGATGTCCTGCTGCTGGCCCCATCGAAGGAATACCTGGCCACCCTGCCCCACGGCAAGCTGCCGGACCGCACCGACTTCAAGCGCTACCTGGGCGACGACGCCGGCCGCGAGCGTTACTGGCGCAAGGCGATGGCCGAGAGCCAGCGGCTCGGCGACGAGTTTCTCGAACTGGTGGATGGAGGACGGCTGGGCGAGCGGCTGCAGCCGCTCTGAGAACCTGTTCATGGCCTGCTGCGCGTCGGCTAAACGGCGTTGAAAGCGCTCTCGGAATGCTCATTTACCACTCGTAAACTCCGCTTCCTCGACCGCTTTCGCCACCGTTTATCTCTAGCTCGCGAGGCCATAAACAGGTTCTGAAAATCGCACCGCTCGCAGGCCCGACAATCGGTTGCCGGCTTTTCACATTCTCTTCACATCTTTTGCGCTTCACTGTCCCCGTGAACCCCATCACAGCGAACTGCCCGACTTCGGTCGGGCTTTTCGTTTCTGGCGTTTTTATCCAGAAGAGATCGCCCAGCCGCAGGTTAGAATGACGCCCAGCCGGCCCGCCTGGAAACACATCGGGCACGCCCGTGCCGGCCTCTTCCCACCCTCAGCCTGCAGAAAAGCCCGTGGAACTGTTCAAAGAATTCACCTTCGAGTCCGCCCATCGCCTCCCCCATGTCCCGGCCGGTCACAAGTGCGGCCGCCTGCACGGCCACTCGTTCCGCGTGGCCGTCTATATAGAGGGCGAGGTCGACCCGCATACCGGCTGGATTCGGGATTTCGGCGAGATCAAGGCGATCTTCGCCCCGCTCTACGAGCGCCTCGATCACAACTACCTGAACGACATTCCCGGCCTGGAAAACCCCACCAGCGAGAACCTGGCGATCTGGATCTGGCACGAACTCAAGCCGCTGCTGCCAGAGCTTTCGCGCATCCGCGTGCACGAGACCTGCACCAGCGGCTGCGAATACCGCGGTAGCTGACCGCCGCTACTGGCGGACCAGCCGGCGATTGTCCGGGATGATCGCCTCGGTGCTGCGGTAGGGGTTGATGTCCAGCCCGCCGCGACGCACGTAGCGCGCATGGACCGTCAGCCGCTCCGGCCGCAGCAGGCGCTGCAGATCTAGGAATACCCGCTCCACGCATTGCTCATGGAAATCCTGATGCTGGCGGAAGCTCACCACGTAGGCCAGCAGGCTGGCGGGGTCCAGGCGCGGGCCGCGGTAGTCGATGACCAGGCTGCCCCAGTCCGGCTGGCCGGTGACCGGGCAATTGGATTTCAGCAGGTGGCTGTAGAGCACCTCCTCCACCACTTCGTCGCCGGCCAGGCGCAGCAGCTCCGGGCGCGGGTGAGCATAGTCGCTGACCTCGATCTCCAGGTCGTCGATGCAGCGTCCCGGCAACGCGGCCACGCCCTCGGCGGCCACCTCGTCCAGGCCACGCACCCGCACTGCCACCGGCGCACCGGCGCAGGCGGACAGGTCGCGTGCAAGTACCACCTCGACCTCGGCCTGGCCGGTGTAGGCGGTCTGGTTGAGCGAGTTGAGGTAGAGCTTGAAGGACTTGGACTCGATGATGTTCGGCGAGTCGGCGGGAATCGCGAACTCGCCGATCGCCACCACCGGCTTGCCGGAGGGCGTCAGCCAGGACAGCTCGTAGCAGTTCCAGTAGTCCACGCCACGATACGGCAGCCCACCGGCCTCCAGCCCCAGCTCGGCCCACTTGGCGGCGCGGGGGATGGGGAACAGCAGTTCGGGACTGTAGGTGGAGACGTACTCGCTGGACTTGCCCAGCGGCGAGTGTTCGGCGGGATGCTGCATGGCGACGGCCTGGAAAGCGGAAAAACGGCGGGCAGTATACCCCCATGCCGAATCTACCCGTAGGGCAGGTGAAACCCGCGAATCTGCCACGCGGGTTTCACCCGCCCTACAGCCAGAAACGCAGGCCGACTACCCAGGCACCCTCCTCGTCATGCTCGCCTTCCGCGCGCAGCCAGTCACCGCTGCGGCCGTAGGTCTTCTCCCAGACATAACCGACATAGGGCGAGAACTGCGGGCTGGCCCGGTAGTGCAGGCGCAGCCCGGCCTCCAGGGTGCTGCCGCCGGCGCCGATGCCCAGGTCGCGGTCGTCCAGCGCCAGGTCGTACTCCAACTTGGGCTCCAGGGCCCAGTGCCGGGTCAGCAGCAGCTCGTACTCGGCCTCGATGCGCAGCGAGGCGTCGCCACGCTCGCTGAGGAACAGGTTGGCGTCCAGTTCGATCCATTGCGGCGCCAAGCCCTGGAAGCCGAGCACCGCGTAGCTGCGCGCCGGCCCCGGCTGGTCGTCGTGGCGCAGGCCGGCCTGCCAGTCGAAGAATTCTGACGCCATACGCCGGTACAGCAGTTGGGTCTCGCTGGAGTCGGTCGGCCCACCGTCGACGCGCTCGCCGCTGCTCTTCAGCACCGCCTTGTGCAGGTCGTTGCCGTAGGTCGCCTCCAGTTCCCAGGCCAGGTCCTGCTCGTCGCCGTCGAAGCGCCGCTCCAGGTGATCGACGGCCAGCTTGGCCACCGGCATGGCGTCCATGTGCTGCTCCATGGCCAGGGCCGGGGTGGCCAGCAACAAGCCGAGGACGAGATTAGTGGTGCGCATGTTCGCTCTCCTTCGTGGCCGGCTGCTCGTTGTAGAACGGCTGGGGGGTGCCATCGGGCGCCTCCACCACGATCTTGCGGAACATGCCGCTGGCCATGTGGTAGATCAGGTGGCAGTGGAAGGCCCACTCGCCCATGGCGTCCACCGGCACGTCCACTTCCAGGCTCTGCCCGGGCGCGACGTTGACCACGTGCTTGAGCGGGTTGAAGCGGCCGTTGCCCTTGTCCAGCTGCATCCACATGCCGTGCAGGTGCATGGGGTGGTTCATCATGGTCTGGTTGACGAAGCGGAAGCGCACCCGCTCGCCGTATTTCAGGCGGATCGGCTCGGCCTCGGAGTACTTCACCCCGTCGAACGACCAGAAGTAACGCTCCATGTTGCCCGTCAGCTTCAGCTCGATGGTGCGGTCCGGCGCGCGGTAGCCGGCGGCCGGGCGCATGGCCTTGAGGTCGCCGTAGACCAGCACGCGCCCACCGTCGACCGGCTCGGGCGCGATGCCGCTGCCCGGCGCGTAGTCCGGGTTGCCCTCAGCAGGAATGGCGTGGCCCATGGCGGCATGGTCCATGCCCGCCATCTGCGCATGATCCATCGAGCCGTGGTCCATGCCGGCCATGTCGTGGCTCATGCCCATGTCGGCCATGCTCAGCAGGCGCGGCGCGCGCAGCGGCGGCGCCTCGGCGCGCATGCCCTGGCGCGGCGCCAGGGTGGCCAGGGCCTGGCCGCGCCGGTCCATGGACTCCGCGACCAGGGCGTAGGCCTTGTCCTCGGTGGGCTGGACGATGACATCGTAGGTCTCGGCCACCGCCAGGCGCAGTTGGTCGACCACCACCGGCTGCACGTTGTTGCCGTCGGCCTGCACCACGGTCAGCGGCAGGCCGGGGATGCGCAGGTCGAAGTAGCTCATGCCCGAGCCGTTGATGATGCGCAGGCGCACCCGCTCCCCCGGCTCGAATAGCGCCGTCCAGTTCTGCTCGGCGTCACGGCCGTTGACCAGGAAGCGGAAGCCGCCAACGTCGGCGATATCGGTCCTGGCCATGCGCATGTTGCCCCAGTCCCAGCGGTCCTTAACCGTGGTCGACAGGCCATCGCGAGCCACGTCGCGGAAGAAGTCGCCTAGGGTCTGTTGCTGGTCGTTGTAGTAGTCGGCCTGCTTCTTCAGGTTGGCCAGGGTGCGCTCGGGCTTCTCGTCCTGCCAGTCGAACAGCAGCACGGTGTACTCGCGGTCGTAGCGGTACGGCTCGCGTCCCTTCGGCTCGATGATCAGCGGGCCGTACAGGCCCTCCTGTTCCTGGAAGTCGGCGTGGGCGTGGTACCAGTAGGTGCCGGACTGGTTGAGCGTGAAGCGGTAGGTGAAGGTCTCGCCGGGCGCGATGCCGGGGAAGCTGATGCCCGGCACGCCGTCCTGGGTGTAGGGCAGGATGATGCCGTGCCAGTGCAGCGCGGTCATGCGGTCGAGCCGGTTGGTGACGGCGATTTCCACCGTCTCGCCTTCCCTGAAGCGCAGCTCCGGCGCGGGGCTCTGGCCATTGATGGTCAGCGCCGGGCGGCTGCCGTCGCTGAAGCGCACCTCGCCTTCGTCGATCACCAGCTCGTAGCGCCCGGCCTGGGCGCCCAGGCTCGCACCCAGCAGCGCGCAGAGCAGCAGCCACCTCACGGCTGCACGTCCAGCTTGCCGACCATGCCGGCCTGGTAGTGGCCCGGCAGGTTGCAGGCGAACTCCAGACCGGTGGCCTCGGCGAAGGTCCAGGTCAGCTCGGCGCTGCCGCCCGGCGGCACCAGCACGCTGTTGGGGTCGTCGTGGCTCATCTCGCCGTGGTCCATGCCGGCCATGTCGTGGCCCATCTTCGAGTGGTCCATGGGCTGGATGCCGTTCTCGCCGAGCATGCCCATCTGCTGCATCATCAGCATCTGCTCCTGATGCCTGGCGTGCATGGCGGCGTCTCCCAGGCTGAACTCGTGGAGCAGGCCGCCCTCGTTCTTCAGCACGAAACGCACCGTCTCGCCGGCCTTGACCTGCATGGCGGCCGGCTCGTAGTACATTTCGCCGAGGGTGATCTCCACCGTGCGCCCGGCGCTTGCCGGATCGGCCGGCTTGCCGAAGGCGAAGTGGCCGCCGTCGGCCAGCGCCGGCAGGCTGAAGGCGCAGAGCAGCGGCAGGAAGAAACGTGCGGACATGGCGGGGCTCCATCTGTAGGTCTGGCCGCCACTCTAGGCCGCCGCCGCTGGCGCCAGGCTGACGCGAAGATTACATCTCTGTCAGCTTCGCCCCGCGCGAGCCCCGGCTGGCGTATAAAGCCGACTGCGCAACCTCCGCGAGAGCACCATGAAACTGCTGATCGTCGAAGACGAACCCAAGACCGGCCAGTACCTGCGCCAGGGCCTGGCCGAGGCCGGCTTCGCCGTGGAGTTGGCCTGCGACGGCACCACCGGCGAGCACCTGGCGCTGACCGGCGAGTACGACCTGCTGATCCTCGATGTGATGCTGCCCGGCCGCGACGGCTGGCAGATTCTCGCCGCCGTGCGCGCCGCGGGCCTGGGCGTACCGGTGCTGTTCCTCACCGCCCGGGACGCGGTGGAGGACCGGGTGCGCGGCCTGGAGGCCGGCGCCGACGACTATCTGGTCAAGCCCTTCGCCTTCACCGAACTGCTGGCGCGGGTGCGCAGCCTGCTGCGCCGCGGTACCGGCGCGCCGCAGGAGCACCAGTTGCAGCTCGCCGACCTGTCCCTCGACCTGCTGCGCCGGCGCGCCGAGCGCGGCGGCCGACGCATCGACCTGACCGCCAAGGAATTCGCCCTGCTGGAGCTGCTGCTGCGCCGCCAGGGCGAGGTGCTGCCCAAGTCGCTGATCGCTTCCCAAGTGTGGGACATGAATTTCGACAGCGACACCAACGTCATCGAGGTGGCCATCCGCCGCCTGCGCGCCAAGGTCGACGAAGGCTTCGCCGCGCCGCTGATCCACACGGTGCGCGGCATGGGCTACGTGCTGGAGGCGCGCGGCTGATGTCTCTCGCCAATCGCCTGGCCCTGCTCTTCGCCGCCTGCGCCGCCGCCGTGGCGCTGGTCGCCGGTGCCCTGTTCACCCGCGCCAGCGAGGCGCACTTCGTCGAGCTGGACCGGCAGCAGCTGGAAGGCAAGCTGGCGGTGTTCGCCGAGCTGCTGCGCGGCGTCGGCGACAGTGACGGCCTGGCCGCGCGCCGCCCGCAGCTGGAGCAGGAACTGCAACGCCATCCGGAACTGGCCCTGCGCATCCAGGGCACGGATGGCCAGACCTGGTTTGCCAGCCAGCCGCAGCTGGCCCACCTGCCGGCAAGCGACGGGCAACCGAGCCGCTGGAGCCACCACGGCGCCGACTTCCGGGTGGTGGAGACACGCCTGGACGGTGGTCCGCGCCTCAGCCTGTTGCTGGACATCACCCACCACCAGCACTTCCTCGACCAGATGCAGCGGCTGATCTGGCTCTGCGTCGGCCTCTCGGCCCTGGCCACCGCCCTGCTCGGTGCCTGGGTGGCGCGCCGCGGCCTGCGCCCGCTGCGGCAGATGACCGGAGTGGCGCGGCAGGTGTCGGCGCAGTCGCTGACCGCCCGCCTGCCGCTGGACGGCATCCCGACCGAGCTACGCGAGCTGGCCGAGGCGTTCAACGCCATGCTGGCGCGTCTGGAGGACGCCTTCGCACGGCTCTCGGCGTTCTCCGCCGACATCGCCCACGAGCTGCGCACGCCGCTGTCCAACCTGCTGACCCAGACCCAGGTGACCCTCGGCCAGCCCCGTGAGCTGGCGGAATACCGCGAGGCGCTGCACTCCAACCTGGAAGAACTGCAGCACCTGGCGCAGATGGTCGGCGACATGCTCCTGCTGGCCAAGGCCGACAACGGCCTGCTGCAGACCCGCCGCGAGCCGCTGGCTCTGGAAGCCGAGCTGACGGCCCTGGCCGACTACTTCGCGCCGCTGGCCGAGGATGCCGGGGTGAGCATACGGATCGAGGCCGAAGGCATGGTCACGGCCGACCGCGCGCTGCTGCGCCGGGCGCTATCCAACCTGATCGATAACGCCCTGCGCTTCACCCCGGCCAGCGGCGAGCTGCACCTCCGCGCGACGGCCGCCAGGATCGAGGTCGCCAACCAGGGGCCGGAAATCCCCGTGGAACTGCAAGAGCGGCTGTTCGACCGCTTCTACCGCGCCGACCCGGCCCGCCGCGAGGGCGGCGCTGAACACGCCGGCCTGGGCCTGGCCATCGCCCGCTCCATCGTCCAGGCCCATGGCGGCACCATCCGCTGCGAGTCGGAGGGCGGCTGGACGCGCTTTATCCTGGAGCTGCCCGCGGGCTAGGGCGAGCCCCCTACGCACATAGCTCCCCGTCGTCCCCGCGTGGGCGGGGACCCAGGACGCGCCGTCTTGCCCGCAACTGGATTCCCGCCTACGCGGGAATGACGGGGTTTTCTGCCTGCCTCGTCCGTGCTGGGCAGTTATCCGGTAGCCCTGGAGAGAGCCACCATCATCTTCCGCGCCGCTTGATCGACCATAGAGCGGGCTGCACGACTCTGCGCGTACCCCACCTCCCGTCGTCCCCGCGCAGGCGGGGACCCAGGACGCGCCGTCTTGCCCGCAACTGGATTCCCGCCTACGCGGGAATGACGGGGGGTTTCTGCCTGCCTCGTCCGTGTTGGGTCGTTATCCGGTAGCCCTGGAGAGAGCCGCCATCATCTTCCGCGACGCTTGATCGACCATAGGGCGGGCAGCACGACTCTACGCGTAACCCACCTCCCCGTCGTCCCCGCGCAGGCGGGGACCTAGGACGCCCGTCTTGCCCGCAACTGGATTCCCGCCTGCGCGGGAATGACAGGGTTTTCTGCCTGCCTCGTCCGTGCTGGGCCGTTATCCGATAGCCCTGGAGAGAGCCGCCGTCATCTTCCGCGACGCTTGATCGACCATAGAGCGGGCTGCACGACTCTGCGCGCCCCCACTTCCTCCCCGTCGTCCCCGCGCAGGCGGGGACCCAGGACGCGCCGCCTTGCCCCGCAACTGGATTCCCGCCTGCGCGGGAATGACGGGGTTTCTAGTCGCCTTGTCCGTACACAACCCTCAGCGAAACCACCGCTAGGACAAAGCCTGCGCCGGCTCCGCCACGATCGGCCGCCAGCGGCGCAACAGGCTGTACAGGGTCGGTACCACGAACAGGGTGAAGAAGGTGCCGACCACCAGGCCGCCGACGATCACCATGCCGATCTGCTGGCGGCTCTCGGCGCCGGCGCCCGAGGCGACGGCCAGGGGCAGCGAACCGAGGACCATGGCGCCGGTGGTCATCAGGATCGGCCGCAGGCGTTGCACCGAGGCCTCCAGCACCGCCTCGCCCAGCTCGCGGCCCTCGCGCAGCAGGTGGTTGGCGAACTCGACGATGAGGATGCCGTGCTTGGTGATCAGCCCGATCAGGGTCACCAGCCCCACCTGCGAGTAGATGTTCAGGGTGCCGCCGAACAGCTTCAGCGCCAGCAGCGCGCCGGCCATCGACAACGGCACGCTGAACAGGATGATCAACGGGTCGAAGAAGCTCTCGAACTGCGCCGCCAGCACCAGGAAGATGAACAACAAGGCCAGCACGAAGATCATCGCCACCCCGCTGCTGGACTCCTTGAAGTCCCGCGAGATCCCGGTGTAGTCGAACTGGGTGTCCGGCGGGAAGATCGCCCGCGCCTTTTCCTCCAGATGATCCAGCGCCTCGCCCAGGGTGTAGCCGGAGCCGACGTTGGCGCTGACCGTGACCGCGCGCAACTGGTTGAAGTGGTTGAGTTCGCGCGGCGCCACCGTCTCGTGCACCTCGATCAGGTTGGAGAGCTGCACCATGTTGTCGTTGCGCCCGCGCACGTAGACGCGGTTGAGGTCCTCGGGGTTGCTGCGATCCACGTCGGCCAGTTGCACCAGCACGTCGTACTGCTCGCCATTCTGCTTGAAGCGGGTCACCTGGCGGCTGCCGAACAGGCTTTCCATGCTACGGCCGATGGTGGCCACATCCGTGCCCACCGCCACCGCCTGCTCGCGGTTGACCGTGACCTTGAGCTGGGGGGTGTTCAGCTTGAGGTCGGTGTCCAGGCTCTCCAGTCCGGGATAGCCGCGTACCGCGGCCAGCAGTTGCTCGACGTACTGCTGCAGCTCGGCGTACTCCAGCGAGGAGCGGATGACGAAGTTCACCGGCTGGTTGCGCGCGCTCTGCCCCAGCGGCGGGCGGTTGATCGGGAAGGCGCGCACGCCGGGGATGTCCTGCAGCTTGGGCAGCAGCTCGTCGCGGATCTCGAATTGGCTGCGCTCGCGCTTGTCCCAGTCCTCCAGCTTCATGAACGACAGCCCCTGGGCCACGGTGGGGAAGCCGACGATCACCATGTAGCGGTTGGTCTCGGGAATCGAGGCGTAGGCCGCCTCCAGCTGCTTGGCGTAGCGACTGGTGTAGCCGACGGTGGCACCGTCGGGGCCGTTGATCGAGCCGACGATGGTGCCGGTATCCTCGGTCGGCGCCAGCTCGCTGCGCAGGCCGGTGAACAGCCAGGCGCACAGCACCAGGATGGCCAGCAGCAGCGCCACCACCGCCCACCAGGCACGCAGGGTGCGCTCCAGCAGATGGCGGTAGTTGTAGGTCAGGCCGTTGAGGAAACCTTCCACCAGGTTGTAGAAGCGGCCGTGCTTCTGCTGCGGTACATGGGCCTTGAGCAGGTGGCCGCACATCATCGGCGACAGGGTCAGGGCGACGAAGCCGGACACCAGCACGGCACCGGCCAGGGTCCAGGCGAACTCGGTGAACAGTTTGCCCGAGGTGCCCTGCATGAAGCCGATCGGCGCGTACACGGCGGCCAGGGTCAGGGTCATGGCGATCACCGCGAAGGCGATCTCGCGGCTGCCGACGAAGGCCGCCTGCAGCGGCTTCATGCCCTGCTCGATGTGGCGGTGGATATTCTCCAGCACCACGATGGCGTCATCCACCACCAGGCCGATGGCCAGCACCATCGCCAGCAGGGTCAGGGTGTTGACCGTGAAGCCCATCAGCGCCATCAGCGCGCAGGCGCCGATCAGCGACACCGGGATGGTGACCAGGGGAATCAAGGTCGCGCGCAGGGAGCGGAGGAACAGGAAGATGATCAGGATGACCAGCACCACCGCTTCCCAGATGGTGGCGTAGACGTTCTTGATCGACTCGCGGATGAACAGCGAGTTGTCGTTGGCGATGGCCATCTCCATGCCTTCGGGCAACAGCTCGCGGACCTCCGGCAGGGCCTGGCTGAGGCCATCGGAAATCTCCAGCGGGTTGGCCGTGGCCTGCTTGACCAGGCCCAGGGACACCGCCGAGCGGCCGTTGAAGCGCACCACGGTGCGCTCGTCCGCCGCGCCGATCTCGGCCCGGCCCACGTCGGCCAGGCGCAGCAGGTAGCCGCGCGAGTCGTCGAGGATCAGGTCGTTGAATTCCTCCGGCGTCTTCAGGTCCGTCTCCGACAGCACGGTGAATTCGCGCTGCACCGACTCGATGCGCCCGGCGGGAATCTCCACGTTCTGCCGGCGCAGCGCGTCTTCCACGTCCTGCACGGTCAGGTCGTGGGCGGCCAGCTTCTCCGGGTCGAGCCAGATGCGCATGGCGTAGGTGCGCGCGCCGCGGATCTGCACCTCGGAGACGCCAGGAATGGTCTGCAGGCGGTCCTGCACCACCCGCTCCAGCACGTCGGTGATCTCCATCGCGGAGAACCGCTCGCTGTAGAAGGCCAGCCAGATCACCGGCTGGGCATCGGCCTCGACCTTCTGCACCATCGGCTCGTTGATCTCGTCCGGCAGCAGGGTGCGCACCCGGCCGAGGCGGTCGCGCACGTCGTTGGCCGCCTCGTCGGAACTGGTGCCGAGGCGGAACTGGGCGGTGATCTGGGTGTTTTCCGAACGACTGATGGAGCTGACGAAGTCCAGCCCCTCGATGCCCGAGAGCACGTCCTCGATCGGCTGCGCGACCTGGGACTCCATGATTTCCGGGCTGGCGCCGGGGTAGATGACGTTGACCGTGACGATCGGCACATCGATGTTCGGGTACTCGCGCACCGCCAGGCGCTGGTAGGCCAGCAGGCCGAGCAGCACGATGATCAGCGACAGCACGGTGGCGAACACCGGCCGGCGGATGCAGATGTCGGACAGGGTCATGCGCCTTCCCCGCGCGCGACGGTGCGTACCTCGTCGCCGGGATCGACCTTCTGCCAGCCGGCGCTGATCACCGTCTCATCGCCCCGCAGCCCCTCCACCACCTCGGCCCGGCCGCGCAGGCGCTGGCCGATGCGAATGCGCCGGCGCTCGACCTTGCCGTCCACCACCAGATTGACGAACAGGTCGCGCCCCACCGGCATCACCGCTTCCTCCGGGATCACCAGGGCCTGCGGGCGCTCGGCGAGGATCACCGAGACCTTGACGAACTGGCCGGGCTTGAGCCGGAAGTCGTCGTTGGCCACCTGGGCACGAATGGCCTGGCTGCGGCCGACCTCGTCGAGGCGCGGGTTGAGGGCAATGATGCGGCCGGCGAAGCGCTCACCGGGGTAGGCGTCCAGCGCCAGCTCGATCGACTGGCCGACACGCACCTGGCTGACGGCCTTCTGCGGCACGCGGAAGTCCACCTTGAGCGGGTCCAGCACTTCCAGATTGACGATGTCGTCGCCGGCGCTGAGGTAGTCGCCGACGCTGACCAGGCGCAGGCCAAGCACACCGTCGTAGGGTGCGCGCACCTGGGTCTTGTCCAGACGGGCCTGGGCCAGGGCCAGGCTGGCGCGGGCCGCCTGCTGCTGGGAACTGGCCTCGTCCAGCGCCTGGGCGTTGCTGGCGCCGCGCTTGTAGAGCATCTGCGCCCGGGCATGGTTCTTTTCGGCGAGGTCGAGATTGGCCCGGGCCTGGGCCAGTTCGGCGCGGGCGATGGCGTCGTCGAGGCCGACCAGCAGGTCGCCGGCCTTCACCGCCTGCCCCTCCTGGAAATGCAGGGTGGCGACCCGGCCCTCCACTTCCGGGCGGATCGTGGTGGACTCGTCCGAGCGCAGCGAACCGAAGGTGATCAGCTCGTCGCGCACCAGCGTGCGCTCGGGCTGCGTCACCTCCATCAGCGGCCTCTGCTCCGCCAGCGCCAGACCACTGCCGAACAGGCCCAGCAGCACCAGGGGCCACAGCACGCGACGCATCATCCACATCCTCTTGGAATTCGAGTTAGCCGGAGAGTCTAACGGCTCTGCCGTCGCGCGATTGTCAGCGACAGGTAAAGATGGCGCCAGCCTATGACGCCATGTTTCCCGTCGCGCTTACTGGCGCATGCCCCTTCCGCTCTTCAGCAGGCGGATGCAGAACAGGTAGAGCAGGCCACTGGCCAGCAGCATCATGCCGATGGCGATGCGGATGTCGATGTCGGAAACGCCGAGGATGCCGTAGCGGAAGGCGTTGACCATGTGCAGGATCGGGTTGGCCAGCGACACGTGCTGCCAGAACTGCGGCAACAGGCTGATCGAATAGAACACTCCGCCCAGGTAGGTCAGCGGTGTCAACACGAAGGTCGGGATGATCGAGATGTCGTCGAAGTTGCGGGCGTACACCGCGTTGATGAAGCCGCCCAGGGAAAAGGTGATCGCGGTGAGCAGGATCACCAGCACGGTCACGCCCAGGTGATGCACCTGCAGGTGGGTGAAGAACAGCGACAGCAGGGTGACGATCAGCGCCACCGCCAGGCCGCGCAGGGCGCCGCCGATGGTGTAGCCGATCAGGATGGTGTGCGGCGACACCGGCGACACCAGCAGCTCCTCGACGTTGCGCTGGAACTTGCTGGAAAAGAAGCTGGAGACCACGTTGCTGTAGGAGTTGGTGATCACCGACATCATGATCAGCCCCGGCACGATGAACTCCATGTAGGAATACTCGCCCACCCCGCCGACCTGGCTGCCGATCAGGCGGCCGAAGATCACGAAGTACAGCGCCATGGTGATGGCCGGCGGCAGCAGGGTCTGCGGCCAGATGCGCATGAAACGCCGCACTTCGCGGCGCACGATGGTCTGCAGGGCGACCCAGTTGGAGGCGAGTTCCGGGCTCATTTCGCCACCTTCGCCAGGTTGTTCTCGACCAGGGACACGAACAGTTCCTCGAGACGGTTGCTCTTGTTGCGCAGGCTGATCACCTCGATGTTCTGCTCGGCCAACTGGCGGAACAGCCCAGTGATGCCCAGGCTCTTCTCCACCTGCACCTCAAGGGTATGCGCATCGACCAGCGCCGCCGGGTAGCCCTGCAGCCGCGGCGTCGCCGGCAGGTTGTCCTTCAGGTCGAGCAGGAAGGTCTCCACGTGCAGGGTCTTGAGCAGCGCCTTCATGCTGGTGTTCTCGACGATGCGGCCGTGGTCGATGATGCCGATGTGGCGGCAGAGCTGCTCCGCCTCTTCGAGGTAGTGGGTGGTGAGGATGATGGTGATGCCCTTCTGGTTCAGCTCGGTGAGAAAGCCCCACATCGAACGGCGCAGTTCTATGTCCACGCCGGCGGTGGGCTCGTCGAGGATCAGCAGGCGCGGCTCGTGGACCAGCGCGCGGGCGATCATCAGGCGCCGCTTCATGCCGCCGGAGAGCATGCGCGCGGCCTCGTCGCGTTTTTCCCACAGGCCGAGCTGGGTCAGGTAGCGCTCGGCGCGCTCCCGCGCGACCTTCTGCGGGATGCCGTAGTAGCCGGCCTGGGTCACCACGATGTCGATGACCTTCTCGAACTGGCTGAAGTTGAACTCCTGCGGCACCACGCCGAGGCAGCGCTTGAGGCCGGACGGGTCACGGTCCAGGTCGTGGCCGAACACCTCCACCGAGCCGCCGCTCTTGTTCACCAGGGTCGAGAGGATGCCGATGGTGGTGGACTTGCCTGCCCCGTTGGGGCCGAGCAGGGCGAAGAAATCGCCCTCGGCCACATCGAGGTCGATGCCCTTGAGGGCCTGGAAGCCGTTGTCGTAGGTCTTGGTCAGTTGCCGGATGGACAGCGCGGAACTCATGAGGGATAGCTACTCGGCCGGTAAGGCTTGTGGGAGGAGGAAGGTAGATAAGGCCCGCAGCGGGCAATTGCAACCATTCGTTGCAGGCTAGCCTGCCCGTCGCCGGCGCGGGAAAGAAGCCCTCCGGGCTGATGATGACTATCGAATGCCTTGATGGGCGGCCTCTGCCTGCAGGTCGCCGCCCGGCGGCATCGCGCCCTCCTCGAACAGATGCGGGTAGCACTGGCGCAGGCGGCCGAAGAACAGCTCCAGCGGTAGGTCGTCGAACCGGCCGTGATCCTGCAGGTACTCCATGTAGCGCTCGCCGTCGGCGTTGAAGGGGTGGAACACGCTGTCGCTACGCCCGTCAAACTCCAGCGGCGCCACCCGGAACACCCGGCACAGCTCCTGATTGAAGGCCGGCGTGGCCTTGACCCATCGCCCCTCGATGAACAGCTCGGCATAGCCATGCATGGCGAACACCTCGCTGCGCAGCATCTCCAGCAGGCGCGGCGTGGACAGGTGATTGCGCACATCCGCCAGACCGAGGCGCGCCGGTATTCCGCAGTGCCGGGCGCAGGCCGCCAGCAGCAGGGCCTTGGGCACGCAGTAGGACTCGCCCGCGGCCAGCGCGTGGCTGGCCTTGAGCGTCTCCGGGTCGAGGCTGAAGGCGTAGGGGTTGTAGCGGATCTGGTCGCGCACCGCGTAGTACAGATTCACCGCCTGCGCGCGAGGGTCGCAGCCGGTGCCGCGTGAACGCTCTGCGAACTCGACTACCCTAGGGTGGTCACTATCCACGAAGCGGCTGGGTAGAAGACTGGAGCGCATGGCGTTTCCCCGGGGAGGTTTTGCCCCAGTCTATCCAGACCTATCGCGCCGGATGCACGACGATCCGGCCAAGCTCGCCGGCCTTGCCGCCAAGGTCGGCCTCATGGAGGATTGCGCATGCTCGCTGTCTGGTTGCTGATTCTGCTGTTCGGCGTCGCCTATCTCGCTTATTCCCGCATGGCCGCCCTGCCCGCCATGGGCCTGGTCGCCGCCTACCTGATCCTGCTCGGCCTGTTCGGCGACGCCCCCGGCTGGCTGGAGCTGCTGCTCTGGCTGCTGTGGCTCGGCGTGGCTATCCCGCTGGCGCTGCCCGAGCTGCGCCGCAAACTGATCACCGGCCCGCTGTTCGGCTGGTTCCAGAAGGTGCTGCCACCGATGTCCGCCACCGAGCGCGACGCCATCGAGGCCGGCACCGTGTGGTGGGATGGCCAGCTGTTCAGCGGCCGCCCGGACTGGGACGTGCTGCTGAGCTACCCCGCCGCCAGGTTGAGCGACGAGGAGCGGGCCTTCATCGAGGGGCCGGTGGAAGAACTGTGTGCCATGGTCAGCGACTGGGAGATCGGCCAGCAGCTGGACCTGCCCGAGAGAGCCTGGCAGCACATCAAGAGCAACGGCTTCTTCGGCCTGATCATTCCCAAGGAATACGGTGGCAAGGGCTTCTCCGCCTACGCCCACTCCCAGGTGGTGATGAAGCTGTCGACCCGCTCCGGCGACCTCGCCTCCACCGTCATGGTGCCCAACTCCCTCGGCCCGGCCGAGCTGCTGCTGCACTACGGCACCGACGAACAGCGCCAGCACTACCTGCCGCGCCTGGCCCGCGGCGAGGAAATCCCCTGCTTCGCCCTCACCGGCCCGCTGGCCGGCTCCGACGCCGGCGCCATGCCGGACACCGGCATCGTCTGCAAGGGCCAGTGGGACGGTGAGGAAGTGATCGGCCTGCGCCTGAACTGGGAGAAGCGCTACATTACCCTGGGCCCGGTCGCCACCCTGCTCGGCCTGGCCTTCAAGGCCTATGACCCGGACCACCTGCTGGGCGACAAGGAAGAACTCGGCATCAGCCTGGCGCTGATCCCGACCGACACCCCCGGCGTGGAAATCGGCCGCCGCCACCTGCCGCTCGGTGCAGCCTTCATGAACGGCCCCAACTCGGGCAAGGACGTGTTCGTGCCGCTGAGCTTCCTGATCGGCGGCCAGGAATACCTCGGCAAGGGCTGGATGATGCTGATGAACTGCCTGTCGGTGGGCCGCTCCATCTCCCTGCCCGCCGGCGGCACCGGCGCGGCGAAGATGTCGAGCCTGGTCAGCGGCCAGTACTGCCGCGTGCGCGAACAGTTCGGCGTGCCGCTGGCCGCCTTCGAAGGCATCCAGGAGGCGCTGGCGCGCATCGGCGGCAACGCCTGGATGATGGACAGCGCGCGCACCCTGACCGCCACCGCCGTGGACCTGGGCGAGAAGCCCTCGGTGCTGTCGGCGATCCTCAAGTACCACCTCACCGAACGCGGCCGCGAGTGCATCGGCCACGCCATGGACGTGCACGGCGGCAAGGCCATCATCATGGGGCCGAACAACTACCTGGCCCGCGCCTGGCAAAGCATCCCGGTGTCGATCACGGTCGAGGGCGCCAACATCCTCTCGCGCAACCTGATGATCTTCGGCCAGGGCGCCATCCGCTGCCATCCGTTCGTCCTTGACGAAATGGCCCTGGCCGGACGCGAGGACTACGAACAGGCGCTGCTGGAGTTCGACGACCTGCTGCTGCGCCACGTCGGCTTCGCCGTAGGCAACGCCGCGGGCTCCCTGCTCCACGGGCTGACCTTCAGCCGCTTCGGCAACGTGCCCGGCGACAACCTCAGCCGCCCCTACTTCCGCGCGCTGAACCGCCTGGCCGCCGCCTTCGCCCTGATGGCGGACAGCAGCATGATGCTACTGGGCGGCGAACTGAAGCGCCGCGAGCGGATCTCCGCACGCCTGGGCGATGTGCTCAGTCACCTCTACCTGGGCAGCGCCGCGCTCAAGCGCTACCACGACCTGGGCAATCCGGAGGCCCTGCAACCGCTGCTGATCTGGGCACTGGAGGAAAACCTCGGCCTCGCCGAACAGGCGCTGGACGAGCTGCTCGGCAACTTCCCCAACCGCCTGTTCGGCGGCCTGCTACGGGTGCTGGTGTTCCCCCTGGGCCGCCGCCACAAGGGGCCGAGCGACGAGCTGGACGCGGAAGTCGCCGCCATCCTCGGCCGCCCGCGCGGCGACCTGGCCCTGGAGAGCGTGCTGGAGGGCTGCTACCGGCCGCAGGGCGCGGACGACCCGGTCGCCGCGCTGCAGCATGCGGTAGACCTGCTCGACACCGCCACGCCGGCCCAGCGCAAGCTGCACAAGGCGCTCAAGTCCGGTCTGCTCCCGCAGCCCGGCGAACATGACATCGACGCGGCACTGCGCGAACAGCAGCTGACCACCGAGGAAGCCGAGCAGCTGCGCCTGGCCGAGGCGGCACGACGCAAGGTGATCGACGTGGACGACTTCGCCAAGGAGGACCTGAAGCTCGGCGAAGACCGGGTCCGCTGAGGCGGATAGCGATCCGGCGGCCCTGGCGCGAACGCGCCGGGGTTGCTGCGAGGGACATGGCGGGCGCGGAGTCTTATACTTCGCGCCCGTTTTCGTTCTACAGGACTGCCCGAATGGCCACTGCCTACCTCGACCACCACCTCGTCCTGCTCGCCCACCTGCGCGGCATCCTGGTCGCCCTGGGCGAGGCCGAACAGGTGGAGGACGACACCCACGCCCTGTTCCTCGAACGCTTCGACGAACTGCTGGCGCAACTGCCGGAAGACCCCGAGAACAGCCAGTACCTGGGCCAGGACATCATCAGCCAGGTCTTCCACCGCTATCCGCAGATCGCCCACCTGGTGCCACGCGACCTGCTGTGGTTCTTCGGTGGAGACTGCCTGCACTTCATGCCGGACGAGGAAATCGACCTGTACCAGCGACTGGACGAGCGCCGCTTCGAAGCCGAGGAAAACGGCGAACCGTTCGACTGGAACCGGGAAAAGCAGCTGCTGGCCCTCCCCCCGGACAGCGCCAAGCACTGACTCAACCAATAAACCCCGTTGCGTATTGCAGACGCTACAGCGGCCTTGCGGAAGCGAGCCTGTAGGGTAACCCACCAGCACAATCGACTGCGCCCCGCCGGTGGGTTACGCCGGCAAGCGGCCGGGTCACCCTGCGCGTTGCGCGGTCAAGCCCCTCTATCTGAACGCTGCAGCTACCTACCCCTGGATTCCCGCCTGCGCGGGAATGACGGTTTCGGAAGAAACTCCACCCTACCTCGTCATCCCCGCACAGGCGGGGACCCAGAATGAGTCAGGGCGCTACAACACGTAACGGGGACATAGCCAATAAAAAGGCCCGCCCGGCATAACCCGGGCGGGCCTTTCACATCGTAGGGTGCGCCATGCGCACCATCGCTTCGGACAATCTACGAGCCGCGCGCCTCAGTCGTAGATGTTCTTCTTCTTCCAGTCGTCTTCTTCCAGCCCCTTGAGCCCTTCGGTCAGCTCGTTGACCTCATCGGCCTCGGGAACGGTCTTCTCCAGCACCACGGCATTGGCGCGGGCCAGTTGGTCCTCCAGCTGCTTGAGCTGGGTCTTGTAACGCGGCAGGTCGCCCTGCTTGCGCAGGTACTGCACGCCGCGCTCGAAGAACAGGCGGGCCTGGCCGGGCTGCCCCTTCTGCATGTACTGCTGGCCGCAATTGCGGAAGAACTCGAAATGCAGCTGCACAAGCATGTGGCGGATCTCGCCCAGCCACTGCTTGCCTTCGGCCGCGGGAATCAGATGCTCCTGCGCGGCGCGGGTGATCTGGCCGTGAAGGTTCTCGAGCAGGAAGCGCACGTCCTTGGCCTTGGCCTCGGTCAGGATCTGCTGGGGCGGGTTGCCGACTGGGATGGCGTCGTTCTTGGCCACCAGCTCGCGCAGCTCGGCCAGGCGGCTCTTCAGGTTGGCGTTCTGCTTGTCCAGCTGCAGCAGGCGCTCGCCGAACTGCAGCTCGAAGCGACTGAGCAGCAGCTTCAGCGCGGGTGTCATCAGCTGGCCCGGCATGCTCTCGGACACGTCGCGGCTGCGACGCATGCGATCGTTGAAATCCGCCTTGAGCCTGGCCTTCTCCAGCTTGCTGTTCTCCACCATGTGGTTGACGTAACCGATGATGAACAGCACCACGATACCGGCGACTACCAGCGCGGTAATGACGACTGGGGACACCTGGAACCTCCCGATGCGCTTCTTTATTGCCCGAGTGTAGTGCCTTAGCCATCATGCTGATAGTCGCTTGTCAGTTTCTGGCGCGAAGTCGTTGATTTAGAAAAAGTTTTGATTGAGGGTTGACGCTCCTCGCCAGGCTCCATAGAATGCGCGCCACTTTCAGCGAGTTAGCGAAAGCGAATTCGCGGGAAGTCGGGATGCTGTTGCAAGCTCCTGGCCACGTCCCCTTCGTCTAGTGGCCTAGGACACCGCCCTTTCACGGCGGTAACAGGGGTTCGAGTCCCCTAGGGGACGCCATGCGGGAATAGCTCAGTTGGTAGAGCACGACCTTGCCAAGGTCGGGGTCGCGAGTTCGAGTCTCGTTTCCCGCTCCAGTTTCACGAAACGCCCCTCGACGAGCGGCGTTTTGATTAGAGTTGCAGCGTCGATGGCGACATCGGCCTGAAACACCGGAAAGCTGTTGTAAGCTCCGGGGCCACGTCCCCTTCGTCTAGTGGCCTAGGACACCGCCCTTTCACGGCGGTAACAGGGGTTCGAGTCCCCTAGGGGACGCCAAGCGGGAATAGCTCAGTTGGTAGAGCACGACCTTGCCAAGGTCGGGGTCGCGAGTTCGAGTCTCGTTTCCCGCTCCAATTTCACGAAACGCCGCTCGTTAGAGCGGCGTTTTCGTTTGCGCCCGAATCGGGCTACCAAGCGCCCAGCCTGTCGGATCCCGGCGGGGCCAAAACACGAAGGACCCGCGTACCTGCGAGGCCCTATCAGTTCGGTGCTGTCTCTCCAGCTGTCCGCCGAAGGACCTTCGAGCGCCGATACCCTGCTGCATCGGTCTCGCTCTAGGCCCCCGCGCCCGACCGGAGTTTCCGTAGGTGAAGCCTGCGTGGGCTGCCAGTGTTTTCCGTGAAGCCCCACCGCTGGCCGGGGGCGTCCAGGCTCCCCCCGTAGGGCCGCCCTGGCTGCGGTACCGTGATTCGTGCCCATAAAAAACCCGGCTCAGTGGCCGGGTTTTAGGAGGGGTTCTGCCTCAGCGCGTAGCTTCGAACAGTGGGTATATCGTGCCGAAAGTGGCACAAGGGGTCAAGCCTATCGATTGCTCGGGTGAGTCTGTGCGCTCAACAATTCGGCGAACTCTTCGAGAGTTGGATCGAAAACCGAATGTTCATCAAGCCACGAATTAAAGGCCTCTAGCAATCGGCTGTAAACATCGACCATTGGGGCATGCGAGTTTGTATCCCTCCCTTCAAGAAAATCCCAATACCCTAAGTCGTTAACCAGAATCTGTACGATAGCTCGCAAGTCAGTTTCTCTGTTTCCATCGAAACCGCTGAAGCGAGGATTCTTGCCGAAGACAGGGCAAATTTCCGCTAGCTGCCTCTTCTCAGCATCACCGAGCTCATCATAGTGAGCCTCGATGGCTTGCCACATTTCTAGCACATCCGTTACATAGTCAACTTCCGGAGGGGTATCAGTCGGAGTTTCGAAAATTCCTGGATACCTCCATGCCAATGCCCAGCCAGTACCTCCAGCGACCATACGTTGCACAAACTCGGGCTCTACGCCGTCGTCAATTTTCAGAGCGCGATGAATGTCAGTGAGAAGCGTGACTATCAGCTTCTGTGCATTGGAGAACTCCATGCTTACCTCGCCATCCATTGAAAGGAAAATGAGGTATACCAACATTAGATGGCAATGCGCCAGCTTCCTTTTGTCGCATTGAGGCTGTCGTCCCTACGGCTTGGGCCTAACAAGCACAAGATCGTCTTCGTCAATGCCAGCCCGAATGTGCAGTTCGGGGGTGGACTCTTCAGGGATACCCTCTAGCATCAAAGCGACTTTTGCTTGCTGAAAGGCCATCGTTATGGACTTTCCAAATCCAATTGCGGAATAGAACTGAGCTGCGAATACCCGCGCTGCCTCGTCTCCTATTGCCTGATTCATCCCTATCGCTGCGTCAACATACTGAGTACACGCCGCAGCCTGCCTGAATGAATGACAGGTGTTAAAGAACACCAACTGGACGGAATCAAATAATGCGAAAGCTCCTACGATACTGTCCATAGATACGAGCTCTGCATCCCCAAATCGGTTCTGCAGCACTAGCTCATCTTCATGCGTACCATGGCCGCTGAAATGAACGACTGCTGGGCTCAGCTCGTTCATGTATTGGAGAATATCCCCGGGTCGCAAAGCCCATCGAGACTCTAGCCTTACTGCGTCGCGGTGGTCAGAAAGACGAATTTTCTGCTGAATTTCTCTGACTTCTTCATCAAGCAAAAGCCTGCGGTCTGAGGCTGTAGCCGGATCAGTAGCGAAGAAGGCGACGACAATTTCATCAGGCAGCGCACTTAGCTTATCCACCCGAGCCATCGTTTGTCGGTGTAGGTAATCGTGACGTTCGAGGCTCGACTCAACCTCGCGAAGCTGACGAAGCTGACTATCCTGATACCGTTTCTGCTCAAGGCTTTTCTTCTTCAGCAACTTGCTTTCTTCGTCATCCAGTCGTTTCTGAAGATCTCCAAGCTTCTTTTGCTCGCCGGCAATTTTCTTCTCAATCTTCGCAGCCTCGTTAAGGTGCTTCGCTTGAGCCTCGGCATGCTGGCTTGCTTCACGCATCTTCGAGTTCACCGTCGACAGCGACTTACTCTTATCAGCGGCAGTCGTAGCAGCCAGCGACTTTTTCCCAGCATCAGCGGCCTTTTGAGTCTCCTTCGCCTTCTGCTCCATTAGACGGGCGATAACTCCACGGAGCTGAGCAACTTGCCTTCGATACATATCGACGCTCATGTCCTACTCCTTACTGGCCTCGTTCAGGCAGCATTTGATCAGCAGCTCGCTCAGCTTCGCTTCGCGTGCTGTACGGTCCGGCAACCGTTCCTTCGTCAGTCCCGATTAGCCAGCCGTTGTCGGCTTTGAAAATCTCATATCCGTTGCAGTGGTAGATCTCTGGCACTTCCATTTCGGTCCCCTTCCGACGTGATGTCCAAATGATGCTACAGCGAAGCGGCAGTCGCCATCCCACGCTCCGCCGCCATCGGCCGCAGCGCCTTCCGATCCAGCCCATCGCACACTCTGAACAGCTGCTGCACGATCCAGCCCCACTCTCGGGACCAGTTGCGCCGGTCAAGGATCAGGCCGTGCCGATTCTGCAGCCAGCCGCGGAACAACCTGGGCGACTCCAGCGAGTCAGGATTACCCATCCCGCCCTGCACCATTCGCCGATATCGGTAGAGCACGCCAGAAGCGACCCAGTAGGCCTCACGCTGTTTTTCCTCGGCCAGCTGTTCGCGCTTCCACCACGACTCCCACAGCAGCGCCAGAGCAACCTCCTCCCAGTTGTTCGATACGATCATGCTCACCTCGGGCGCGTACAGGTTGTGCCCGAAGCACTGCAGCTCGAGCGGCAGCGACGCGATGGCCGCCTGGAACCGGCCGGCCAGCGCCTGATGCGCGATCTGGTTCAGGCTGTTGTCAAACTCGGAGAACTGGACCTGGCCCCAGACCGAGCGGTCCACCAGGTTCTCCAGCATCGTGACGCCGCCCTGGTATAAACAATCGTGCCAAGCAGCTCGGGCTGAAATCAGTCGCATGGAGAGTCCTCCGGCGGGACATTCCAATACCGCCCCATCAGAATCTGCCCAACCATGAATTGAGATACGCCGAACTGGCGCGCGATCTCGACTTGAGTTGCCTTGCCGCACATCGCGCGGATCTGTTGTGCAAGCTCGAAGTTCAGCAAAGTGCCAGTGCCACCATGCTTTGAGCGGTCAACGCAATTTTCCAGATGAGTGCCCCAGCGCAAGTTGTCGAGGCGGTTGTCACTTTTGACGCCGTTTCGGTGAAGAGCTTCCATCCCCTCTGGGCAAGCCCCCTCGAACGCCTCCAGAACAATCCGGTGCACATGTAGCGTTTTCTGTTTCCCATCGGCATTCAGCGTGACATGCATGTAGCCATTGGTTTTCTTGGTTGGCTGACTCAACTTCCCTGGAATCATCCGCCTCCTTCCGGCCGAGTCGATAAGCACCCTCCCAAGGCTGCGAATCTGGCCCTCGCGTGAGACCTCATGAGTCTCTTCAAACCCTGCCGCAGGACGCCAAGCCTGGCGCGCACTGATCAGCTTCATTCTCCCCCCAAACCGCGCGCAATTCGCGCAGGTACTGCCAATCTGAAAATCCTGCTCGCCTACTGCCACGCCTTCGCGCAGGCGTTCGCGGGGGCGCACCGCGTTACTGCGCACCGTGCACACCTACTCCTCGTCGTACAGCGGACCTTGACGCAGGGCGTTTCCGAGTAGCGCCGGCGGTACATGCCGTCGGTGTTCTGCACGTCGTCGCGCCACACCACGCCGTTGCAGCCGTCGCATATGGCTTTCAGCACGTTGTCGGTGTCTCATCTACGCCGCGCTGTTTGAGTTCCTGTTCTTCACCGGCCTGCGGATCTCGGAAGCGCTCGCATTGCGCTGGGAAGACATCGACTGGGGCCGCCGCCAGACTCACATACGCCGAACAGTTGCCCTGGGCGAGATCGAGGAGCGGACGAAGACCAAGCAGGAGTGCATCATCCTGCTGAACCAGCGAGCGCTGCAGGCTCTGTGGTTCGCCAAGGTCTACGCCGACCGACGCCTGCAGGGAGTCGGCAGGATCAAATCCACCCCTTACATCTTCCCGCCCTCGAAAAGCCATGAGCACATCCGGGAGACCTCGAATGTGCACCAGCAGTGGCGACCGACACTCGCCTCCCTGGGCATCCGGGACCGGCCGCCATACAACTGCCGGCACACGTATGCGACAATCTGCCTGATGTCTGGCCTCAAGCCCGCCTTTATTGCCCAGCAGCTCGGCCACTCCGTGCAGATGCTGCTCACCACATACGCGCGCTGGATCAACTCCTCATCCGACTGGGACGAGCTGGATAAGCTCGAAATCGGTATCAAATTGGTATCGAACCAGAATCAGCGCCTCTAAGTTATTGATAGGTAAGCACTTTGATTTCTACCGCAAACATCACCATGCAGTTCGGCCCCAAGCCGCTGTTCGAGAACGTTTCCGTCAAGTTCGGCAACAGCAACCGCTACGGCCTGATCGGCGCCAACGGCTGCGGCAAGTCGACCTTCATGAAGATCCTCGGTGGCGAACTGGAGCCCTCGGCGGGCCAGGTGATGCTCGAACCCAACGTACGCCTCGGCAAACTGCGCCAGGACCAGTTCGCCTATGAGGAATTCTCGGTGATCGACACCGTGATCATGGGCCATGCCGAACTGTGGGAAGTGAAGGCCGAGCGCGACCGCATCTACGCCCTGCCGGAGATGAGCGAGGACGACGGCATGAAGGTCGCCGAGCTGGAGGTCGAGTTCGCCGAGTACGACGGCTACACGGCCGAGTCCCGCGCCGGCGAACTGCTGCTCGGCCTGGGCATTCCGCTGGAACAGCACTTCGGCCCGATGAGCGCCGTCGCCCCGGGCTGGAAGCTGCGCGTGCTGCTGGCCCAGGCACTGTTCTCCGACCCGGAAGTGCTGCTGCTCGACGAGCCGACCAACCACCTGGACATCAACACCATCCGCTGGCTGGAAGACGTGCTGACCGCGCGCAACTCCACCATGATCATCATTTCCCACGACCGTCACTTCCTGAACTCGGTCTGCACCCACATGGCTGACCTGGACTACGGCGAGCTGCGCCTGTTCCCCGGCAACTACGACGAATACATGACCGCTGCCGAACAGTCCCGCGAGCGCCTGCTGGCCGACAACGCCAAGAAGAAGGCACAGATCGCCGAACTGCAGACCTTCGTCAGCCGCTTCTCGGCCAACGCCTCCAAGGCCAAGCAGGCCACCAGCCGCGCCAAGCAGATCGACAAGATCCAGCTGGAAGAGGTCAAGCCGTCCAGCCGCGTCAGCCCGTTCATACGCTTCGAGCAGCACAAGAAGCTGCACCGCCAGGCGGTGACCCTGGAGAAGGTCAGCCAGGGCTTCGACGGCGTGCCGCTGTTCAAGAACCTGTCGATGCAGATCGAGGCCGGCGAGCGCGTGGCCATCATCGGCCCCAACGGCATCGGCAAGACTACCCTGCTGCGCACCCTGGTCGGCGAGATGGCGCCGCTCTCCGGCGAGGTGAAGTGGACCGAGAGCGCCGACGTGGGCTACTTCGCCCAGGACCACGCCGAGGACTTCGAGGACGACTACACCCTGTTCGACTGGATGTCGCAGTGGACCCAGGGTGGCGAGCAGCTGGTGCGCGGCACCCTCGGCCGCATGCTGTTCGGCAACGACGAGATCAAGAAATCGGTGAAGGTCATCTCCGGTGGCGAACAGGGCCGCATGCTGTTCGGCAAGCTGATCCTGAAGCGACCCAACGTGCTGGTGATGGACGAACCGACCAACCACCTCGACATGGAATCCATCGAGGCGCTCAACCTGGCGCTGGAGAACTACCCGGGCACGCTGATCTTCGTCAGCCACGACCGCGAGTTCGTCAGCTCCCTGGCCACCCGCATCATCGAGCTGTCGGAAAACGGCGTGACCGACTTCAGCGGCACCTACGACGACTACCTGCGCAGCCAGGGCGTGATCGTCTGAGCCTCACCGCGTAACGAAAAGGCTAGGTCTGATGAATTAA
>NZ_JAOEEE010000024.1:0-76034 GCF_029837675.1 Pseudomonas sp. GD04015 | reverse complement strand
GTGGCTGTCCGACCGGGCCGTCGGCGCCGAGCGCACGGAGCAAGGCTTTCGCGTGCATTTCGAGGCGGGCGAGGCTCGCGAGGCGAGCCGGATCATCCTGGCGACCGGCGTGGTCGACCGCCTGCCCGACATTCTCGGCCTGGCCGAGCGCTGGGGCAGCCGCGTGTTTCACTGCCCGTACTGCCACGGCTACGAGCTGGAGCGGGGCCGCATCGGCATCGTCGCCACGTCCGCCATGGCCATGCACCTGGCGCTGCTGCTGCCGGACTGGGGCGAGACCACCCTGTTCCTGAACGGGGCGTTCGAGCCCGACGCGGAGCAACTGGCGAAGCTCGCCGGCCGGGGCGTGGCGCTGGAGCGCGAGGCCGTGGCGCGGCTGGAGGGCGAGCTGGAGCTGGTGCTAGGCAGCGGACGCCGCGTGCGTCTCGACGGCCTGTTCGTGTCGACCCGGGTCGAGGTCGCCGACCCGTTGGCCGACCTGCTGGGCTGCGCGTTCAGCGAGGGCGAGTTCGGCCGGATCATCCACACCGACGCGATGAAGGCGACCAGCGTTCCGGGCGTCTACGCCTGCGGCGATGCGGCGCGCATGGGCGGCTCGGTGTCGCTGGCGGTGGGCGATGGCACCCTGGCGGGCGCCGCCGCCCACCAGTCGCTGATCTTCGGCCTGCCGGGCGCGTAGCCCGCGAAGCCGTTTGCGAATCCTGTTTCTGTCCGATTCCCGGGAGGTCCCATGCCGCCTTTTTCCGATCCACAGGTTGTCGCCCGCTACGCCGAGGGGCCGGTTCGCCAGGTGCCCGGATTTCACGGCCTGCAGCGGATGGCAACGCTGCTGCTGGCCGAGCGCGTGCCCGAGGACGGCCGCGTGCTGGTGCTCGGTGCGGGCGGCGGCCTGGAGCTGCAGGCGTTCGCCCAGGCGCAGCCCGGCTGGCGCTTCGCGGGGGTCGATCCCTCGGCGCAGATGCTGGCCCTGGCCCGGCAGACGCTGGGCGTGCTGGAGGCTTGCGTGGACTTCCACCAGGGCTATATCGACTCGCTGGCCGAGGGGCATTTCGATGGCGCCACCTGCTTGCTGACGCTGCATTTCCTGCCACCGGAGCAGCGGCTGCGCACCCTCCAGCAACTCTGGCAACGACTCGCCCCCGGCGCGCCGCTGGTGGTCGCCCACCACAGCGTCCCCGAGGGCGAGGAGAGGATGCGCTGGTTGCAGCGCTATGCGGCGTTCGCTGAGGCGTCCGGGGTTGTGCGGGAACAGGCGCAGGGCGCGGCCGCCGCGATCGACGAACGCCTGCCGCTGCTGTCGCCGGAGCAGGATGAGGCGCTGCTGCGCCAGGCGGGATTCGAGGGCGTCGAGCTGTTCTACGCGGGCTTCACGTTCCGTGGCTGGGTCGGCTACCGCCAGGCCTGACCGGTCGCTCCGGGCTTATTTCTCGGCCTGTATCCGCTGCGTGGTCCACTCGACCAGTTGCCCGGCGAGCTGGTCGCTGGCCTGGCCGAAGGCGTCCACCACCGCCGGCACCTCGACCGTCCGGCTGGGCTGGCGCACGACGAAGCTGCGGCTGGCGGTGACCCGCTGGGTGTCGGCGCGGACCAGCCGCGCATCGAAGCGGATCACCACCTCGGGCTTGCCGTCGCGGTACTCGCTCTGGAACGCCAGCAGGTTGCCGGCCAGCACGAAGTCGCTCTGCAGGTGCTGCTCCGCGCTGCTCAGCGCGGCGAACCGACCGTCGGCCTGGAAGGCTTCCAGCAGGCGGTCGCGCAGCAGCGCCGGCGCCGGGTCGCTCCAGCGCGCGCCCTTGTAGCTGCTGATCTCGCTGCCCTGGGGGACCACGGCGATGCGCGTGCTGTCCAGCACCAGGCTGGCCTGGGGCCGGCCGATGCCCAGCGAGCGGGCGAGGGGCTGCGCCTGGCTCGCCGCCTGCGGCTGGAGCGAGGGCAGCAGGTAGGTCTGCACGGGTTCGGCCTCGGGCAGCAGGGAGCAGCCGCCGAGCAGGGCGGTCAGGCCGAGGGGGAGCAGCAGCGTGCGGATCATGGCTGGAATTCCTTGTTCTGTTGGCGATCCAGCAGCAGGGCGCCGGGGTTGTCGGAGAGCCGCTGGGTCATCTGCCGCAGCGAGGTCAGGGTGCTGCGCAGTTCGAGGATCGCCGGGCCGATCTCGCCGATGCCCTGCAGGCCGCCGCTGAGGGCGTCCTCGTTGCGCGCGAGCAGCTGTTCCAGGCTGGCGCTGGTGCGCTCCAGGGTGGCCATGGTCTGGGCGGCGCTGTCCATCACGCTGCGCCCCTGCTGGTCGAGCAGGTTGTTGGCGCCGCGCATGGTCTCGTTGGTGCGTTGCAGCAGGAGGCTGGCCTGGCGGCTGGTCTCGGCCAGCTCGGCCAGCGCCTGACGGATCTCGCCGCGCTGGCTGGCCACGGCGCCCACAGTCTGCTCCAGGCCGGCCAGGGTGCTGCCGACGCGGTCGATGTTCTCGCTGGAGAACATGCGGTTGGCGTTGGCCAGCAGGTGGTTGATGTTGGTCACCAGGTCCTCGCCGTTGGTGAGCAGGCGCGACAGCGGCGACGGGTCGGCGACGATAACCGTCGGCTCGTGGTTGCGGGTGGCCAGGGGCGGGCTGGTCGGCGTGCCGCCGTAGAGCTGGATCACCGCGCCGCCGGTGATGCTGGTCACCGCCAGGCGGGCGTGGGTGTTTTCCTTGACCGGCGTATCCTCGGCCACCCGGATGAGGGCCTGGACCTGGCGCGGGTCGCTGGGGTCGAGGCTCAGGCTGACCACGTCGCCGACCTTGATGCCGCTGTACTGCACGCTGCTGCCGACGGACAGGCCGTTGACCGCTTCCTTGAACACCACCTCGTACAGCTTGAATTCGCGGTCGATGCTGGACTTGCCCATCCACAGGGCGAACAGCAGCGCGCTGCCCACCGCGAGCACGGTGAACAGGCCTATCAGCACGTGATGCGCACGGGTTTCCATCGTCAGTTCTCCCTGTTCGCGGCCTGCTGGGCCGCGCGGCCACGGGGGCCGTGAAAGTATTCGCGTATCCAGGCGTCGTCCGTGGCCTCGACCACCGGCAGGCGGTCGGCGACCAGCACCTTCTTCTGCGAGAGCACCGCGACCCGGTCGCAGATGCTGTAGATCGTATCGAGGTCATGGGTGACCAGGAATACGCTCAGGCCCAGCGCGTCGCGCAGGGTGAGGATGAGCTGGTCGAAGGCGGCGGCGCCGATGGGGTCGAGCCCGGCGGTGGGTTCGTCGAGGAACAGGATTTCCGGGTCCATGGCGATGGCGCGGGCCAGCGCGGCGCGCTTGACCATGCCGCCCGACAGCGAGTCCGGGTACTTGTCGCCGGCGTTCGCCGGCAGCCCTGCCAGCGCCACCTTGACCCGCGCCAGGCGTTCGGCGTCGGGGCGCGACAGGCCGGCGTGCTCGATCAGCGGCAGGGCGATGTTCTCGATCACGGTCAGCGACGAGAACAGGGCGCCGCGCTGGAACAGCACGCCGAAGCGTCGCTCCAGCTGCGAGCGGCGCTCGGGCGGGGCGTCCAGCAGGCTCTCGCCGAACACCCGGATGCTACCGGCGGCCGGGCGCAGCAGGCCGACGATGCTGCGCAGCAGCACCGACTTGCCGGTGCCGGAGCCACCGACCACACCGAGCACCTCGCCGCGGCGGATGTCCAGGTCGAGGTCCTGGTGCACCACCTGAGCGCCGAACTGGTTGCGCAGGCCGCGCACTTCCACAAGCACGTCGTTCACCAGCCCATCTCCATGAAGAACATCGCCGCCACGGCGTCGAGCAGGATCACCACGAAGATCGACTGCACCACCGCCGAGGTGGTGTGGTCGCCGACCGACTTGGCGCTGCCGCCGGACTTGAAGCCTTCCAGGCAGCCGATGATGGCGATGATGAAGGCGAAGAACGGCGCCTTGGCCAGGCCGACGAAGAGGTGCTGGACCGGGACCTCCGACTGCAGGATGCCGAGGAACAGGGTCGGCGAGATGTCCAGCATCAGTGCGCTGACCACGCCGCCGCCGAGGATGCCGGAGAGGATGGCGATGAAGGTGAGGATCGGCAGGCTGATCATCATCGCCAGGATGCGCGGCAGCACCAGCAGCTCCATCGGGTTGAGGCCGAGCACGCGGATGGCGTCGATCTCCTCGTTGGCCTTCATCGAGCCGATCTGCGCGGTGAAGGCGCTGGCGGTGCGGCCGGCCATGAGGATGGCGGTGAGCAGCACGCCGAACTCGCGCAGGAAGGAGAAGGCCACCAGGTGCACGGTGTAGATGGTCGCGCCGAAGTTGGCCAGCACCGTGGCGCCGAGGAAGGCGACCACCGCGCCGACCATGAAGGTCAGCAGGACGATGATGGGGATGGCGTTCAGTCCGGTCTGCTCGATATGCGAGACCAGCGAGGTGATCCGCCAGCGGCGCGGCCGGAACAGGGTGCGGACGAGGCTGTCCAGGGCCAGGCCGATGAAGCCGAGCAGGGCGCGCAGGCGGCTCCAGAAGCCGGTGACGGTGGCGCCGACTTCCTCCAGCACCTCGTAGGCGGCGGAGCGGTGCGCGGCGCCGGGCGCCTGGGGACAGTCGTGCAGCGCCTCGCCGACGGTGCGCAGCAACGCCAGGCGCTCGGGTGGCAGCTCGGGGTTGCCCTGGGCCAGTGCCAGCAGGCGCTCGGCGCCGAGCCAGCGGCCGAGCAGGGCGGCGCCGGCGGTGTCCAGCTGGCCGAGCTGGGCGAAGTCCAGCGCCGGCTCGGGCGCCTGGGCGGGCAGGCGCTCCAGCTCCGCTTCCAGGCGGTTGTAGTGTCTCAGTGTCCAGTCCCCGCGCACCCGCAGGCGCGGTGGCGAGTGCTCGGTGTCCTGGATGATGCTGCCGGCTTCCGACATGGGCTTCCTGCTGTGTGCTCGGGCTTTCCTGAATCTGGGCGAGCGGCGCGCCGAGTGCAAGTCTGTGGAAGCCGAAGGATGTCACGCGAAGCGGGTCAGGAGAAGCGCGGATTGGCTCCACGGCTAGCGCAGCAGCATCAGGTAGACGCCGCAGGCCAGCGCCAGCAGGCCGGCCGGGATGGCGACCAGGGAGATGGTGTCGATGCGCCGGGACTGGCGGATCACGTCGGCCAGGTCGTCACGCTCCGCCGCGGCGCGGCGTTGCAGGACGGGCACCAGGCACAGCAGGTTGCCGGCGACCGCCAGCGCGCCGGCAACCACCTTGAGGGCATACAGGCCGCCGAAGCGCGCGGGCTCGACGAGCAGCAGGCCGGTCACCAGCACCACGGCGAAGGCCGGCGTTTCGAAGAGCAGGTCGATCCTGCGGTGCAGACTGGCGACGGCGAAACCCTGGCCGCGGCTCTGCGCGCGGCCGCGTTCGAACAGGTATTCCACCGCCACCACGCCGAGCCAGAAGGCCACGGCGAACAGGTGCAGGTTCAGCAGCAGGTCGAAGCGCACGGCGGGCGCCTCAGTCCCTGACCAGGCCGGGCGTCTTCGGCGGCGTGGCGAGGGACCGGTCCGGGTGGTCGCGTTCGAGGAAGCGGCGCAGGCCCTCGCGGGTGTCGTCGTGATGGATGGAGCGGTTGAAGCACTCCGCCTCGATGCGCAGACCCTCCGCCAGCGGCTGCCCGTAGCCGCGCACCGCCGCCTCCTTGTCCGAGCGCATGGCCGGTTGCGGCAGGGTGCAGAGGAACCTGGCCAGCTCCATCGCCCGTTCGAGCGACCGTCCCCGAGGCACCACCTCGTTGGCCAGGCCGATGGCGAGGGCTTCCGCCGCCGAGATCACCTTGCCCGTGAGGATCAGCTCCATCGCCCGGCCCATGCCGACGATGCGCGGCAGGCGCTGGCTGCCGCCATCCGCCAGGCCGATGTTCCAGCGCCGGCAGGTGACGCCGAAGGAGGCGTGCTCCTCGGCGATGCGCATGTCGGCGAAGCAGGCCCACTCCAGCCCGCCGGCGTAGGCCACGCCGTTCACCGCGGCGATCACCGGCTTGTAGATGTCGGTCCAGCGGCTCGGACCGAGGATGCCGGGCCGCTCGCCGCGGTCGTGGGCGGCGATCTCGTCCGGGGTGGACGGCACCAGGTCGAGGCCCGCCTGCAGGTCGCCGCCCGCGCAGAAGGCCTTGTCGCCGGCGCCGGTGATGATGGCGACGAGGGCGCTGTCGTCGTCGCGGAAGCGCGTCCAGGCCTCGATCAGCTCGCGGTGGGTGACCGGGCCGATGCAGTTGCGCTTGTCCGGCCGGTTGAAGCGGATGACGCGGATCGGGCCGTGGGCCTCGTAGTCGATCTGGGTGAACGTCATGGCGGAGGGTCCTCTTGTTGTTATGGTTCGGCAGCCGTTCAGTGCCACGATACGCTGCGTTCGAGCGGAAAGCGCAGGCGCGGGTTGTAGACGGCCCGTTCGCCCGGCACGCCGACCGCCAGCAGCATGATCGGGATCGCGTCCCCGGGCAGCGGCAGCACCCGCCGCAGGCGCTGCTCGTCGAAGCCTTCCATCGGGCAGGTGCCGTAGCCGTGGCTGTGGAACGCCAGCATCAGGTTCTGGGCGGCCAGCGCCGTCGATTTCACCGCCCACAGCCGCATCTGCTGCAGGCTGTTGGGCGTGCGCATGACCGGGCGCCGTAGCCCCACCAGGCGAACCAGCAGGCGCTTGAGCAGGCCGCGCCAGCCCAGCCGGCCCTGGTTGTACTGGAAGGGGGCGGTCTTTTTGTAGAAGCGGTCGATCACCGCCGGCACCTGGGGTTCGGGCCAGAACGCGAGTACGTCGGCGCAGGCCTGCTTCCAGCCGTCCGGCCGTGCCAGCACGGCGATGATCAGCGGCGCCCTGGCGGCGCTCTGGCCCAGGCAGACCGGGTGCAGCCGCCGGAGCAGGGCGGGGTCGCGCACCACCTGGAAGGACCAGGGCTGCAGGTTGCACGAGTTGGGCGCCAGCACCGCGAGTTCCAGGCAGGCGCGGATGACCGCATCGGGCACCGGCTCGTCGGTGAAGCGGCGGATCGCCCGCCGGCCTTCCACCAGCGCGCGGAAGCGCTCGGCGGCCTGGGCGTGGTCCGGCGCTGCCAGGCTCATCGTCCGCCCCCGCAGGCCGAAGGCTGCCGTGGCGCGCCGGCGGCGCCTTGCGCGGCGAACCAGTCCAGGGCCTCGTCCCAGAGCGCGCTGGCCGACTCGCGGAAGTAGCCCATGTGGCCGATGGGCTGGCCGGCCAGGTCGCGAGTGCGCAGGGGCGCGTTGCGGTAGCCCTTGATGAAGGCGTCCCGCGAGACGGGCGGCGCCCACAGGTCGTCCACCGCGTTGGCGAACACGCAGGGCGTGCGTACCTGCGCGTAGCGGCTGACGATGTCGGCCATCGCGGGATCGTCGAAGAAGTAGTGGGGATGGGCGCACCAGCGCTTCCAGTCCCGGTAGACCCCGAGCGGCAGGTCGTCGCCCATGCCCAGCAGGCTCCAGGCCATGTAGCTCTTCCAGGCGACGATCAGCGGCAGCACGCAGGACCACATCAGGCGCACCTTGAATGCCTCGGCCCGGGGCATCCAGCCGGCCCAGCCGGCGCCGGTGCCGAAGCAGTAGGCCGCGGCGATCTTCTGGTGGTTGGGCAGCAGGCCGAGGGCGTGGCCGCCGAAGGAGTGGCCGATCCAGTACAGCGGGGTACGGCCGTCGTCCATCCGTTCGACAGCGGCGGCCAGGTCGCGCAGGCCCCAGTCCAGGTAGGCCATCTCGAAGCCTTTCAGGGTGGTGGGAGCGGAGTCGCCGATGCCCCGGTAGTCCAGGGTCAGCACGTTGAAGCCGCGGGCGCTGGCGTGTTGGGCGAAGCGGCGGTAGAAGCGCTGCTGCACGCCGGTCGCGCCGGCCACGATCAGGTTGCCACGGGCGGCGCCTTGCGCGGAGTAGCGGGTGGCGGCCAGGCGGTAGCCGTCGTCCGCCACCAGGGACAACGGGTCGATCACCGAGAGTGAAGCGGGTCTGGTCATGCAAAGGGCTCCAGCCGGACGTTGCGAAGAGTGGCAGCGGTCATCGCCACCGCTGCCCAGGGGGAGGGTATCAGCGACCTTTGAACAGCGGCTCGCGCTTCTGCATCATCGCCATCACCCCTTCGCGCACGTCCTCGCTCCTGATCAGCGAGAACAGCAGCTCGTTGAGCCGGGAAAGGGCGGCGGCGTCGCCTTCGTCGCGGGCCTGGAAGGTGGACTGCAGGGTGGCCCGGATGGCCAGCGGCGCGGCCTTGGCGATGCGGTCCGCGTACGCGATGGCCCGCGCCAGTTCCTCGCCGGGCTCGACCACCTCGGTCAGCAGACGCATGGCCAGGGCGTCCTCGGCGCCGAATTCCTCGCCGGTCAGCATGTAGCGCATGGCGCTGGTCCAGCCGGCGGCCTGGGTGAAGCGCACGGTGGAGCCGCCGGAGGGCGGAATGCCGCGCAGCACTTCCAGGTGGGCGAAGCGCGTGTTGCGCGCGGCGACCGCGATGTCGGCGTTGAGCACCAGTTCGATGCCCGCGGTCCAGCAGGTGCCCTGCACGGCGATCACCACCGGCTTGGTGCGGCGCGGCCCGGAGACGCCCCAGGGGTCGATGCCGCCGTCCGGGTACTGGAAGCCGCCCGAGGCGAGCTTGGGCGTCAGCTCCATCAGGTCGAGGCCGGCGGTGAAGTGCTCGCCATGGGCGAACAGGACGGCGCAGCGCAGCTCGTCATCGCGCTCGAACTCGCCGAAGGCCAGGGCCAGGTCGGCCAGCATGGCGCTGTCGAACGCGTTGCGTTTCCCCGCGCGGTCGAGGCCGACGAGGAACAGGTGGCCGCGCCGCTCGCGGGTGACGCGGCCCGGGCCGCTGTTTGCTTCGCTCATGGTGACTCTCCTGACTGGATGAAGGGGCCTGGCGATGCCAGGTCGATTCCACTTACTTACTAAATGTTTGGTTTGAGAAAGCTAAACAAACATTCGGTAACCGTCAAATTGAGACGTCATCGCTTATGCCCTAGAATCACCGCCCATGATCGAGAACAGGAGTGGCCCGTGCGTCCGTTGAAGATTCCCCGCGATGAGCTGCTGCTGCGCTGCGCCAATACCTTCAAGCGCCTCGGCTACCACGGCACCACCATGGACGCCCTGTCTGCCGCCTGCGGGCTGACCAAGGCGTCCTTCTACCATCACTACCCGAACAAGGAAGCGCTCCTGCGCGACGTGCTGGAGTGGACCCACGGGCGTCTCAAGCAGTCCCTGTTCGCCATCGCCTACGACGAGAGCCTGACCGTGCAGGAGCGGCTCGCCGGCATCGGCCGCCGGGCCAGGAAGCTGTTCCAGGACGACTCGATCGGCTGCCTGATGGGCGTGGTGGCGGTGGACGCCACCTACGGCAAGGTCGAGCTGATGGAGCCGATCCGGCTGTTCCTCGACGACTGGGCGGCCGCCTTCACCGAGCTGTATCGCGCGGGCCATGGCGAGGAGCAGGCGCAGCGCCTGGCGCGGCAACTGGTGGCCGACTTCGAGGGCGCCATCCTGCTGGCCCGCATCTACGGCGACCCCGGCTACTTCGACGCGGTGATCGAGCGCGGCATCGCGCAGCTGGCGCCCTAGCTCAGCGGCCCAGGGCATCCAGGGCCGCGATCACCGCGATGGCCACCAGCGCGATGCTGGTGCCCAGCACCGTCCGCAGGCGCGCCTGACCGCGCTCGTCGCGCAGCATCGCCAGGCTGCGCTGGTAGCGCCGGCCCTGGCGCAGCCAGAGCACGCCGGCGGTGCCCAGGGCGATCAGCGAGACCGTCGGGTGGTGGTCGCGCAGGGCCAGGCAGGCGATCACCAGCAGCGAGATCTGCGTGCGGCGCCAGGCCAGTTCCGTGCGCTCGGCCTGCAGTCCGGCGTCGAGGGGCGCGTCAGCCATGCTGCCAGCGCGGCCAGAACAGCACGACCAGGATCAGCGCGGCCACGCAGCAGCCGACCGCCAGCATCGGCACCAGCCCGGGCAGAGGAAGGGCGCGGCGATGACGCAGGGCGCGCTCCACCGACAGCCAGCGCAGGCAGGCACCGGCGCTGACCAGCATGCTCAGGAACAGCAGGCTCAGGGTGATGACCAGCCGCAGCATCGGTTCGAGCGCCTGGCTGGCGAACGTCTCGACGGCGATGCCGCCACCGAGCAGGGCCAGCGCGGTGCGAATCCAGGCCAGAAAGGTGCGCTCGTTGGCCAGGGTGAAGCGCGGGTCCGGTTCTTCGCCTCCCAGCAGCGAGCGGGAGAGTGACTTGCGTGGCGGGTTGCCGGGTTCAGGATTGCTCATGCAGTACCGTGAATGTCTGGCGGGTGACGCGGGGCTGCGGTGCGCCCCGGGGCCGGTGGCCATGCGTCGTGACCTGCGAAGCGGGCATGGAGTGCCTGGCTTCGCGCGCAGGGGCCGGCGGGAGTCGCCAGCCTAATGCACCGAGGCGCTTCGGGCCAGTTGCCGGACATTCGCTGTCTCCGCGGTAGGGATTTCGGCAGCGCAAAAGCTGTCCCGGCGATCAGAACTCCCGGATGGCCGGTCGGCGGCGTGGAGGCCGGCTGAAGTAGAGTGACTTCCTTGAAACCCACCGAGGCGTAGCACGTGAAGTCAACCCTGTCGTCACAGCTGGAGTCGCCCCTTCGGCAGCATGAAATAGCGGCTCTGTCCTGTTTCGAAGGTGTTTCGGACGCCCTGTTCGATGAACTGATCGGCCTCGCGGCCTCCTACTTCTCCGTCCCCATCGCCCTGATCTCGGTGCTGGAGGCCAGCCGGCAGTGGTTTCTCGCGCAGTCCGGCATGGCCTGCGACCAGACGCCCCTGCTGGACTCGTTCTGCGCCACCGCGGTCGAGGCGAACGGCTTCTTCGAGGTCGGCGACGCCCTGGCCGACAGCCGCTTCCGCGACAATCCGCTGGTGGTCGGCAGCCCGGGCATCCGCTTCTACGCCGGCTGGCCGCTGGTCACCGAGGACGGGGTGATCCTGGGCATGTTCTGCATCATCGACACCGTGCCGCGGCCTCCGCTGTCGGACGCGCAGCGCGACACCCTGCGCAGGCTGGCGGCGCTGGTCATGCTGCGCATCCGCGACCTGCGCAGCAGCAACTACATCGACGCCACCATCGGCCTGTTCAACCGGATCAAGTTCGAGAAGGACGTCGAGGTCTACAAGGGCCGCGACGAGGCGGTGACCGTGATCGCCGCCGACATGGTGTCGCCGGCCTTTCTCAACGAGATCGTCAAGTCGCTGGGCTACCCGTTCTCCGCCGAGGTGATGAAGGTGCTCAAGGAGCGGCTGCAGGGCGTCATCGGCAGCCGCAGCCTGTACAAGATCAGCCCCACCCGCTTCGGCTTCCTGCTGGCCGAGGGGGAAGACACCGCCGCGATCATCGAACGCCTCGCCCGCGAGATCGAGCTGCCCATCGAGTGCGCCGGCATCCCGTTGCAGCCGCGCACCGGATTGGGCGTGCTCGGCCTGCATGGCCGCGCCTGGAACGACGACTGGCTGCGTTGCCTGGTCAGTACCGCGGACCATGCGCGGCGCAACGGCAAGGGCTGGTTCCATTTCGAACCCGCGCTCGACCACGCCCAGGTGCGCGCCTTCACGCTGCTGACCTCGCTGTCCAAGGCGGTCAGGGCGGAGGAGGAGTTCTACCTGGAGTACCAGCCCAGGGTCGAGGTGGCCACGGGCAGGATGTGCGCCGTCGAGGCCCTGCTGCGCTGGCGGCATCCCGAGCTGGGCTTCGTCGGCCCCGGCGAATTCATTCCGCTGGCCGAGAAGACGCCGCTGATCCGCCAGATCAGTTCGTGGGTGGCCCGCCGCGCGCTGGACCAGCTGGCCGCGTGGTCGGCAGCCGGCCACGACTGGTGCATGTCGCTGAACGTCTCGGCGGCGGACATGGCGGATTCCGAGTTCGTCGACGAGCTGATCCTGCTGCTGCAGGAGAAGGGCATCCGGCCGCAACAGCTCGAACTCGAGTTCACCGAGAGCGCCCTGATGACCAATCCCGAGCTGACCAAGCGCAACCTGCACAGGATCAGGGAGTTCGGCATCGAGCTGGCCATCGACGATTTCGGCACCGGCTACAGCAACTGGACCTACCTGCGCGACCTGCCGGCGACCACGGTCAAACTGGACCAGTCCTTCATGCGCGACGTGCAGACCAACCCCAGGGACCGGGCGGTGGTGGAGTCGATCATCGACCTGGCGCAGAGCGTGGGCTACACGGTGGTCGCGGAAGGCGTCGAGTCGGCGCCGCTGTACGATCTGCTGGCGGAGCTGGGCTGCGACCAGATCCAGGGCTATTTCGTCGCGCGCCCGATGCCTGGCCAGCTGATCCCGCAGTGGGTGGCGTCCAGGCCCACATAGCCCGGATGGGCTCCGTGGTGGTGGCCCATCACTCCAGCGCTGCGAGTATCCGCAAGGCGATCCGCACCCGCTCCGCGTTCGGGTAGTTGCGGTTCGCCAGGATCACCAGGCCGGTGTCGCGGGCCGGCAATACCACCACGTAGGCGCCGAAGCCGTTGGTCGAGCCGGTCTTGTTCAGCAGCATGTCGCCCTCGGCCGGCCTCGGTGTGGCGAAGCGCTCGACCGCATGCGGCTGCAGCGCCATCTGCGATGAGTTGCCGGCCTGCAGCCGCTGCAGGTCGATGGGGTAGTCGTAGCGTTCCCAGCCGAGGCCCTGGGTCATGTCGCCGACCCGGTAGTGGCCTTGGTGGGTGGTTGCGATGGCCTGGCGCAGCGAGGCCGGCAGGTGCGATGGATCGAGGTTGGCCTCGACGAAGCGCAGCATGTCGGCGGCGCTGGATTTCACGCCGTAGGCTTCGGCATCCAGCGGGCCGGGCTGTACGCGGACCGGCTCGTCCTCCCGGTAGCCCCAGGCGTAGCGCGCCATCTGCTGCGCCGGCACCCGCACATGGCTTTCCGTCATGCCCAGCTGCGGGAACAGGCGGTGCTCCAGCAGCCGCTCGAAGGGTTCGCCCAGGCTGGCGGCGGCCAGGTGGCCGAACAGGCCGATGCTGGGGTTGGAGTACAGGCGCTGGCTGCCGGGCGGATAGCCCGGCTGCCAGGCGCGGTACCAGTCGAGCATCTGTCGTTCGCTCTGCACCGTCTGCGGAAATTGCAGGGGCAGGCCGCCAGGCGTGTAGGTGGCCAGGTCGAGCAGGCTAATGGCGTCGAAGGTGCTGCCGCGCAGGGCCGGCAGGTGTTCGCTGGCCTTGTCCGCCAGGCTCAGGCGGCCTTCGGCCTGGGCGTAGGCGCCCAGGGTGGCGGTGAACAGCTTGCTCACCGAGCCCAGCTCGAACAGCGTGTGCTCGTCCACCGCCTGGCCGCTCTCGCGGGAGGCGACGCCATAGTTGAAGTACAGGCGCTCGCCCCGGTGGTGGAGGGCCACCGCCAGGCCGGGAATATCGCACTGGCGCATGGTGGGCTGTACGGCGGCATCGACGGCGCCGGGCAGGTCGGCCAGTGCCATGGCCGCCGGGGCGACGCCCAGCAGCAGGGCCAGGGCGGTTGTGGTGAATCGCATGGGTGGTCCTTCGGTGGTCGGTGGCTCAATCGTCGCGGGTCAGCACTTCCAGCAGCTCGATCTCGAAGATCAGGTTGGAATTCGGCGGAATCGCGCCGACCTTGCGCTCGCCATAGCCCAGGTGAGCCGGCACCCAGAGCTTGCGCTTGCCGCCGACCTGCATGCCCATCAGGCCCTGGTCCCAGCCCTGGATCACCCGGCGTGTGCCGATCACGCACTGGAAGGGCTTGCCGCGGGAATGGGAGGAATCGAACTCGGTACCGTCCTCCAGCCAGCCACGGTAGTGGGTGGTGATCAGCGCGCCCTTGACGGCGGTCTTGCCGGTGCCGGGTTGCAGGTCTTCGATCTTCAGTTCGTCGCTCATGCTGTTCTCGCGAAGGTTTCGTTGGCGGCGTTTTGGCAGGGATCGGGCCGCTTGGCAAGTGTGGCGCGAGCGAGGGGGCAGGTGGAGGCGGGTTCGGCTAGCTCGCCAGCGCGGCTTCCGGGAGCACCTGGTAGTGATGCTGCACCAGCCCGCAGGCGAAGCGCCGCTCGCCGATCAGGCGCAGCGGGCGTTCGAGGCCGGTGGAGAACAGCGGGATGCCGGCGCCGAGCAGGTAGGGCATCACGTTCACGATCAGTTCGTCGAGCAGGCCGGCGGCCAGGCAGTTGGCGGCCAGGCTGCCGCCGCCGACCAGCCAGACCCGTTGGCAGCCCCGTCCGGCCAGCTCCTCCAGCGCCTCGGCCGGGGTGCAGTGGCGGCCCTGCACCCCGGAGGAAGACCTGCCGATGGGGTTGCGGGCGAGCACCAGGCAGGCCTTGCCGGGATAGGGCCAGTCACCCTCCAGGCTGTTGATCGCGTCGTAGGTGGCGCGGCCCATCAGCAGGCCGTCGACGCTTTTATAGAAGTCGGCATAGCCCGGGTCGTCGCCGATCCCGTGCAGCCAGTCGACGCTACCGTCGGGGCGCGCGATGTAGCCGTCCAGGCTGGCTGCCACGTGGTAGATCAGGGTGGGTTTCATCGGCGTTTCCCGCGGACTGGTCGGCGACCGGTAAGGTTTTGAGCCAAGCGCGGCGTCGAAGTTTCCCGTCGTATCCCCTCAGCCGGCCGGCTCGACCTCCAGGCTGTCGGGAGACTGGGCATCGCCGCCCAGCGCCTGGCTGAGGGTGATGTAGTTGAGCAACTGGTTCAGACGGTTCTCCGCCAGGGTGATCTCGGCGCTGCGCCGGGTCTCCTGGGCGGCGAGCCAGGACTGCAGCGTCTCCGCGCCGGACTGGTAGCGGATGCGGTAGATGCGTTCGGCCTCCCGGGCGGCCTCCAGGGCCCGGGCGCGCATACCCTCCTGCTCGGCGTAGTGACGGCGGCCGGCGAGGTTGTTCTCCACGTCGGCGAGGGCTTCGTAGAGCGTCTGGCGGAAGCCGTTGACGGCCAGTGCGTAGTCGGTCTCGGAGACGTCGATGTCAAGCTGCATCTGCTGCCATTTCAGGAACGGCAGGGTGATGCCTGCGCCCAGCGCGCCGACCGGGTTGCGCAGCAGGTTGCTGAGCGCCTCGCTGGAGTAGCCGAGGGTGCCGGTCAGGCTGAGGTCCGGGTAGTAGCTGGCGCGGGTGGCGTCGACGTTCTTCAGGGTGCTGCGCAGGCGCAGTTCGGCGGCGCGCAGGTCCGGCCGGCGGGCCAGCAGCGAGGCCGGCAGGTCCGCTTCCACCTCGGGCAGGTCGGTGCGGGCCAGGCGCTTGGGCTCGTCCATCGCCACCGGGGCGGCGCTGTCGAACAGCACGGCCAGGGCGTTGAGCTGCTCCACCCGCTGCTGGCGCAGGTCCAGGTCGCTGGCGAGCTGGCTTTCCAGGCTCTGCCGCGCCTCGGCCAGTTCCAGCGAGGAGCCGCGCCCGGCGTTGTACTGCGCCTGCACCAGCGCCAGGGTCTGGCGCGCGTAGTCGATGCTCGCGGCGCTGGCGGCGAGGCGTTCGTTGAGGTAGGCGATCTGCCAGTAGAGGGTGGCGACCGTGCCGATCAGCGACAGGCGGGTGGCGGCGTAGTCCTGCTCGGTGGCCAGGGCCTCCAGTTCGGCGGCGTCGGTGGCGCTGCCCAGGCGGTTCCACAGGTCGGCTTCCCAGCCCACCGAGGCGGTCAGCGAGTAGCTGTGCGAGGTGCTGCCTTCGCCGCGCAGGGCGCGGGTGCGGTCGGCGCTGAAGCTGCTGCTGGCCTGCGGCCACTGGTCGCTGCGCGCCAGGCCCGCCTGCAGCTGCGCGCGACGGATGTTGAGCAGCGCGCTGCCCAGCTCGTTGTTCTTCGCCAGGGCCTGTTCGACCAGGCGGTCCAGCTGCGGGTCGCCGAAGCCCTTCCACCAGTCGGCGTGGCTGCCGGCCTGGGCCTCGGCGAGCTGCTGCCAGTTGGCCGGGATGTCCAGCGCCGGGCGCTGGTACGGTGTGGAGATCAGCGAGCCGCAGCCGTACAGGGTCAGGGCGAGGGCCAGGGGCAGGGTGGCGAGGGGGAATCGCTTCACGGTTCTACTCTCGGGAAAGGGCGTCGACGGGGTCCAGGCGAGCGGCGTTGCGGGCCGGCAGGAAGCCGAACACCAGGCCGATGACCGTGGAGCAGAGGAAGGCGGCGACGATGGAGGCGCCGGAGAACACCAGGCTGAACTCGCTGGTGAGACGGCTGAACAGCGCGCCGAAGGCCAGCGCGGCCATGACGCCCAGGGCGCCGCCGATCAGGCAGACCAGCACCGCCTCGATCAGGAACTGGCGCATGATGTCGCTCTGCCGCGCGCCGACCGCCATGCGCACGCCGATCTCGCGGGTTCGCTCGGTGACCGACACCAGCATGATGTTCATCACCCCGATGCCGCCGACCAGCAGCGAGATCAGGGCGATGGCCGAGATCAGCAGGGTCATGGTCTGGCTGGTCTTCTCGATGGTCTGGCGGATGGTGTCGGTGTTCATCACGAAGAAGTCCTGCACCCCGTGACGGCGGGTGAGCAGGCGGATGATGCCCTGCTCGGCGGCGTCGCTGGAGACGCTGTCGTCCACCCGCACGGTGATACTCTCCAGGTGCGACTGGCCGAGCATGCGGTTCATCACCGCGGTGTAGGGCAGGTAGACGCGCAGCTGGTCGCTGCCGCCGAAGTTGCTCTGGATCGGGTCCAGCACGCCGACGATGCGCACCGGTACCTTGCCGAGCAGGATCACCTGGCCGAGCGCCTGCTTGCCGGCGAACAGCTTCTGGTAGGTGTTGCTGTCGATCACCGCGCTCTGCGCCGACTCGCGCACCGCCCTGGTGTCGAACGCGCGGCCCTGGGCGAAGGTGTAGCCCTTGGCGCGGAAGAACTGCTCGCCGACCCCGCTCATGGACACGCTCAGCGCCTGTTCGCGGTAGCGCAGGGTGCCGCTGCTGGACACCGACGGGGTGACGCTGTCGACGAAGTCCTGGCCGGCCAGGGCGTCGGCATCGGCCGGCACCAGGGTCTGGATGCGCGCCGAGCGGCGGTCGCCGAAGCCCTTGCCGGGGTAGATGTCGATGGTGTTGGTGCCGATGGCGCTGATGTTCTCCAGGATCTTCTGCTGCGAACCCTGGCCGAGGGCGACCACCGATACCACCGAGGCGATGCCGATGATGATGCCGAGCATGGTCAGGAAGGTGCGCAGCTTGTGCGAGAGCATCGCCAGCAGGGCCATGCGGAAGGCCTCGCGGAACTGGCCGAAGCCGGCGCGCAGGGCGCCCGCCTCGCGGGCCGGCGCGGGCTCGTCGAGGGCGCGCGCATCGTCGTCGCCACGCAGGCGGCGGTCGGCGATGATGCAGCCGTCGCTGATCTCGATCAGGCGGTCGGCGGTTTCCGCCACCTTCATGTCGTGGGTGACGATGATCACCGTGTGGCCCGCGGCGTGCAGCTCGCGCAGCAGCTTGAGCATCTCCTCGCCGCTGTGGCTGTCGAGGGCGCCGGTGGGTTCGTCGGCGAGGATCACCTGGCCGCCGTTCATCAGCGCCCGGGCGATGGAGACGCGCTGCTGCTGGCCGCCGGAGAGCTGGCTGGGCTTGTGCCCCAGGCGCTCGCCCAGGCCCAGGCGCTGCAGCAGGCCCTCGGCGCGCTCGCGGCGGCTGGCGCCGTCCTTGCCGGCGTAGATGGCGGGAATCTCCACGTTGCCGACGGCGTCCAGGTCGCCCAGCAGGTGGTAGCGCTGGAAGATGAAGCCGAAGTACTCGCGGCGCAGGGCGGCCAGGTCGTCCGGATCGAGCCGGCCCGTCTCGCGGCCGCCGACGCGGTAGGTGCCGGCGCTCGGCCGGTCGAGGCAGCCGAGGATGTTCATCAGGGTCGACTTGCCCGAGCCGGAGGCGCCGATGATGGCGACCATCTCGCCCTGCTCGATGCTCAGGTCGACGTCCTTGAGCACAGCGATGGTCTGTTCGCCGGCCGGGAATTCGCGGCGCAGGCCGCGCAGTTCGAGAAGCGCCATGTCAGAGCCTCATCGGGCCGCGCATGCGCATGGTGGTGGTGGAGCCCGCGGCGGCGTCGCCGAGCACGACCTTGTCGCCGACCTCCAGGCCTTCGAGCACCTGGGCGTTGATCGAGTCTTCGAGGCCGATGCGGATGCGCCGGGGCTCGACCTTGCCGTTGCCGGCCAGCACCTGGACCACGTAGCGGCCATCGCGGGTGGTGTTGCCCAGGGCGGACACCGGAATGCTCGGTGCGTCCTTGACGCTGTCGAGGACGATGTTGACCTCGGTGGTCATGGAGATGCGCAGCTTGCCATCGGGGTTGGGCACGTCGAACACGGCGATGTAGTAGATGGCCGTGTCGGTGGAGGTGGTGCCGGACGAGGCGCTGGAGGAGCTGTCGTTGTCGTTGATGGAGCTGGGCGCCGGCTCGATCATGCGCAGGGTCGCGCTGTGCCGCTTGCCGGGTTCGCCGAGGATGGTGAAGTACACCGGCAGGCCGGGCTTCAGGTTGACCACGTCGGCCTCGGAGATTTCCGCCTTCACCGTCATGCGGTCAAGCTGGGCGACCTTGACGATGGTCGGCGCCGACTGCGCCGAGTTGACGGTCTGGCCTTCCTTGACCACCACGCCGACCACCGTGCCGTCGATGGGCGCGGTGATCTGGGTGTAGCCCAGGTCCACCTCGGCGGTGGAGGCCTGGATCTGCGCCTGCTGGATCTGTGCGTCGAGGGCGGCGACCTGGGCCCTGGCGGTGTCCAGGTCGGCCTCGGCGGTCTCGTAGTCCTCCCGCGAGGTGGCGTTCTGCGCCAGCATCGACTTCTGCCGGGCGAAGGCCAGCTGGGCCTTCTTCAGCGCCGCCGCCTGCACCGCGCGCTGGGCCTTGGCGTTGGCGAGCGCGGCCTTGGCGTTGGCCAGGTCGTTCTGCTGGGTCATCGAATCGATCTCGGCGATGGGGTCGCCCTGCTTGACCTGATCGCCGAAGTCGACGTGCAGCCTGGTGATCTGCCCGGACACCTGGGCGCCGACGCTGACCTGCTTGTAGGCCTCCAGCGTGCCGGTGGCGATCACCGTCTGCTCAATGTCGGCGCTGCGCACCTCGGCGGTCAGCAGGCCTTCGCCGGCCGGCGCGGGAATCAGCCAGGTCTTCAGGGCGTAGCCGCCGATGAGCAGGGCGGCGAGGGCGGGTATCAGGTGACGGGGGCGTAGTCTGGGCATGGACGTGTACGTGGCGGATTCGGAGGTCGCCACTATAGGGGGCACGCCGTCGACTGTGGGTAAGGCGGAGGTAAGTACTGTCAAGAATGGGTAAATCCTTGCCAGGACTGTAAAAAACGTGAATCGGAGTGCAGGGTTTTCGGCGCTCGTTCGTCTTTATCTACAGAGCCTCCCTCGGGAGGTCCTTCCTCTTCACCCACACAAGGAGTTTCCATGTCCGCTTCCCTTGCACGCCGCGCGCTGCTGCTGGCGCTGGCGATTGGCGCCGCGCCGCTGGCCCAGGCCGAATACCTCTGGATCGAGCGTGGCGCCGACGCCTCGGCCAAGGCCGTGCTCAGCGACTACCAGCCCACCGAGCGCCTGAGCCTGGCCACCCTGGCCGAGCCCCAGCAGCGCCTGGGTGACGGCCGCCTGCAGGCGCTGACGGCTTCCGGCGACGCCTTCGCCCTGGCTGGTGCGACGGGCGACCTGCGCATGCTGGCCAAGCGCGCCGACGGCAAGACGCTGACCCTGTTCGAAGCGCGCGAGGGCCGCAGCGAGACGACGGCGAAGAACGACCTGGAGCTGGTGCCAACCACGCCCGGCGGCAACGTGTTCAAGCTGCACTGGAAGGGCACGGTGGTGTCCGCCTCCCAGGTCAACGTGCACACCGGCGCCCAGTGGACCAAGGTGCTGAAGCCCGATGCAGACGGTGGTGTCACCCTGGACACCCCGTTCCCCGGACGCTACGTGCTGGAAGTCGCGGCGCAGATCAACGGCTCGGCCACGGTGGACGGCAAGTCGTACGACAGCGTGACCCATGTGGCGACCCTGTCGTTCGAGGTGAAGTAAGGCGCTGTAGGGCGGGTGAAACCCGAGTGCCGCTCATGGTGCGGCATTTACGCGGGTTTCACCCGCCCTACGGGGCTTGGCGCCCATTTTCTCTGCCGTATAGGCAGCTCAGAAAAGGCCGAGAAGGTGCTGGAGGAGTTCAAGACGCTTCACTGCCGTATAGGCAGCTCAGAAACATTCGTCATATCTCCGCTTGTGTACATCACCTTCACTGCCGTATAGGCAGCCCTGAGTAGGGCGGGTGCAACCCGCGGGTATCCGCCAGGGATGCGGCACCCACGTAGGCTTCACCCGCTGATGGATTCAGGCAGTAGCGGGGCGGTGGCCCGCCAGCAGTCGCAGGATGGTGTTCAGCAGCACGCCGTAGAGCGGCACGAAGAGCATCAGGCTGACCGCCAGCTTGATGCCGTAGTCCACGGTGGCGATCTCCACCCAGTGCTCGGCCATGAACGGGTCGGCGCTGCGCCAGAAGGCCACCGAGAAGAACACGAAGGTGTCCACCAGGCTGCCGACCACGATGGCGCCGGTCGGCGCGACCCACCACTGGCTCAGGCGGCGCAGGCGGTCGAAGACCTGGATATCGAGCAGCTGGCCGACCACGTAGGCGAGGAAGCTGGCGACGGAAATCCGCAGCACCACCTCGTTGAACTGGCCCAGCGCGGCCAGCCCCTGGAAGCGGCCTTCCTGGAACAGCATCGAGACGCCGTAGGACACCAGCAGGGCGGGGATCATCACCCGGCCGATGACCTGGCGCGCCGCGCCCTTGCCGAGCAGGCGCACGGTCAGGTCGGTGGCGAGGAAGATGAATGGAAAGCTGAACGCGCCCCAGGTGGTATGCCAGCCGAACAGGGTGATCGGCAGCTGCACCAGGTAGTTGCTGGCAACGATGACGAGGATGTGGAAAGCGATCAGGGCGGCCAGCGCCAGACGCTGGCGCGGCTCGGAGAGCGGAGTCATGACGGCACCTTTTTGATGGATGGGGTTAGGGAACCCATGGCGCCCGGGATTGAGCGGCGGCGCGCATTGTACAGAGATGAGACGCCGTGTGCGTGGCCGGCTGACAAGAGGTGGCCCGCACTTATGTACGGGCCGGGGGCGCGTAGGGTGCGCGGGGCCGTCCAGATCGTGCGCACTTTTCGGCGCACGGCGCTTCGGTCGCTGATGGATCAGAAACTGTACTTCAGCGACGTCATGACGTTACGTGGAGCGCCGTGGACGCCCCAGTAACCATTGGTTGCGACGTAATACTCCTTGTTGAACAGGTTGTTGACGTTCGCCGTGATGGAGAGGTTCTGGTTGATGTCATAGCGCCCCATGAGGCTGAACAGCGCATAGCTCTCCTGGGTGTAGACCTTGAGGTTGTCGCCGGTCTTGCTTTCCCAGTTGAAGCCTCCGCCAACCGTGAGCTTGTCCAGAGCGCCGGGCAGGCGGTAGGTGGTAAACGTCTTGAGGCTGTGCCGTGGCGCGCGGGTGACGATACGTTGGTCCTCTGCGTTGCGGGTGACGCTGTAGACATAACCACTACTGAGGTTCCACCCCTCGGCAAGCTCGCCATTGAACTCAAGCTCGACACCCTCTGTGTCGGTACCGTTTTCCAGGGAATAGCTACGGGTCGCTCCGTCCCATACGGCCAGGCTGTCCTGCTCGGTCTTGAACAGCGCGAGGCTGGCGTTCAGACGTCCTTCATTGAAGCCCGCCTTGATACCCGCCTCGTAGCTGGTGCCTTCTTCCGGTGGCAAGGCCTGATCATTGATATCCCGGATGTAGTAAGGCTGGGGATTGAAGATCTTCGTGTAGCTGGCATACAGCGTCCATGTGTCGTCCAGATCGTGGGTCACGCCGACATAAGGAACGAATACACCGCTCTCCCGGCTCCTGGTTTTCTCCTTGGCGTCCGTTACGGTGTTGTGCGTGTCGCGGTTCTGTTTCCAGTCCGTGACACGGCTACCCAGGATCAGGCGCGTGTCGTCGGTGAGGCTGAAGCGCGAGCTCAAGTAGGCGCTGTACTGGTACTCGTGCAACTCGGTTTCCCCGGTCCTGCGGAAAGCCGGTACAGGGCTTGTCTTCGACCAATCCCAGAAATTGGGGATGTAGTGGGTCGGCGTAGTCTGGGTATAGCTGGGGTTGGTTGCCTCCAGCGTCGCAAGCGTTACGCCGGTGATGAGTTCATGCTCGCGCCCCAGCAGCGAGAACGGGCCGGTGATGTAGGTGTCGAGGCTGTGCTGATCGGCGGTCCCACCCCAGTGGCTGGATTGAACCCTGCCGCCGGTGCCGGTCGACAGGTCGACGTTGCCCATGAAGGCCGAGACAAACGCATCATAGTGATACTTCGAATAGGTCAGCTCGCTTTTCAGGCTCCAGCCTCCGTCGAACCTGTGTTCGACCGAGGCGAATGCGCTACTCAGCGTATGGTCGTAGTAGGACCAGTCGGGCGAGTCGTTATCGGATGGATCGGTGGAAATTCTGCGGCCATTGATATCGACAATGGGGAATAGCCGGGTTGCTGAGTCCGTGTAGCGTTTGATGTGGTTGAACCCCAGGGACAGTAACGTGTTTTCCGTGAGATCGATCTCGCCGATGCCATAGAGCGCCGTGTTCTCCTGCTCGTAGTTGTCCGTCCAGGCATGCTGGGTCTTGTAGTCCGCCGCCAGCCTGCCGCGTACGTTCCCGGATTCGGTCAGGGAGCCGGATATATCGATGCCGGTACCGTAGCGATCCCAGGTGCCGGCCTCGACGCTGACCGAGGCCTGTGGGTCGAATGTGGGACGTTTGCGAATCATGTTGATGGTCGCTGATGGGCTGCCTACGCCATTCATCATGCCGGTCGCGCCCCGGACGACCTCGATGCGGTCATAGGCGATGGTGCTCTGCAGGTAGTTGGCCAGGGAAGACGAGGTCGGCACGCCGTCGATCTGGAAGTTGTTGATGGTCGAGCCCCGCGCCCAGACCTGCGGAGCATCGGCCCCCATCGAGAAGGGCTTGACGATGACGCCGGTCGTGGCGTCCAGCGCATCGGGCAGATTGTCGAGCTTCTGGTCTTCGATGCGCTGTCGGGTAACCACCGTAATCGACTGTGGCGTTTCCCTGGGCGCCAGGTTCAGGCGCGTGGAGCTGCTGGTCGAGCCGGTGCCGTAGGAGCCGGTTCCTTCGGTGATGGAGCCCGGCGCCTTGCCCGAGATGCTCAGGCCGGACAGCTCCAGCGCGCCACTCTGTTCCGCCATCGGGTACAGAGACCAGCTGCCGTCTTCGCCCTGTACCGCGGCCAGGCCGGTGCCCGCCAGCAGGGCGTTCAGGCCGTCGGCCACCGTGTATTCGCCCCGCAGCGCCTGACTGGTCTTGCCGGCGGTGAGGCTACCGTCGCCGGCCAGGTAGATGCCGCTCTGCGCGGCGAACCGGTTGAGCTGGCTGGTCAGCGGGCCGGCGGGAATGTCGTAGCTCAGGGGCTGGCGCTGTTCGGCCTGGGCGACGGTGGCGGGCAACAGGCCGAGGCCGCCGGCCAGGGCCAGGGGAACGGCCAGCGCCAGGGGACGCAGCGAAAAGCGCGGAGTGCGTGGTGACATGGGTTTTCCTTGATCTTCCGGTTGGCAGAAAGCGGTTGTCACCTGCTAATTCGGATGAGAAGGGAAAACCGGAAGCGCGATGTCGAAATTATTTGGCTATGTCTGAGTTAACTGTTGTAGATGGGCTCAGCCCTTGTGGGAGCGGGCTTGCCCGCGAACAGGGGCTGACGCAAGAGCTTCGCGGCCAAGGCCGCTCCCACGGGCCCACAGCGCTCGCCCGGTAACACTCAATTGGGACAATTATTTCGCGTGCCAGCGGGCACGCCGTGCTCAGCGCGGCTCCAGGGTGGCCCACCAGGGCAGGGTGTAGCGCACGTGTACCGGCAACACGCTTTCGAGCATGGCCAGGGCCTGTTCGGTGTCGTGCAGCGGGTAGGTGCCCATCACGCGCAGCCCGGCGATCTCCGGCGCGACACCCAGGTGGCCGTGGCGGTAGCGCGTCAGCTCCGCCACGAAGTCCGCCAGCGGCATGTCGTTGGCCAGCAGCATGCCATCGCGCCAGCCCTGGCGCAGATCGTTCGCCGGCGAGCTGTCGCCGATCCGCTGGCGGTCGAAGGTCAACTGCTGGCCGGCCCGCGAGAGCCGCGCTGCGCCATCGGCGCTGCGCACTTCCACCGCGCCGTCGAACACGCTGAGCTGGGTGTGGTTCGCGTGTTGGACCACGCTGAAGCGCGTGCCCAGCGCCCGCAGGCGTCCCTCGGCGGTCTCCACGACCAGCGGCCGCGGGTCCCTGGCGGTTTCGATCAGTACCTCGCCGTCGAGCAGACGCAGCAGGCGCAGACCGGCCTGGTAGTCGACGTCGAGGGCGCTGGCGCTGTTCAGCCAGATGCGTGTGCCGTCGGCCAGGTCGAAGCGACGGGTCGCGCCGGTCGGGCTGCGGTAGTCGGCGCGCAGCGCCAGCAGCGGGCGGCCCAGCTGGGCGCTGCCGAGGCCGAGCCAGCCGAGTAGCGCTCCGCCCGAGAGCAGCGCCAGCGTGCCCAGCACCTGGCGCCGCGAACGCGCGTTGCGGCGTGCGCCGCCCAGGGTCTGCAGGGCGGTCTCGGCGTCCTGCTGCAGGGGGGCGAAGCGCTGGCTGATGCGCTCCACGTACTGCCAGGCCTGACGGTGCATGTCGCTCTCTTCGTGCCACTGCCGCCAGGCCTGGCGCATGGCCTGGTCCGGCGGCGAGGCGCTAAGCTGGGCATACCACTGGGCGGCCTGCTGCAGGGTGGCGTGGTCGGGACGGGTTGCGCTCATCGGTCCAGCACCGTGTCCAGTTCGGCTTCCAGCAGCAGGCACTGGTACATGGCCTGGGCCATGTACTTGGTCACAGTGCGTTCGGAAACCCCCAGGCGCTGGCCGATGCAGCGGTAGTTGAGACCCTGCAGCTGGGCGAGGAGGAAGGCTTCGGCGACCTTCTCCGGCAGGCTGGCGAGCATGCCGTGCACCTGCTGCAGCGCCTCGAGGATCAGCGCGCGGTGTTCCTCGGAGGGTGCGCAGTCTTCCGGGCGGCTGGCCAGCACTTCCAGCCAGGCCTGCTCGACCTGGCGGCGGCGCCAGAAGTCGACGCACACGTGGCGCGACATGGCGCTCAGGTAGGCGCGGGCGTGGTTGTCGCTGTCGAAACGGCGCGGCTTGCTCAGCAGGCGCAGGAATACGTCGTGGGCGAGGTCGGCGGCGTCGCTGCTGTTGCCCAGCTTGCGGTTGAGCCAGGCGCGCACCCAGCCGTGGTGCTCGGCGTAGTACAGCTCCACCTGCTGGCGATAGGACTTGTCGAGGGTCGACATCGAGCTGCGTACCGGAAATAAGTGCATTTGAGATTTGTTCGCATCTTATGCGAGGCGGCGCTCTCCTGGCAAACCTCCCGGCACCTCATCCCCGCGAAGGCGGGGACCCAGATAGGCAGGGACCCAGATACAGAAGGCCAGGACCAGCCCCATGGATTCCCGCCTGCGCGGGAATGACGGGATTTCCTGCCGGCATGGGGCTTTACCCGATTGCCCTGGCAAACCGCCGCGTCGGTCGGGCTTTTGGTCGGCAGAACCGTTAACCTATGCAGCCTGTTTTCCGATCCATTCCGAGGTATGCCCCGTGTTCGCCCAATTCGCCCTGCATGAACGCCTGCTCAAGGCCGTCGCCGAGCTCAACTTCACCGAGCCGACGCCGGTGCAGCTGGCGGCCATTCCGCCGGCGCTGGAGGGGCGCGACCTGCGGGTGACGGCGCAGACCGGCAGCGGCAAGACCGCGGCCTTCCTGCTGCCGCTGCTCAATCGTCTGCTCGGTGATGCCAGCTCGAAACAGCGCACCGACGTGCGTTCGTTGATCCTGCTGCCGACCCGCGAGCTGGCCCAGCAGATCCTCAAGGAAGTCGAGCGCTTCTCCCAGTTCACCTTCCTGCGCGGCACCCTGGTCACCGGCGGCGAGGACTTCAAGGAACAGGCAGCCATGCTGCGTCGCCAGCCGGACCTGCTGATTGCCACCCCCGGCCGTCTGCTGGAACATCTCAACGCCGGCAGCCTGAAGCTGAATGGCGTCGAGGTGCTGGTGCTGGATGAGGCCGACCGCATGCTCGACATGGGCTTCGCCGAGGATATCGAGCGGATCACCCACGAATGCGCCAACCGCCAGCAGACCCTGCTGTTCTCCGCCACCGGCGGCGGCAAGGTGCTGCGCGAGATGATCGCCAAGGTGCTGCGCGAGCCGGTGCACCTCAAGCTCAACAGCGTCGACCAGCTCAGCGAGACCACTGTCCAGCAGATCATCACCGCCGACGATCCGGGCCACAAAGAGCGTCTGGTGCACTGGCTGCTGAGCAACGAGACCTACCGCAAGGCCATTGTCTTCACCAACACCCGGGTGCAGGCCGACCGTCTCTACGGGCATCTGGTGGCGGCCGACTACAAGGCCTTCGTGCTCCATGGCGACAAGGACCAGAAGGATCGCAAGCTGGCCATCGACCGTCTCAAGCAGGGCGGCACCAAGGTGCTGGTGGCCACCGACGTGGCGGCTCGCGGCCTGGATATCGAGGGCCTGGACCTGGTGATCAACTTCGACATGCCGCGCTCCGGCGACGAGTACGTGCACCGTATCGGCCGCACCGGTCGCGCCGGCGCGGATGGCCTGGCGGTGTCGCTGATCTGTCACAACGACTGGAACCTGATGTCGAGCATCGAGCGCTACCTCAAGCAGCGCTTCGAGCGCCGTACCATCAAGGAACTGAAGGGCAGCTACCAGGGCCCGAAGAACGTCAAGACTTCCGGCAAGGCCGCCGGCGTCAAGAAGAAAAAGATCGACAAGAAGGACGCCGCCAAGAAGCCGGCCACCAAGGCCGCGCCCAAGCGCCGACCCAACGCTCCCAAGGCACCCTCCGGCCTGGTCAGCCAGGACGGCCTGGCCCCGCTGAAGCGCAAGAAGCCGGCGGCGGAGTAAAACGTAGGGTGCGCTGTGCTCATGGCGATGCCAATAGCAATCCGGTTGGACCGATCATTCGAATGATGACTATGGGCGAGTGAAACAGGGATCGGTCTTTAACTGCTCTTCGATTTCTCGGCTTGGAGGCAGGAAGAAAAGGCCTGGTTTTTGAGAGCTAAGTCCCTTACTCCTGCACATCTGGAAGTTATTATTCTCATCTCGATTGATCGGTGTTTATGGCGCTTTGTGAGCCTCTCCAAGGATTGGTGTTCGATGAGAAGAGCAAAGAAGCTCTTGCCAAAATAAATCAGAGGAAAGATTTCTCGGCATATCTCTCTACGGCTTTATCGGTGGGTATGGTGTCGAGCATTTTTACCAAGAGTAATCTTCCTGCGGTCTCTTATAATATTATCCAGGCTGACCGGGGCTTGTATAAGCAAGCAGTTGGTGCCATTCCTAAAGTTGCGCGAGAGAGTATAGTGAAGGATGCTGTGGGTGTGCAGCTTCATTATATGATGGCGAATGAACGGAAACTTGCCAGGTTTTGGGAGAGGATTGCCAATGGCTGTAGGTAAGTCGGCTAGTTTTCTTGTGCTTGTGGGTATTTTTATCTCTACATTTACCTTTGCTAATCAAGGCGTGATATCCAAGGTAGATGCTGATGTGGCAGGGAAACTCATCGAGTTGGGAGACGCCGCCGATACTTGCAGTGATAAGAGGGAAGCAGCTGACATTTCGGTTTCATTCGAAGATGTCAGGGGGCTGAATCTGTCGCGCAACGAGTTGCTGAACGCGCTGTTCTACCTGAGTCTTCGTAATGGATATGCGTGTAGCGAGCCGGCGCTCAAGGAGCTTGTTTTTGCGGTAGCGCTGAAAGAGCGTATTCACGAGGCGTATGGAAAACCCTCGGCCAACATTCTCGAAGCCCTTTCAAAACTTGCATTTCCTAGCGCCGATTATATCGAAATAGAGCTTGAATATCTCAAGCTTGCCGAGCCTGCCCGCCGACATCTGGAGAGCATATTCGGTACAGAGCCATTTGATGTGAATAAAGTGCTCAAGAAGTTGCCTGAAATCCAGTAGCTCCAGGCAACGGAGTTGGCAGCGGCGCCGGTAGGGTGCGCGGGGCCGCCCAAGTCGTGCGCTCCACCAACCCGCAGTGATCCATCGGGTGCGCATGGCGCACCCTCCGTGGATCGAGACTCACGGCACGATCAGAATCTTGCCGTCGCGTTCGCCGCTGGCGGCGGCTGCCACCGCTTCCTTGATCTGGTCGACCTTGTAGGTGGCGGCGATGCGTGCCTTGAGCTTGCCGCTGGCGATCAGCTGGGTCAGCTCGCCGAACACCTTCATCTGCTCGGCCGGGGTGGCCTTCTGGAACCACTTGGCCAGCCAGAAGCCGCGCAGGGTGACGTCGCGGAACACGAAGGAGGCGGCCGAGACCTGGCACGGCTCGCCGCTCATCAGGCCGTAGTTCACCAGGGTGCCGCCCTCGCTCAGGCAGGACGCCACGTGGTCGGTGGCGGCGCCGCCGACGGCGTCGATGCCGAGCATCACCTTGGCGCCGCCTGTGGCCTCGCGCACGCGCTTGTGCAGGTCGGGGCCGTCCACCAGCACCACGTCGCCACCCTCGGCCTTGAGGCCGGCCACGGCCGCCTCGCGGCGCACCACGTTGATGGTCTTGAAGCCGCGCAGCTTGGCCAGCTGGATCAGGTAGCCGCCGACACCGGAGTTGGCGGCGTTCTGGATCACCCAGTCGCCCGGCTGCAGGTCGACGAACTGGCTCAGCAGCAGCGAGGCGGTCGGCGGGTTGATGGTCATCATCGCCAGTTGCTGCGGGTCGGCGTCCGGCAGCGGGATCAGCTTGGCGGCGGGGGCCTGCAGGTGGGTCACCCAGGTGCCGCTGCCGACCGGCAGCAGCACGGTCTGGCCGACCTTGACGTTGCTCACGCCTTCGCCCAGTTGCTCGACGCGGCCGACGCCTTCGTTGCCGCCGATGGCCGGCAGCGGTGGCAGGATGCCGTACTCGCCGGTCAGGGTGAGCACGTCGGACGGATTGATCGGTGCGGCCAGCACCTTGATCAGTGCCTGGCCGTCGGCCAGCGGCGGCAGCTCCAGCGGGACCGCTTCGATCACGTCCTGCGGAACCTTGCCGCGGTGTTGGTATTCGGCTTTGAGCATGGCGGTTCTCCATCGTCTGAGAGCGCTGAGTCTAGACCCAAGACGCCGCCGTGGGATGAATCGCCCGGCATACGCGCGGGTGATGGCGCGGCCCCCTCGCCAGGCCCTATGCTTGGCCGATTGACCAAGGGGAACCCCATGCCTTCACGCGCCTGGCCGTGGTTGTGGATGCTGCTGGCGCCGGCCGTGATGGCGGAGTCTTTGCGCATCGGCTTCGGCACGCACAAGCCGCCCTACGTGTTCGAGAACGAGAGCCGCGGCCTGGAATACGACATCGTGGCCGCCGCCGTGAGCGCCGCCGGCTACGAGCTGGATGCGCGCTACGCGCCCATGGAGCGGCTGCACCTGGCCATCGTGCGCGGCGAGCTGGATGGTATCGCCACCACCAACGCCTTCAGCGGGGTCCAGGCGTACTACTCGCAGCCGTACATCCACTGCCAGAACGTCGCCCTGGCGCTGTCGTCGAGGGGATACCGGATCACCGGCATCGCCGACCTTGGCCACTATTCGATCAGCGCCTTCCAGCGCGCCCGCTACCTGCTGGGGCCGGAGTTCCAGGCCATGGCCGAGGCCAATCCCCGCTACCGGGAAGAGGCCCTGCAGATCAACCGCAACCGCCTGCTGTACAGCGGGCGTGTCGAGGTCGCGGTGGGCGATCCGCGCATCCTGCGCTACTTCAACCGCGAGGTCGCCGACCAGGTCGACACCACCCAGCCGGTGACCCAGTACCTGCTGTTCCCGCCGACGGCCTACAGCGTCGGTTTTCGTCTGAAGGCGCAGGCCGAGCGTTTCGACCGCGGCCTGGCGCTGATCCGTGCCAGCGGCCAGTACCTGCAGATCGAGCAGCGCTACGCCGACTACTGAAGCCCGATCGGTGAGTGCGGCTGTCGCGCCCTGACAGTGCTTCGCCGGCGCGCCGGCGGTAGCCTTGGCCGACTGTCGCTGACCCGGAGTGCCTGTGAAGTCCCTTGCCCTGTTGTTCGGTGCCGGCCTGCTGGCCGGCCTTTCCACCCACGCCCTGGCCTGGTCCAACCACTCGCTGGGCAGCCTGCTGGCCCTGCGCGAGGTGCCGGAGCTGCGCCAGGAGGTGACGGTGGAACCGCTGGAGAGCTTCCTCGACGACCAGGCCGCGGCCATCGAGCGCCTGCTGGATGAGCAGGAGCGCCATGCCCGCGAGCATTTCTCCTACTATCCGCCGCGCCCGGACGAACTGCGCTGGCAGGCGGACGCGGCAGGCGACCGCCGCGCCGCATTCCTCGCCGCCCTGCGCATCAACCCGGAAATCCGGCTGGCCAGCTTCATCCAGCAGCTGCCGGGGCAGGCGTCCGGCGGCCGGCCGCTGCTGCGGGGCGAGGAGGTGCTGGTGTTCCACAAGGTCGGCCCCTGGACCCACTGGCGCTACCTGGCGCTGCAGCCGGGCGAGCGGGTCGCGGCGCTGCAGGTACTGGCCAGCGCGGCGGACGAGCCGGACTACGGCCACGACATCAACCTGTTCAGCGACAACCCGGGGCAGGCCGGCCAGCGCTACAACTTCGGCCCGCAGCCGTTCGGCGACGCCCGTTTCGAGTATTCCTCCCAGGCTCCCTTCCATATCGGCTACTACCACGAGTCCGCGCTGATCTTCGCGGCCGCGCCCTACCTGGCGCAGACGCTGCCCCACTGGCGGGTCTACCAGTACAGTGGGCTGGCCCGGCTGGCCTTCGCCAGCGGCCATCCCTACTGGGGCTACCGCTTCCTCGGCTGGGCCATGCATTACCTGCAGGACCTGACCCAGCCCTACCACGCCAGCGTGCTGCCCGGGGTGAGCACCGCCGGCATGGTGCTGATCGCGGCCAAGGAGCAGGTCGGCTTCCCGGAGGACCGCGAGGCCGCCATCCAGCGCGTCGCCGACCGCCACATGGCCATCGAGCAGTACCAGTTCGACCGTATGCAGGCGTTGCTGAACGAGGGCGAGGCCCGCCACCCGCTGCTGCTGGCCTACGGCGAGCGCGACGCGGACGGGGATTATCCGGCCTTCGACGAGGACTACGCGGCCGGGGTGGTGGCGGCCGAGTCCAACGCCCGCGCCGACGAACTGGATGCGCTGATCGGCGAGTGGATGGCCAGGGTCGCGGCGCAGCGCGGCACGGTGGCGAAGGGCTTCAGCGAGGGCAACGTGCTGCAGCCGGTGGAGGCCGACCCCGAGCTGGAGCGGATGCTGGTCGAGCTGTTCCGTCACTTCGGCGCCCACAGTCGCAACGCGCTGAGAGGCAATCTGCCCGGCGGATAGGTCAGGGGCGGTACCACAGCTCGCTGCGCTGCAGCGGCGTTTCCGCTGGCAGGAGCGGATTGTTCAGCTCGATGACCCGGCGCCGCTCCATCCCGGCGTCCCGCAGGTCGGCGCCGTGGTACTGCTGGAAGAGCTGCTCGAAGGAGCCGTCGGCCAGGGCGGCCTCCAGGCCCTGGCGCACGGTTTCCGCCAGTTGCGGATTGTGCGGCGAGAAGAAGAAATACATCGCCGCGGGATAGCGCAGCGCCAGGTGCTCATCCAGCACCAGCCCTTGCGCGGTGGTGTGCTGCAGTTCGCCGCGCGCTTCCAGGACGGCGCGCGGGAAGTAGTCGAAGCGACCGGCGCGGAGCATGCGGAACAGGCTCGCGTAGCTGGAACTGGTCTCCACCTTCAGGCCGTGGCTGCGCAGGATGCCGGTGTCCGGCCAGTCGTGGCCCTGGCCGGCGCGCCAGTGGCTCAGCCCGGCCAGGTCGTGCACGTCCGCCAGCATCTGCCTGCTGTCGTCGCGCACCAGGGCGATGCGCCAGCCGTACAGGCCGCGGTCGAGGGGAATGCGCACGGGCAGCAGGCGCCGTTCGCGCTCGCGGCTGGTCATGGTCCAGACCACGTCGACCACCTTGTCCTGCTCCAGGCTGAGCAGCGCACGGTCCTGCTCCATGGCGTAGTCGGAGGGGACGATGCGCAGGGGGCTGCCGGCCTTGTCCAGCGCCAGCTGCAGTTGCGCCAGCGGGTAGGCCGGGCGGAAGTCGCCACCGACCATGGCGCGCGGATAGCGCACCACCTCGTCCGCCGCCGGGCAGGCACAGGCGATTAGCAGCAGGGGTAGCAGCCAGGGAAGGCGCCACAATGGCATCGATTGAAATCCTTTCGAATCGCGAGCGTCGCCGATTATGCCAGCCCCGCGGCCATTAGCCGACCTCAGGACTTGCGACGTTCGGCGATGATCTCCGGCAGGTCGCTGCGGCGAAGGTAGACGCGCAAGGGTTCGGAGATGTTGAGGCGGTCGTCGATGCGCTGCTCCAGCAGCAGCCCCAGGCGCTCGCGGCTGAGGGTCATCAGTTCGCCCTTGAGCGGCTGCCAGACGAATTCGGCGCAGGGCTGGATGGTGTCCTCGGGCACGTCGAGGCCGAACGAGTCCTCGCTGAAGCGGACGATGTGGGCGCCGCTCTTGGCGTTGAAGCCGACCAGACCCTGCAGGGCGTCGGCGGCGGCGCAGATGGCGGACGATGTGGTGCTCATGCAAACCTCTTGTGAATGGACTCGGGGTTCGCACGCCTGGCATGGCGATTCGTTGTGCGCCGGGCGATCGCTCTGTGGCGACGTCGCTTGGCTCCCGGTCGTTTTCATGTCGGCCATCCTAGGCGATGGCCGGGCAGGGGTGTTGCTCTGGATCAAGACAGGCGAATCGAGAAGCAATTCGCTCGGGACGAACCGGTCGTGTAGCGGATCAGCGCTGCTGGCCGATCCAGCGCCATTTGCCCCAGGGGTGCCAGCGGGACCTGAGCCATTTGGTCTGCTCGGCCTCTTGGATGCGCTGGCCCAGGCTGTCGCCGCGGCCGGCGTTGACCCATTGCTGGCGACCACGCGCGTAGGCCTGGGCGAAGTCGGCCCAGCTGCCGAAGCAGGCACTGGCACGCGCGGCGTTGAGGTGCAGCACCTGCCATTGCAGCTCGGGCGGCAGCCAGCCCAGCAGGGCGGCGCTGCGCACGAAGAATGCGATACGCGCGCAGGCGAAGGCCATGGCGTCGCGTGGCTGGTCGGCCGGGGTGAGTTGATCCAGGTCGAGGCTGAACCAGCGGGTCTTCACCAGGTGCGGCAGTTGCTGGTGGATATCCGACTCCGCCAGATCGGTGCGCAGGCCGAAGTGATGCAGCGTGAGCGGGCGCAGCTTCTGCGCCAGATCGTCCCCGAGCTTCACCATGGGACGGTCGGCGAAGCCGCCGTCCAGGGTGTGGAAGGCCATGGGGTGGGCGAGGGCGAGCGCATGGTTCTGTTCGGGCGAGAGGCGGTAGTCGCGCACGCGACCGGCCTTGCGCCGCGCCGCCTGGCGCCGGCGCCAGGGCGACAGTAGCCATCTGAAGAACCGGCTCAGCAGCCAGTAGGACAGCCAGAAGAACACCGCTCCCAGGATGATGTTCATGCCGCGGCCCCCTGGTCTTCTTGCGAGGGCCGAGCGGCGGGCGCGATGCTGGCCAGCGCTTGGGCAGCGGCCAGGGCGCTGTCGGCGGGCGCATGCACCTGGTGGGGCGTGCGTGCCAGGCTCAGCCATTGCACCAGCGCGCTGGGCGCGGCGACCCGCACCAGCTTGTCCGGGTGGCGCGTGAACAGGGCCAGTTGGTCGGCTTCCTCGGTAATCTCGGCCACGCGCGTCCAGCCGCCGGGCAGGCGCACCAGGTCGATGGCCAGCGCGTCGGGCGGCGTGGTCTCCGTGGTAGGCAGCGATTGCAGGAAGGCCAGCACGTCGAGGTGGTATTTATCCACGGGCGGGCGGTTCTGCTTGCCCTTGATCTGCTCGATCTCGAGCAGGCCATCGGGCCGCACCAGGGCGCTGATGGTGATACGCGGCTGGGATTGGCCGGTGCGGTAGCTGAACAGGCGCATGCGTCCTTGTTCGCACGAGGCGGCGTAGTGTTCGCCATAGCCGCCGACCAGCTTGCGGCGGTTGCCGAACTGGCCCACGCAATGGCGCATGCACTGGCTCTCGAAGGCCAGCTCCTCGCGCAGATGGGGCGAGTCGGGCAGGAATTCAACGAACTCGCCGGCGTCGTTGGGCGCGCGCCAGAGCGTGCGCACGGCGTCGGGTTGGTGCTCGCGCCAGCCGGCCAGCTGGCGTGCCTCGAACATCCGGTGTTCCTGCTCCCATTGGGCAAGCGCCTGCAACGCATTGACCCGCTGGAGCTTGCCGGCCAGTGCCGTGCCCGCGCGGGTGGAGAGGAACTCCAGCAGGCGCTGTTCCACGTCGCGCACGGCGGGTGACTCCGGATCGATCCACCAGAGGGTGGCGTGGGGCGCGTCGCTCTTGCGGTGTCCGCTCAGGCGCTGGTCGATCCAGGCGGGGAGGGTGTTGCCCAGCTTCTGCCGGGCTAGCTCCAGGCTGTCCAGCACCACCATGGCCGGCGGCTCGGCGCTCAGGTTGCCGATCACGAAGCGGAAGAAATGGCTGCTCATCCAGGCGCCGATTTCGGCGCTGTCGCCGCGTGCGGTGCTGCGTGCGGCGATCGCGGCCTTGATCTGGGTGGCGTTGGCGACGTCGCGCGCGCCGTAGGCCTGCGCGGCGCTGCCGCGGTCGTTGGGCAGGGCTGGGATCATGTCAGAACCATCGACGCCAGAACGGCTTCTGCTTGCGGATGGCGGCCTTGGCCTTGTCGATGCCCTCCAGGGCACTGGCGCGCGCGGCTTCCCTGTCCAGGTCGGGATCGAAGACGGCGACGGCGCGTTCGTAGGTTTCCAGCGCCGCTTGCGCCTCGCCAGCGTCGAGCAGGCCATCTCCCAGGCGGCGCAGGCCCCAGGTGCGGCCGATGCGCATGAGTTCGGGGCGGATGGCCAGCATGCGAGCGAGGGTGTCCTCGGGCTTGCTGCGGTATAGAAAATCGAGGATGGCGGCTTCTGCGCCCAGCAGCCTGGGCTGCTGGGCTTGCAGGTCGCTCTGGCTCAGCATGCCGCGCCACTGGCGCAGGCGGTCCAGCCAGATCTCGATCTCGTGCGCGCGATCGAGATGCTGCAGCGCCCAGGCCACGTCACCGAAGTAGTCGCAGGGATCGTGGCGGCTGTAGCCCTGCTCCAGTGCGAAGTGCCACAGTTGCTCGGCCGCATCGATGTATTCGGAGTAGCGCTTCAGGTCATCTAGGCAGTTCAGTGCGCCGTGCTTGTGTTCGGCGAATGGGCTGGAGGCCAGGCCTTTCTGGTGCAGCACCAAAGCTTCTTCGGCGCGGGAAGCATGGCGGTAGCGGATCGCCAGGTTGTTGCAGTTCATCGAGTAGGTGTGGATATCGCCGTCGCGCACGTTGCCTTCGCCGGTGGCGAAGAAGGCCTCGAACTGCGCCAGGGCGAGTTCGTAGTAGCGCGTGGACAGCGCGATGAGGGCATCGCGCGGAAAGCCGCTGCGCCGTTCGGCGGGCAGCTCTATGCTGTCCATCACCTCGTTGGGGGTGGACAAGATCACGCCCAGAGCGTAGCTCCAGTTGCCCGCGCCGGTTTCGACGAAGCGCTGGTCCACGGCCTGCTCGGCGCCCAGCACGCGCATGCGCGTGTACCACAGTTGGCTGGCGCAGCCCTGGTTGGCCATGTCGGGCCGTTCCAGCAGGCGCTCCAGCATCGGCAGGGCCTGTTCGTGCTGGCCCTGATTGGCCAGCTGCATGCCCTGCAGCACGTCGGGGAGCGGATGACCGGGAAGCAGGGCGCGTGCGCGATCGATCAGGCGATGCTGCGCTTCAGCCACGGTGGCGTGGCCCAGTGCCAGCAGATCGTCCTCGTTCAGTGCTTCCTCGTGCGCGGCGGAGGCCAGGGCCAGCGTCCACAGACCGGTATGCTCGGTCTCGGCGCTGAGTCGCTGCAGGGCCAGTTCGACGGCGCGCCGGCTCGAGATCGGGCGCGAGTGCCAGCAGGCTTCCAGTGCCATCCTGGCGGCCTGTTCCTCCTGGCCGGTCTGCATCAGCCAGGTCAGTACCGTGGCGGTAAAGCCGTCTTCCTCGTCCTGGACCAGCATGAAGCGCCCTTGCCGCGCGGTGGCCAGTGCGGCGGTGTGGTCTCCCTGCGCCCATTGCACGCCGGCGGTCAGGCGCGCGAGCTTGACGGCCTGGTCACGCCGCAGCGCGGGACTGGCATCCTGGCCCAGCGCCCGCTGCGCGCCTTCGCATACCTGCGCCAGGGTGTCGGGCGCCAGACGCACCAGGTCGTGCGCTAGGCGCCACCAGTCATCTTCCTCGACGATCTGATCGGGGCCGGGCGTGGCCAGCGTCTGGGCGGCCTTGCGCGCCAGGGCGGCGGCACCGTCCTTGTCGCCGCGCAGCTCGCTGGTCAGGGCCAGGCGCAGCTGCAGCGTGGCCTCGTCGAAGCAGCGCCAGTGCCGACGATGGGACTGGCGCAGGTAGATGGCGTGGACTTCGCGGGTGCCGCGTTCGTAGGTGTCGGGCTGGCGCGCGCTCAGGGCCTCGTCCATCAGGTTGTACCAGCTCTGCAGGCTCCGGTCGTCGTGCTCGGGCAGGGCCTGGCAGGCGCCGATGGCGTCGGTGGCGGCCTCGAACAGGGCCTGCAGTTGCACGGCGGACATGCCGTCCTCGCGCGTGGCGGCGCTGATGCGCCAGCGCGCGCAGGCTTCGGCGGCTTCCAGGCGTTCGGCATGGGCGAGGTCGTCCAGCAGCCGCGCTTCGTGGGCGTCGAGGGCGGCGCGTGCCGCATCGGGGCGATCCAGCCACATCCAGAGGCGGAACAGGCGGTCCAGCGCGGTCATGTCGTCGGGCGCCAGCGCCTGCGCGGCGAGCAGCTCGCGGGCGCGTGCCACGGCCTGGACCTGCTCGGCCTCGCTCAGTTCGGGCTCATCGTCTTCGTCGGCGCTCGGAAGCAGGTCTTCGCCGCGGGCAACGGCGATCACATGATCGAGGAAGGCATAGAAGGCATCGTCTTCACGCAGCAGTTCGGACATGGCGGGCTCGTGTAAGGGGGCGGGTGGTGGTTGTCGGATCGTGGCAGTCTAGTGCCGTAATGTTGCCTTGGCTGCTGGCCCCTGGGTGTGTTCCCGCTCGCGAATCGCGGACATGGCCCGCGCTCGCGCGCTTGAACGAACACCCAGGATGCTCGTCATGGCTTCCCGTCGAAGTGGTAGACGAAATCCTCCTCGCTGGCATCGAGCCGGATATCGGCGAGTTTCTCTCCGTCGGCCAGGCTCTGCAGGTAATGGCGGCTGATGACCGGCAGTACCGTCTGGGTGAGGATCGCGTCGATCATCCGCCCGCCCGATTCCACCTCGGTGCAGCGGCGGATGACCAGCGCCACCGCCGCGTTGCTGTACGCGAACGCGATGGCGTGGCGCTCCTCGACGCGCTTGCGGATGCGCTCCAGCTGCAGGCGGACGATGCTGGCCAGGGTCTCATCGCTGAGCGGGTAGTAGGGAATGACGTTCAGGCGGCCGAGGAAGGCCGGCGGGAACACCTGCAGCAGCGGTTCGCGCAGGGCCGTGGCCAGCGCCTCGGGCTCGGGGGCCAGCTCGGGGTCGCGGGTCAGGTTCATCACCAGGTCGGTGCCGACGTTGGAGGTGAGCAGGATCACGGTGTTGCGGAAGTCGATCTGGCGTCCCTCGCCATCCTCCATCCAGCCCTTGTCGAACACTTGGAAGAACAGCTCGTGCACGTCCGGGTGGGCCTTTTCCACTTCGTCCAGCAGCACCACCGAGTAGGGCTTGCGCCTGACCGCCTCGGTCAGCAGGCCGCCCTCGCCATAGCCGACATAGCCCGGCGGTGCGCCCTTGAGGCTGGAGACGGTGTGCGCCTCCTGGAACTCGCTCATGTTGATGGTGATGAGGTTCTGCTCGCCGCCGTAGAGCGTCTCGGCGAGGGTGAGGGCGGTTTCCGTCTTGCCCACGCCGGAGGGGCCGACCAGCATGAACACGCCGATGGGTTTGTCCGGGTTGTCCAGGTGTGCGCGGGCGGTCTGGATGCGCCGGGCGATCAGTTCGAGCCCGTGGCGCTGGCCGATCACCCGTTTCTCCAGGGTGTCCACCAGGCCCAGCACGGCGGCGATCTCGTCGCGGACCATGCGTCCCACCGGGATGCCGGTCCAGTCGGCGACCACCGAGGCCACGGCGGCCTCGTCCACGGCCGGCAGGATCAGCGGCGAGTCGCCCTGCAACGTCGCCAGCTCGGACTGCAGCCCGGCGTGCTCGGCCAGCAGGGTGGCACGCTCGCTGTCCGCCAGGTCGCCCGCGCGCAGCTGTTCGCGCACTTCCAGCAGGCGTTCGGCGACGCTGCGTTCACTTTCCCAGCGGCCCTGCAACAGGGCCAGGCGGGTGCGCTCCTGGTCCAGTTGCGCCAGGCACTTGCCTTCGCGCTCGCCCACGTCCAGGCCGATGGCGCCTTCGCGCCCGATGATCGCCTGCTCCGTCTCCAGCATCTCGATGCGGCGCTGGCACTGCTCCAGCTCGGCGGGCAGCGTGTGCTGGCTGACCGAGACCCGCGCGCAGGCGGTGTCGAGCAGGCTGATGGCCTTGTCCGGCAGTTGCCGGGCGGGGATGTAGCGGTGCGACAGGCGCACCGCCGCGGCGATGGCCTCGTCGAGGACCTGAATCCGGTGGTGCTTTTCCAGCGCGCCGGCGATGCCACGGACCATGTCGATGGCCGCCGGCTCGTCGGGTTCGCCCACCTGGATCACCTGGAAGCGGCGGGTGAGGGCCGGGTCCTTCTCGATATAGCGGCGGTATTCACTCCAGGTGGTAGCACCGATGGTGCGCAGGGTGCCGCGCGCCAGCGCGGGCTTCAGCAGGTTGGCGGCGTCGCCGGTGCCTGCTGCGCCGCCGGCGCCGATCAGGGTGTGGATCTCGTCGATGAACAGGATGATGGGCTTGGGGCTGGCCTGGACTTCGTCGATCACCTGGCGCAGGCGCTGCTCGAACTCGCCCTTCATGCTGGCGCCGGCCTGCAGCAGGCCGATGTCGAGCATCAGCAGCGACACGCCGCGCAGCTGCGGCGGTACGTCGCCGCTGGCCAGGCGCAGGGCGAAGCCCTCGGCCACGGCGGTCTTGCCGACCCCGGCCTCGCCCGCCAGCAGGGGGTTGTTCTGCCGGCGGCGGATGAGGATGTCGGTGATCTGGCGGATTTCCTCGTCGCGCCCGGTGACCGGGTCGATCTCGCCCTGGGCGGCCCGGGCGGTGAGGTCGACGGCGAAGCGGCTGAGGGCGTCCTGCTTGCCGCTCGGCGCCAGGGCGCCGCTGGCCTCGCCCGGCTCGCCGCCCACATGGCTGCCGTCGCTGGCGGCCAGGTCGTCCTCCGGCGAGCCGCGCAGCAGGCGCGGCAGGTCGCGGGTCAGGGCGTCGGCGTCGAGATTGGCCAGCTCACGGCTGACGGTGGCCAGCACGTTGCGCAGGTGGGTGGTCTTGAGGATGCCGAGCAGCAGCGAGGCGCCGCGCACCCGGTCTTCCTGCAGCAGCAGCGTCGCGTAGACCCAGCCGCGCTCGACGGCGTTCTCCACGTGCTCGGAGAGGTCGCTGATGGCGGTGGCGCCCGCTGGCAGGCGATCCAGCGCGCGCACCAGGTCGCTGTTCAGGCGAGCCTCGTCCAGCTCGTAGTGGCGGACGATCCGGTGCAGGTCGCTGTCGTTCAGCTGCAGCAGCTGGTGCAGCCAGTGCGCCAGCTCCACGTAGGGGTTGCCGCGCAGCTTGCAGAAGACGGTGGCGCCCTCGATGGCTTTGTACAGGATCGGGTTGAGTTTGCCGAACAGGGCGGCGCGGCTGATGTTGCTCATGGTCGTCTGCTCAGCGGGCCGAAACGGCGGTCAGGTTCGGGGCGGTGAAGGAGCGCTTGTTCTGGTCCTGGGCGTCGGTGACCGGGGTCTTGCGGATGCGCTCGATCTTCCAGGTGCCGCCCTGGCGCTGCAGCGAGTAGGCGAGGGGACGGCCTTCCTCGATGACCCGCTCCGGGCCCTTGGGGTTGAGGGCGTAGAGAGACACCTCGTAGGCGCTGGGCTCGTTCCGCGAGGACCAGCTCGACGGCACCAGGCGGGCGAAGTTCAGCACCGGGGAACCCGGTAGGCGGCCGAGCACGCGCTCGCCCAGGTAGGCGTCGGAGAACAGCGGGTAGTACACCGGGGCGTGGCGCGCGGTGACGTCGACGACGTGGAGGAAGCTGTAGCGCTGCCAGTCGCCGACCGAGAACAGGCCCTTGCCCTGGCCGACGAAGGCGAAGTAGCGCTTCTTCGGGGTGCTCAGTTCCAGCAGGCGGGCGTGCTCCATGTCCAGGCGCGGCAGGGCGCCCCACGGGCTCTCGGTGGCGGGGAAGCGCTTGCGGCCGAACTCGACGCTGGCCGACTCTTCGCCGGTCATCAGGTAGACGGGCGAGTTGTTCACCTTCGCCTGGTACGTCGTGCCCGTCTTGGAGGCCTTGCTGGTGAAGGACTCGCTCGCCAGGGACACGGAGGGGCGCTCCATGCGCCAGATGCTGTCCAGGGCGAAGGCCATGTCGGCCTCCACGCTGGCGTGGCCGGGCAGGGTGAAGCCGAGCAGGGCCACGCAGAGCAGGGGACGGTGGAGGATGCGGAAGGGGTTCATGGATGGGACCTCGTTGGTTCGGATGAAGGGGAGCCCGCGGTTCGCTGCGGACGGTATGAATGGGTAGTGGCGGCGATGTGTTCGGGGTCGAGGACCAGGTCGTCGCGGTCCTGCGTGGCGGCGCTGGCGCCGAGCCAGCTGGTCCAGCCCAGGCGGGTAACGCCGCCGAGCGATACCCGCGGCACTTCGGCGGCGCGCAGGACCAGGCGCACGTCCCAGGCGTATTCGATGCCGATGTAGCTGCGCGCCCAGTCGAGCAACTGCCGATGGCCGCGGCCGGTGGGCAGCAGGTTCTCGTAGTCGGCCAGGCCCATGGCGCCCAGGCGGATGCGAAAGCGGTGCTGACGGTCTGGCACGGCCTGCCCGGCCACGGCGTCGACGCCCAGTTGGGCGTTGCTCGCGCCGCCGAGACGGGTGCGCTGGTCGTCCGGCAGGGGCAGCCAGTGCCGGGCGAACTCCTCGATCCGCGCGGGCATGCGGAAGAAGTTGGCCAGGATGCGCTCCAGCCCTTCCGCGTTGCGCACCTGGCGGACCAGGTGGCCGGCGTGGTTCCAGCGCGCGTGGTCGGGCACCGAGTCGCGCTCGCGCTGGGATTCAAGGCCGTGGTGGACGAGGCTCGCCACGTGGCGGGTGAAGCTGTCGTCCTGATCGCGGTCCAGGCTCACCGTGGACTGGGCCGAGGCCCAGGCGCGGTAGAACAGCTGGATCAGCCGGTGATGGAAGATGTCGGCGAAGGCCGACAGGGTCTCGTCGCCGTGGTGGTTGGCGCGCTCCATCGCGTATTCGGTCAGGGCCAGCGGCAGCGGGCCGTTGGGCCCAAACAGGCCGAAGCTGAAGATGCGCAGCTTGGCAGCCGCCCGGCGTTCATCCAGGCCGGCCAGGGTGGCGGGGGCGAAGGAGGTGGACGGCGCCTGGCCCAGGCGGATGGGGTCCTGCTGCGGGCGCTGCGAGTGGCCCAGGCGCGGGCTCTGCGGGTGCAGCGATTCGATGCGCCGCAGGGCGGCGAACAGGTCGAAGTCGTAGGGCCGCTCGCCGAGCCGCTGCCAGAAGTCTGTGGTGCCCGTCATGCCACCGGCCTCGTGCCGAAGCGCGGCGCCCACTGGCCGATGCGGCCGCGCTGGGCGCTGTCCAGGCGCACTTCGATGAAGGTGTTGAGGCCGACGTGGCGAGCGAGGAAGCGCTCCAGCACGGCGCCGAACAGATAGGCGCTGCTGCCCGCGAACTGGGCCTCGTCGACCTTCAGGTCGATGGCGACGCCACGGCCGAAGGCCAGCGGGCCGTGACCGGGCAGGCGCCGGGTGACCGGCGTCAGGCTGGCGCCGAGCAGGCCGCGCGCCTGGCGGGCGATGGCCGCGTCGCCCAGGGCTCCGTACAGGGTCAGCAGCTCGCGCAGGGCCTCGGCGCCCTGTTCGGGCGTCAGGTCGGTCAGGGTCTGGTAGCCGAGTCCCAGCTGGCTGATCAGGCGCCAGGTCAGCTCGCCCTCGGGCGCCGCCGGCTGCGGCTTGGTCGGTCCCTCGATGATGCGCACCGCGGAGACCGGCAGCGAGCCGAGCGGAATCAGGTCCTGGTTGCTGCCGACCGACATCAGCATGGGCAGGTCGCGGTTGCTGACCGTCATCTGCACGCCCAGCTGGCGCAGGGTGCCGGCGTAGGGCGCCTCGTTGCGGTCGACCAAGCTGAGGAACACCTCGGAGCCGATGTAGGTGGTGCGGGCGCCCTTGCGCAAAGTGCTGTCGGAGGGGCGGCGCGGTTCGCGGCGCACGGAGAAGTAGGTGCCGTGTTCGCCCCGGTCCTGGGCGACGCAGGTGTAGAACGGGCGGAATTCGGCCTCCACCGCGTTGTCCTGGCCGAAGCCCTCGGCCAGGGCGACGCTGTACACCTCGTAGTCCATCGGCCGGGCGCGGTCCGGCACCACGTGGAACTCGTTGCGGTTGTCCGCCACCGGGACCCGGTCGGAGCGCATGTCGATCAGGTTCACCGCCGGGGTGCAGAACAGCGCGAAGTGCTCGGGGCCGACCAGCGTCTCGTATTCGCTGGCATCGCGGTCGAGCAGGATCAGCACCTCGAAGCCGCTGGCCGCGCTGCTGTGCTCCAGCGCCGGGCCGAGCCCCTCGATGGCGACGAAGTGGTAGCGCGCCGGCATCGCGAAGTATTCGTGGAGCAGGCGGTAGCCCTGGAAGCCGCGGGCGGAGTAGGGCAGCAGCGACTCTTCCTCGGACAGCCCCTCCGGCTGCAGCGCGCTCGCCGGCAGGAGCGTCCAGCCGCAGCCGCTGGCATCGATGGGGCGCACGGCCACGCCCAGGGGGTGGCCGCAGAGCAGTTCGTACAGGTGCGAGGCGAGCTGGCCGCTGTCACGCAGGTGCAGTGACAGGCGGTTGAGCCCCGGCGCACGGCCGTTGTGGGCGCTGGTGAAGTCGAAGCGCAGGTGCAGGGTCGACTTGACCGTCCTGCCGAGCGTGGCGCGGGGCAGGCGGATGTCGGCGGGCGCGGCCTCGAAGCGGGCGCTGGCCAGGGTCAGGGGCCACAGCTCCACGGCGTGGGCGGTGCGGAATTCGCACTGGGTCTTGCGCTCGCCCTGCAGGGGCTCCTTCAGCCGGGTACCGCGCTCGATGACGAAGCCGTTCTCCTGGCTGCCGCTCATCTCGCCGGGCGTGAACTGGATGATGCACATGGCTGGCGTGGGCGCCAGGTAGTTGGGGTAGACCACCTCCAGCAGGCGCTGGGAGAAGCGCGGGAACTCGGCATCCATCTTCAGGTGGATGCGCGCGGTGAGGAAGCAGAACCCTTCCAGCAGGCGTTCTACATAAGGGTCCGCCACTTCCGTGCCACGCATGCCCAGCCGCGCCGCGACCTTGGGATACTGCCCGGCGAACTCCGCGCCCAGCTCGCGCAGGTAGGCCAGTTCGCTGTTGTAGTAGTCCAGCAATCTGGGGTCCATGTCATGACCTCGCGACGTTTTCCAGGGACACCTGGCCGCACTCCAGGTCGACGTGGGAGCGCAGCAGCAGCTCCATGGGGTAGGGCTCGGACCAGAGCTGCCCGCGAATCTCCAGGGACAGGCGGTTGCGCGAGGCCAGACCGGCGACCGGGGGCAGCACGCGGATCTCCAGTGATTCCGGCAGTATCCGCGGCTCGAAGGTGGCGATGGCTGTGCGCAGGGTCGCCTCGACCTCCTTCCAGTCGGCGGCGGCCAGCTGGCGGCCGGAAAGCGCCGGGATGCCGAAGTTGACCACCGACACGCGGGCGCGCTCGGCCTGCTCGAAGTCGGTGGTCGACTCCGCGTTCACCGTGTTGAGCAGCCAGGACAGGTCGCGCAGGACGCTTTCGCGAAAGTCGGAGCGGCTGATGAGACGCTCGTGGGGCGCCTCGCTGCTGCTCTGCGGCGCGTGGTCGGTCAGGCGGTCCAGCAGGGCCGGCATCAGCCGGTTGCTGCGTACGCTGTGCGGTTTCATGGCTGGCCGGCCAGGGAGGACAGCTCGCGCACGGCGAGCAGCGGATGCTCGCCGGCGGGGCTGACCAGCATGCGCTGCCCGACGCCGGCCCACAGCTCGTCCCCGAGCGGGCGCCATTCGGTCAAGCTGGCCAGGGCCAGCGCGTCCTGGCCCTCGGCATGGCTGAGGGGATAGCGGGCAGGCAGCAGCACGGGATGCTGGCCGCCGTTGCTCAGCGTCACTCGAGCGGGCAGCCAGACCAGGTCGCGCAGGTCGGTCGGCGCGTCGATCTCCAGGCGCTGGATGTTCTCGAACGGCAGCCAGTAGTACTGGCCGTTGAGGAAGAGTTCGCAGACCGGACCGAGCCTGGAGTCGCCGTCGGCGATCCACTCGACCCGTTCGCCATCGATGAGGAATGACGTTTCGCCGGCCTGCTCGAACGCCTGGGCGTGCAACTCGGCCGCCTGCACCGCATCGCCGCCGGCGCGGCAAGCCAGCGACCGGGCCAGCAGCGGCAGCCAGTCGTTGGGCTGGCCGATGCTCTTGACCTCGACCTCCCCGGCGAACACCCGCTCGCGGGCGCGCTCGCAGCGAATAGCCTCGCGGTAGGCCTGGGCCATGGGAATGCACTTGGCATCAAGCTGCGCGACGGTCTGCAACTGCGCGACCGCACGCTCCCAGTCGCCCTTCACCATGCACAGCTGCGCGTAGTGGACACGCAGCCTGGCGTCCGCCGGCGCACGGCGAATCAGCTGGGTCAGCTGGGCGACCTGCTCGTCGAGCGGGGTGTGGAACAGGGTGGAGCTGATGGGCTGGTTCATCGATGCCTATCCTTGGCTGGTGTGCCTAATTCGGAGATATAGAGTTTGTTAAATCAGGGATGGATGGTGGCAATCATGCACGCGCTTTTCGCTGCTAGGCATGGGAGTGGCCAGAAAAGCAGGGAATTCCTTTAAACCAGGGTTTCATTCTTTAGCTTTCCTGTAGCTGTTCAATCCAACATAAGCACCGTAGCGGCAGCTATGAAAGTTGTAAGCCCCAATATACGTATATAGTGCGGATGCAGTTTGAATTGAGCCGCTGGGGCATGGCGAATCAACGGATATCGGCGATAGAAATTGCTGATTCTATGGGCGCATGGCATGGGCAATAATATTGCTAGCAGTCCTAGGAAAACTAGAGTTAAAGCAGCAATGAGCTTCATGCTAAACCATCATCCGTGTGTGGTTATTGGAGTGCTGCCTTGCTGTTCTGCATGCTCTCTATCATATGTTTGTCTTTCTTCGATTTGGCAATGTCCAGCGGTGTAATGCCATCATTATCCGATGTATATGCGTCGCCTCCCGATTCGATCAGATATTTGGCGAGGTCATAGCACTTGCTTTCCGCCACCCAGTGCAGCACCGTACTTCCTTTTGTGTTGCGATGATTGACTTTTGCTCCCTTCTCTACAAGCTTTTTGGCCCGCTCTATGTCGCATTTGCGCACGACTTCAAAGATTGCGGTGAGGCCCGGGCGATCAGTGTGATTAGGGTCTGCGTGCTGGATCACCAGATTAAAGAAGCGAGGGTCATCTACTAAGAAGCTGTAAATGAGAAAGGAAAAGGGTGATCCGCCACTGAGGGTTGTCTCGTTTTTATCTATGACCTTCTCATAGTGTGAGGCAAACGCCTCATAGTCATTGTCCAGATAAGCCTGGACGAGTGGGTTTTCCTCTGCCAGACATGAGTTGGAGATACAGGCGATAAATAGGTATTTAATGAATTTTATTGCCACTGCGTTTTCTCTTTATTGCCTTCGCCATGCGTCTCAATAATAGCTGGTGCTTTGGCGGGAAGTGAGTATGACCAAGAGTAGTTATGCTGAAGGATTAGGCCGAAAAACATATGAGTTTTAATGAAGGCTTCACTGCTGGCTCGATAAGAGCCCCTGATTCTCCATGGCATGGGTATTATGGTGTGTTGGGGGAGTGGTAAAAAAGTCCACTGCCCAGAGCGACTAGAAAAATCCCTGACACGCCAATATCAAAATTTGTCATCGCAATAGATGAGCCCATGAGTACTGTTGTCCAGCCGAACACGAAAAAGAGAACTCCAATCCACTTGCGTAGCCTGGTAGGCAGGTAGTAGAAGGCTGCGCAACCAATCAATGAAAATAATATGAATGGTAAGGCAATATTCATGGATTTCTGATCTTTAATATGGGTTATTGCTTTCATTGTTTCAGTTAATTGCTTTGAATTGACGGATAAGTCGTTCTTGATTTTTGGGGGAAAGCAAAATATTTACAGTATGTAATGCAAGTGAAGGTGGTTTATTGGAGTGACCCTTAAAGCCCCTCAATGATTATGTTGGTTTTTTATGGTTGGCTTGTTGTTGATGATTTTACTGCAGAATATTTCATGTTTTGCATAGTAGGATTTGCTGTACAGGAGCCAGCGATAAGTGAAGTCGTCGCACGTATTGTAACCTTGTTTTTGTGCGTAGCTGGCTACTGTGTAATGAGCTAATTGAGGGAAAACTATCGTTACCAATAAACTTATAATCAGGACTTTTGTGAAAAAAGCTTCGTGCCTGGGGGTGAGTTTCTTCTGCAGCAGGCCTTGAGTCACCCCTCCAACAGTCAGAAATAGGAGTCCGAATCCGATTCCCAGCATATACATGGAGCCCTTGTCGAATCCTACTATGGGGCTGCTTGTGTGAAATTGAGATACAAGTAGATTTATGCTGGTGATAAACCACGCAAGCGAAGAGAGTGTCAATATTGAAAGAAATGCAATGCTGAATAGCTTTTTCGATATCGAAGTAAGTGGCCGATCTTCCATTATTGAAGTCTCGGTCTTGTGGAAATAAATCTATCTATGGCGTGCATCGTGATATTAATCAAAATGGCTCTGGCAGAGTCAACGGTATAATCAAAAGCAGAGTCTGCTAGCTCGCTTGCATTTCGATACAGGGCCTGCTTTGCTGCCTCATATCCCCTGTCAGTACCTTGAACAATATCATCCAGGCCGGCAATAACTCGATCAGTTATTCCATAATGTTCATCTAGTGCACTCAGAGCCATCGAGACTCCAATGCCGACCAAGACGACCGCCGCGATTGGCCCTATGGCTATCGTAAATCCCATTGCGACAATTGCAGATGCTGCTGCTATGGAGGCGCCCGTGGCAATTCCAACTTTCACTATGTCAGTGGCTAAAGAACCAATAAGCTGGGTTAATGTCGCTTGATCTGTCAAAACGTAGTCCGCAATTCTATAAGCAGACAGTAGGATTATAGAAAGAATACCGCCAGACTTTGCTGCATGTACCGCCCCCGCTTTCCCGAGTCCCATGGTTATAACTTTTGGATTTTTTATACCATACTTGGTTCCGGTCAGAACACGTCGCAACCCAGGATGTCCATTTAGAATGATGTGTGCCTTTCCACCATATGTTTTGACGTAGGCTTTGGTGGAAAAACCTCCAAGGTCTCCAACGAGTTTGCTTAAAGTTCTTAAGTCATCTGCTGATGCATAGTAGCTTGCACCGGCCTCAGCTTTCCCCTTGAAGTTTTGCCATGTGCTCTTAATGTGGGGCATCGTCCCCTTGGGCGAGGAGCGTACAATAGCATCCATTTCCTCAATGGATATTACGAAAACTTCATGTTGATTTGATTTTATTTCTTGCTTTAATTCTTTCTTTTCTTGAGTTGATAGCATTTGCATGTTTTCTATACTGGGCTTTATGTTTGCTGTGATTGGTGTGGTTATCTAGTAAGCCCGTTGGGGTATAGGGTTGATCTATATGAATGCTTGCTATTCTTTGAGTTGTATTTTTCTAATGAACTTTCTGATATGCAATATCTTCCAGTCCATTGATTAGTTCTTCGAATGAGCCTGCTTCGAGCTTGTCCACGTTTTGAAGAGACCATTGTAGGAAAGGGTTGTCACGACGGGTGCGATGTGCCCCTGTAACGAGTCCAGCCATCAGAAGGATGAAGAGGATCTTCTGTACAACATTCATGTTTGCAATCCGGATGAGGCGTGTCGAACTTACGTCAGTTCGGCTGGCTTCACTCGCTCAGCTGTGTATCGGACTGGAGGCAGGATCGACCACTTCTGACGTGGCCGGAGGTTTCCCTCCAGCCCGTCGCACGAACTTATTCCTTGTTCTGCTTGACGTCCCAGGTGCCGGTGACGGTGGCGCCCATGGAGCCGTCGGTGTTCTGCTCTTTCACTTCGACCTTGACCTTGCCGTAGGACATGCCGACCGACTCGGTGACACGGGGGTCGCTGGTCGAGCCCATCGGGCTCACGTGGGTGATGAGCACTTCGTTCAGCGTGATCTTCATGTATTCCTGCGAGCCGTCGCCGACCTTGCAGCAGGAGACTTCGACGGTGGGGATGTGCTTGCCGCTGGCGCAGTACTTCATGAGGTTGGGCGTCGCCTTGTCCACGTAGTGGGTGAAGTGCAGCTCGCCGAAGTTGGCCTTGCCCGCGCCGGAGCCGCCGCCCGTGTGGGAGGTGGAGGTCTGGCTGACGGAGTAACCCCACTGGAGAACGTCGATCTGGCCGGAGTGCTTGGAGTCCTTGGACTCGCCCGGGATGCCGTCGATCTTGATGAAGAAGTCCTGGAGTGAAGACATTTCTATATTCCTTTTGAAATGGATGTTGATTGGCCGCCATTCGGCCTAGTGGTGGTTGGCTTTTTGGGGTTGTCGCTTTTCTGCTTGAGTCGTCCTGCCTTCTGTCTGGAAATTGAAGTGGTGGTGTCCGGTGCGCTTGGGCAACACCCGGCGGTCAGGGCCGCCGGGGCGCTCCGTCAGCTGGTGGCGTTCTTCACCGATGGCAGCTTGGAGACCAGGCGCAGCGATACGGTCAGGCCTTCCAGCTGGTAGTGCGGGCGCAGGAAGAACTTGGAGGTGTAGTAGCCGGGGTTGTCTGCCACTTCCTCGACCTGCACCTCGGCCGCTGCCAGGGGCTTGCGCGCCTTGGTTTCCTGGGAGGAGTTCGAGGGGTCGCCGTCGACGTAGTTCATGATCCAGTCGTTGAGCCAGCGCTGCATGTCCTCGCGCTCGCGGAACGAACCGATCTTGTCGCGGACGATGCACTTCAGGTAGTGGGCGAACCGGCAGCAGGCGAACAGGTAGGGCAGGCGCGCCGCCAGGTTGGCGTTGGCGGTGGCGTCCGGGTCGTAGTACTCGGTCGGCTTCTGCAGCGACTGGGCGCCGATGAAGGCGGCCATGTCGGAGTTCTTGCGGTGGATCAGCGGCATGAAGCCGTTCTTGGCAAGCTCCGCTTCGCGACGGTCGGAAATGGCGATCTCCGTCGGGCATTTCATGTCGACGCCGCCATCGTCCGAGGGGAAGGTGTGGGTCGGTAGGTCGTCGACGGCGCCGCCGGATTCGACGCCGCGAATCGAGGTGCACCAGCCGTAGTACTTGAACGAGCGGTTGATGTTCACGGCCATGGCGTAGGCCGAGTTGGCCCAGCAGTAGCCGCTGTGATCCGAACCGTCGGTATCTTCCTCGAAGTCGAACTCATCCACCGGGTTGGTGCGCACGCCGTAGGGCAGGCGGGCGAGGAACCTCGGCATGGCCAGGCCGATGTAGCGCGAGTCTTCCGAGGCCCGCATGCTGCGCCAGCCGGTGTATTCGGTGTTCTCGAAGATCTTGGTCAGGTCGCGCGGATTGGCGAGCTCCTGCCAGGATTCCATTTGCATGACCGAGGGCGCCGCGCCGGCGATGAAGGGGCAGTGCGAGGCCGCGGCGATCTTGGACATCTCGTTGAGCAGCTCCACGTCCGGCGGGGAGTGGTCGAAGAAGTAGTCGCCGACGATGCAGCCGTAAGGCGTGCCGCCGAACTGGTCGTATTCCTGCTCGTAGACCTTCTTGAAGATCGGGCTCTGGTCCCAGCCGATGCCCTTGTGGCGGCGCAGGGTGCGGTGCAGCTCCTTCTTGGAGATGGGCAGCACGCGGATCTTCAGCATCTCGTCGACTTCGGTGTTGTTCACCAGGTGGTGCAGGCCGCGCCAGGCGCTCTCGATCTGCTGGAAGTCGGGCTGGTGGATGATCGCGTTGATCTGCTCCGACAGCTTGTGGTCGATCTCCGCGATGATCGCCTCGATGGCCTTGTAGGCGTCGTTGCTCAGGGTCGTGGAGTTGACCAGGGCCTGTTCGGCGAGCGTGCGGACGGCGTTCTGCACCGCCTCCCGCGCCTCGTCGGTCTTGGGCTTGAATTCCTTCTGCAGCAGCGCGGAGAAGTCGTCTCCGTGCAGCGCTTCCAGTTGCTGCTGGTTGCTGGCTTGAATGGCCGTCATGTCGGGTCTCCCTTGATCAGGCTTCGCTGCTTTCTGGTTCGATGGCTTCGGCGCGTGGTGCCGTGGCCAGGGTCTTCAGCAGCGCCGGGTTCTGCAGCACCTTGCCGATCAGCTCTTCGGCCCCGGTCTTGCCGTCCATGTAGGTCAGCAGGTTGTTCAGCTGGGTGCGCGCGTCGAGCAGCTGGGAGAGGGCGTCGACCTTCCTGGCGACAGCGCCCGGGGAGAAGTCGTCCATGCTCTCGAAGGTGATGTCGATGGCGATGTTGCCTTCGCCGGTCAGGGTGTTCGGCACGGCGAATGCCACCCGGGGCTGCAGCGACTTCATGCGCTCATCGAAGTTGTCGATGTCGATTTCCAGGAACTTGCGGTCGGCGATGGCCGGCAGGGCCTCCTTCGGCTTGCCCGCCAGGTCGGCCATGACGCCCATGACGAAGGGCAGCTGGATCTTCTTCTCCGAGCCGTACAGCTCGACGTCGTATTCGATCTGCACGCGTGGAGCGCGGTTGCGTGCAATGAACTTCTGGCTGCTCTTTCGGTTAACCGTCTCGTGGCGTGGATTGCTCATTGGTTTCTCTCCATGAAACTTCTAGGTTCAGGGGGTGGGGGAGTCAGTCCTGTCTGCTCAGGCCGGCGATCAGCTCTGCCTGTTGCAGGCCGGCCGGCGCCAGGTCGCGCAGGATGGCGAGGAAGTCCTGGCCGATCATGTTGCGCGCCCTGCGGATGAGCAGAGGGGCGGGGTTGGCCGGCTCGTTCCTTTCCAGGAATTCGCAGACCGCGTCCAGCATGGCGATGGCATCGCTGCGGCTGGTCGCCCCGGCGGGGCCGAGGCGGGGAGCGGCAGGTGCGTCGGTCGTCGCCGGCTCGGAGGATTCGTCGCTGGCCTGTTCGGCTGTGCTTGCCGAGGAGGGGGCGAGCAGTTCGGTGAGCCCGAGGATGCTGGCGAAGTCCGGTGCATGTTCGGTGCCCAGTGCCGGCGAGAGCAGGCCGCGCAGCTCCTGGACCCGCTCGCGGATGCAGGGCAGCGCCAGCAGGTCCTGGTTGCCGGATTCCAGCTCGTCGCGCAGGAAACGGGGCAGCTGGTCGCGCTGCAGCGGTTCGCCCGAGACGTCTTCCCGGGACAGGGCGATGCGTTCGAGGGTGCCCAGTGCCAGCTTGCCCAGCTGGCGGCTGCCGATCTCGGCGCAGCGCAGGTCGCTGGGCAGCCCGCCGGCCGCCGCGAGGCCGGCCAGCGCATTGCCACGGGGCAGCAGGTCTTCCTCGCCGTCCTCGTGCAGAACCGGGTGCCCATCCTGCCAGTATCGCCGGGTCATCTCGATGACCAGCGCCAGTCCCTCCGCGGTGCCGCGCGGGCCATGCAGGCGGGTGAGGGCGCGGGTGATGGCGACGGCGAGGCGGAAGTCCTTGCTGCGCGACAGCTGCGACCTGGCCGCCTGCAGGACCGTCGACCAGTCGGGCTCCTGAGCGGGGATCAGGGTATCGCCGTACTGCTGTTCCGGCGTGCCCTGCATTTCCCGTTCGAGTTCGAGGAAGTCGTTGTCGTAGTCGAGTGGCCTGCCGCCCGGTTGGTCGGTCGCGACTGGTGCCAGCAGCGCATCTATGTCGAGGTTCATGCGAAAGCCCGGCTATCAGGGGTGGGACGGCTTGACCGGTCGTTCACTGGCCTGCTGGAACGCCGGTCCCCACTGGGGGTGGCCGTCCTCGGCGCTGTCCAGCCTGAACGAAGGGTCGATCTGCAGGGCGCGCTCGAAGGCGTACCGGCATTGCGCGTTGCGCTCGGTGACGCAGTAGCTGAAGGCCAGGTATTTGAGGGCCTGGAGCTGGGTACCGGTGCTGGCTTCCCAGATCTCCGGGGCGAGGAACTTGTTCTCGGCCATAAAGTAGTTGCCGCCCTGGTACAGACGGATGCCTTCCATAAGGCTCTGCTTGCCCCGCTCCTCACGCTGCTGGGCCGCGATTTCCTCCGCGGTCGGCGGGGGCGGCGGCAGAGGCTTTTCCTTGGCGCATCCGGCCAGGGTGGAGGCGAGGACGGCCATCAGGAGCGAGGCGGTGGTGATGCGGGTCATCTTCATGCGTTACGACTCTTGGGGAAGCGGGTTCACTGAAAACTGTGCTGCAGCGTCACGCGACGGTTGGCGGGCACGTCGAGCTTGCGACTCTGGCTGGGGAAGCTGGGGTTGCGGATCTCGATGGTGCGCGCGCCAGCCGGTAGCTGGATCTCTTGCAGAGGCGGGCTGACGCCGCGCTTGACCCCGTCGACCCAGATCTCTCCCCAAGGCTGGATGCGCAGGGCCAGGGTGCCCTTGCCGCCTTTCTCCGGGGCGGCCGGCTTGGTCGCGGCGGCAGGGGCTGCGGCGGCCGGAGCGGTGGGTTTCTGCGTGGCTTTGGCGCTGGTCTGGACGCCCTGGTTGAGGGTGATGGTGGCGTTCTTCTCGACCACGACCTTGTGTACCAGAGCCGGCTGGTTCGGGCGGCGCAGCTCGATGCGGTATTCGCCGACGGGCAGGTCGAGCTTCTTCAGCGGCGGACTGGCCCCGTGGTTCTTGCCGTCGACCCAGACTTCGCCCCAGGGCTGCACGTTGATCTGCACGGTGCCGGTGTCGACGACCGCCTCCTGTTGCTGGCGCGAACGGGCGGGCGCCGGAGGCGGAGTCGCTTCGCTGGCGCGCGCGGTGGCGGCGGGGCGGGTTTCCACGGCGACCTGCGGTGCCGGTGCCGGCTCGGGTATCGGCTGCGGTATCGGTTCCACGACTTGTACGGGTACTGGCTCCGGCGCGACCGCGTGCACGGGCGGCAGCGGTTCACTGACGGACGCAGGCGTCTCGATGAAGGCGGGGTCGCTCGCGGCCGGTGTCTCCTCAACGGGCTGTACGGCAGGTGGCGTCACGATCTCGGACTTGGCCACGGGTTCGGGGACGGTTGTCGTTGTCGCCTGGGCCAGGGCCGTTTGCGTGTCCGCGTCGTCACGACCGCTCCATAGTCCCCAGCCGACCGCGCCGGCGACGAGCAGGCAGGCTGCTGCCGAGAGACCGATCAGCGGAGCCCGCGACTTGGCGGCGGGCGCGGCACGAGCGGGTGACGGTGCGGGAGCCGCGTGCGTGACGGAGGGCACGGCGACTTTCCCCGCGTTGCGCTTCGCGTCGCCGTTGAGCAGTTCTTCCATCTCCGGGAAGCTGGTTTCCTCGGCTTCCTGCTTGGCGGTGGCGGAGGGCAGCTGGAACGGGTCCGGCAGTTGCGGCGCGGCCTGCCCGCCGACGGCCTGGGCCATCAGGTCGGCCATCTGCTCGCTGGAGAGGATGATGGTCTTCGCGTCGTCTGCCGCGACGGCCGGCCGGGCGCGTGGTGTCGTCGGCGGAGTGGGCAGCGGGCGCGCCTGCACGGTCCCGTCGATGCCCAGCAGTTCGCGCAGTTGGGCGATGGCCTGCGGGCGGTCGCCCGGCTGCAGTGCCAGGCAGTGGTCGATGGTGCGGAGAAATGCCTCGGAGAAGCCGGGGAAGTCGCGGCCCGACAGCGGCTCCAGGTTGTCCTTCATCAGGCGCGAGACCGAGGCGGACGGTGCCATGCCGGTCACCGCCAGGTGCAGGACCGCGCCCAGGGCGTAGATGTCCGTCCACGGCCCCTGGGGCGTGGAGAGGTCTTCGGCGTATTGTTCGATGGGCGCGTAGCCGGGTTTGACGATGACCGTCGGCGCCTGGTTGGCATCGCCGAGCACACGCCGCGCGGAGCCCAGGTCGAGCAGCACCGGCGTGCCGTCGTTCTGGATGATGATGTTGTCCGGCGCCACGTCGCGGTGAAAGATGTCGTGGGCGTGGAGCATTTCCAGCACATCGAGCATGGGCGCGACGATGCCGCGCAGCCATTGTTCGTCGCACTGCCCGCCGTTGTCCCGCAGGATCTGCCGCAGCGTCTGCCCGCTGTAGCGGGGCATGGCCATGTAGGCGGTGCCGTTGTCTTCCCAGAAGCGCAGCACTTCGACCAGGGCCGGGTGCTTGAACCTGGCCAGCAGTCGCGCCTCGTCGATGAAGCTGTGCATGCCGGTATCGAACGCGGAGCGGTGGCGCTCCGAACGCACCTCGATCCTGGCCTTGTCGCTGCGGCTGGCGAAGGCCGCCGGCATGTATTCCTTGATGGCGACGTCGCGGTGCAGGCGGTTGTCCCGCGCGGCGTAGACGATGCTGAAACCGCCTTCGCCGAGAGTCGAGGTGAGGGTGAATTCGTAGAGCTGGGTGCCTGAGGGAAGTGCGCCGGCCGGGCGGGAATCGTCCTGGCGGACCCGAGAGGGATTCTGGGAAGTGTAGTTGCTTGCGGTGGCGTCCATGCCGAATTGCTTCTCGTCGGGTGCTGAGGAAAAACTGCCGCGGACTTTAATTCAAATGTGTTGCTCGGTTTGCGCGTAGGTTCTCGTTTTAGGTCGTTTTAACCGGAACGGATAGAGGTTATCGTCTGCGCCGCGAACAACGGTGTTCCATCCGATGCATTCGGAATGACATGGATGGCACACGGAAAACACATCGCTCGGACGCTTCCATAAAGGGACGTCCGCCCGGCGTTTTTTGTCGCGGTGATGCTTTGCTACAGGGAGGTAGGCATGCCTGGATCAGGGATCGAACTGGTCGTTCTTTCGTACGATGGAAAGCCACTGGCATCCGAATTGAGCGGATGCGTGACGGGGGCCGGCGAGCTGACGGTCGGGCGCAGCCCGGACAATCACCTGGTCCTGCAGGACCCGGAACGCCTCGTCTCCCGCTTCCAAGCGAAGCTGGCGCCAGTTGGCGCCGACGCGGTGCGCGTGGCCAATGTCAGCTCCAGCAGCGCCATCCTGATCGACGGCGTCAGCATCGGTCCCGGCGAGTCCGCGGTCATGCGCAGCAGCGGGCGCGCGGTGTTTGGCCGCTACGTGCTGGGCCTGCGCGGCGTGGCCGAAGTGGCTGCCGTCGCTCCCGCCGCCGAGCCCGTCGCCAGGGCGACCATTCCCGCCGATTTCGACGTATTCGCCGTGCCCCAGCGGCCGGACGAGCGCAGCCATGCCCCCGAAGAACTGTCCCTGGCCGATTTCGTCGCCGCCGATGCGCCGTCGATGATCGCGGAGCTGCCGCTGCGCGGCGAGATCACCATCGACGATCCGCTGGCCAGCCCGAAACAGCAGGCGCCGATGCTCGACACCTCGCGCAACGTCGACCCGCTGGTGCTGCTCGGTGGGCAGGTCGGCGATATGGCCCTGGTCGAAGGCAGCCTGGCGCTCGACCACGGCCTGGAAGTCGATGCGCTGTTCCATGCGCCGTCCGTGGTCATTCCCGTTGCCGAACAACAGCCCGTGCCCAGCCCGGCTGCCCCGCAACTCGTCATCGAGCCCGTCGCCAGTGAGCCGCCGAAGCCCGAGCCCATGGTCGAGCAACCGGCACCGGTCGAGCCCGAGAAAAGCACACCCGTGCAACTCGTGAAACCGCGCCCCGTCGAGCGCCCGGACGAGCCTGCTGCCGAAGCGGGCGACGATGATCTGCGCGCCGCCTTCGCCAGGGGGTGTGGCGTTGCCCCCTCGTCGCTGCCCGCGGTCTCCACCGAGTTCATGGAAAATCTGGGCCGGCTCTTTTCCGAGATGACGGCCGGCACGGTACGCCTCATCCACGCCCGCTCCGCCGCCAAGCACGAGATGCGCGCGGGCGTCACCATCATCGCCACCCAGGGCAACAACCCGCTGAAGTTCTCTCCCGACGGGCAGTCCGCGATCGTCCATCTGCTGGGCACCCGCTTCCCCGGTTTCATGGCGCCGCAGCGGGCGATCGAGGATGCCTTCGACGACCTAGCCGCTCACCAGGTGGCGCTGCTGGCCGGTTCCCGCAGCGCCATGTACGAACTGGTGGGGCGTTTCAGTCCCGAGCGTATCGAGCGCCGCTGCAGCGAGCCCTCCGCGCTGGAGTCGATGCTGCCGGCGTTGCGCCGCTCGCGGCTCTGGTCGCTGTACGCCGCCGACTTCGCCGAGATCGCCGGCGCTGCCCGCGAGGAGCTGGAAACCCTGCTGGAGAACGCCTTCGCCCGCGCCTACGAACAGGAGATCGAACAGATCTACGCGGGGAGGGAGCAATGACCGTCTACGTGGCCGCCGGTGGTCCTCGCGTGGAGTTCGCTACCCTGTCCCGGCTGGGGCGCAGGGAGCAGAACGAGGATGCCTGCGGCTACTGGACCTCCGCCAACGGCGCCTGCTTCGTGGTGTGCGATGGCGCGGGTGGCCATGGTGGCGGCGAGGTGGCCTCGGAAACGGCGGTGCGGACCATGCTCAGCGCCTATTCCTCGGCGCCCTCGTTGACGCGGGACAGCATCGAGCGGCTGGTGGCCCAGGCCGACTCCGCCATCCGTTACGGACAGGGCCTGTCCAGCCCGCTGCGGCGCATGAGCGCCACGGTCACTTCGCTGTTTCTCGACGAGGCCGCGCGCCAGGCCCAGTGGGTCCACGTCGGCGACACCCGTCTGTATCTGTTTCGGCGTCGGGGCTGCCGGCAGCTGACCAAGGACCACAGTGTCGTGCAGAGCTTCGTCGACGCCGGCGTGCTGCAGGAGGACATGGTCCGCGGGCACGCCGAGCGCAACCTGCTGTTCGCCGCGCTGGGCGTGGGCGACGAGCTGCCGGCCCAGGCACTCGACACGCCGTTCGAGGTGGAGGAGGGGGACGCCTTCCTGATCTGTACCGACGGCTTCTGGGAAGCGGTGCGCGAATACGAGATGAGCGAGGCCCTGCTTCACGCCAACGCGGCGGAGGAGTGGCTGGTGCGGATGGAGAAGCTGATCGTCGATCAGGGCTCGCCGGACCAGGACAACTACAGCGCGCTGGCGGTGTGGATCGGCAACCCCAACGAGATCACCGTGCGCTGGGAAGCGCATGTCCCGGCCATGAGCGAGTCCTGAAACAAGTCACAGCTGTCTGCCAATGGATGTCGAATGAAAGTATCCGTCGTATCGCCCATCGAACCGCGCCGGCCGGGCGCTCGCCGCGCGAGGCCCGCGTGCATGGGCGCCGCCTGCGTGGCGCTCGCCGCCCTGAGCCTGGCCGGTTGCTCCTCCACGCCCAAGCCGCCCGAGCCGGTGTCCATCCGGGTCGAGCTTTCCGCGTCCGAGACGCTCAACCCGGACATCAACGGGCGGCCTTCGCCGGTCGCCGTGCGCCTGTTCCGGCTGCGCGACGCGGCGACCTTCTCCTCGACCGACTACTTCACGCTCGCCGAGCGTGACGAGGCCGTACTGGCCGGCGACCTGCTGCACCGCGAGGCGTTCATGATCAGCCCGGGCGAGTCGGCGGTCCGTGATTACCAGGTCGAGTTGGACGGCCGCGCGCTGGCAGTCCTGGTGGGGTATCGCGACCTGGAAGCGAGCGTCTGGCGCCAGGTCGCGGCGATCCCGGAGCCGAAGGCGCCCTGGTTCGAGCTGCCCGAATTCCTGCGCTGGTCGCGCAAGTCGCTGGACTACGCGATCCGCCTGGAGGCCAGTGAGGTGAAGTTGTCGGCGCCCGCCGCGCAGTAGCGGTGGCCGTCAGGGAATCTGGTCCAGGAGGGGACATGAGCAAGGGTTATCAACGGGTGGTGTGGTCGGAGGGGATGTTCCTCCGCCCGCAGCACTTCCAGCAGCAAGAGCGTTATCTGGAGTTTTTCTCGCACAGCCGAAACCTGGCGGGAGAGCCCTATTTCTGGGGGGCGAGGGTCCTCAAGTTCGACCTGGCGGCGCTCGCCCTGGGCAAGCTGGCCATCGTCGAGGCGGAAGGCCTGCTGCCGGATGGCACGCCCTTCTCGTTCCCCCTGCAATGCGAATGCCCGGAGCCGCTGGACTTCACCGAGGGGGTGGTGGAGCAGATGGTCTACCTGGCGCTGCCGCTGCGTCGGCCCGGCACCGAGGAAGTCCTGTTCGAGGAGCGGCCCCGCTCGCTGGCCCGCTACACCGTCCACGATGCGCTGGTCGGCGACGTCAACTCGGTGGCGGGCGAGCCGGCCGAGCTGCAGCTGGCCGAGCCGCGCCTGCGCCTGATGCTGGAGCGGGACATGACCGATGCCTGGCTGGGCGTCGGCGTGGCCCGCGTCGTCGAATGCCGCAGCGACAGGCAACTGGTTCTGGACAACCATTACCTGCCGCCCGTGGTGACCTGCCATGCCAGCCATGGCCTGGTATCGATGCTCAACGAGGCCCACGGGCTGGTCAACCAGCGGGCCGACGTGCTCGCCGAGCGCCTGTCCCAGCCGGGGCGCGGCGGCGTTTCCGAAGTGGGCGAGTTCCTCCTCCTGCAACTGCTCAACCGGGCGCAGCCGCTGCTGGCCCACATGCTCGCGGCGCCGGGCGTGCATCCCGAGCGCTTCTACGTCGCCCTGGCGCAACTGGCGGGCGAGCTGGCGACCTTCTCCGAGCGGGACCGGCGCCCACCGGAGTGGCCGAAGTACAGCCACGACGATCTTCAGCGCTGCCTGCCGCCGCTGATGGTGGCGCTGCGCAATGCGTTGTCCTCGGTGCTGGAGCAGAACGCCGTGCAGATCGAACTGATCGACCGCAACTACGGCGTCCGCGTGGGCCAGGTGGCCGATGGCGAGCTGCTGCGCAACGCCCAGTTCGTGCTGGCGGTGCATTCCAGCATCGCGCCCGAGACCCTGCGAGCGCGCTTCCCCAGCCAGGTGAAGATCGGCCCGGTGGATCGCATCCGCGATCTGGTGAACCTGCACCTGCCCGGTATCGCGCTGCGCTCGCTGCCGATCGCGCCGCGGCAGATCCCGTACCACGCCGGCTATCACTACTTCGAGATGGACACCGTCGGCGACCTGTGGACGCAGCTGCAGGCGTCCGGCGCGCTGGCCCTGCACATCGCCGGCGACTTCCCCGACATCGAGCTCGAATGCTGGGCGATTCGTCGCTGAGCCCGCTCCCAATCAGAAGCGCATGACTCATGGTTAATCTGAACGCACTCAACCCCTCGTCCGGAGAAGATCGCACCTTCGTGATGCCGAATCCGGGCGGCGAGGCGCCCGCCATGGGTGCCATGAACGCGGCGGCGCCCCTGGCGGACCTGCCCGACATCCACTCGGGTAGCAACCCGCTGGTGGCGGCGGCCAACCCGCTGCTCAACCTGATCTACCAGATCCGCACCCTGGTGCATAACTCCGATCCGGAGCGCCTGCGCGACCACCTCGCCCAGGAAGTGCGCAACTTCGAGACCCGCGCGCGTCACGAAGGCATCTCCCACGAAACCCTGATCGCCGCCCGCTACTGCCTGTGCACGGTGCTTGACGAGACCGCGGCGCAGACGCCCTGGGGCGGCTCCGGGGTGTGGTCGCGGCACAGCCTGCTGGTGACCTTCCACAACGAGACCTGGGGCGGCGAGAAGTTCTTCCAGCTGCTCAGCAAGCTGGCCCAGTCGCCGCGCCAGCACTGCGACCTGCTGGAGCTGATGTACTACTGCATCTCCCTTGGCTTCGAGGGGCGCTACCGCATCGTCAACAACGGCCAGAGCCAGCTGGAAAGCCTGCGCCGGCGTTTGGCGGAGATCATCCGCGAGGTGCGCGGCGATCGGCTCAAGGCGCTCTCGCCGCACTGGGAGGGCATCACCCGCGAGCTGCCCGCGGTCTGGCGCGTGCTGCCGGTGTGGGTGTCGGCGCTGACCGCGCTGCTGATCGGCTTCGGCGTCTACATGCTGCTCGCCTTCCACCTGGCCGACCGCTCCGACAGCGCTTTCATTGCCATTGGTGCGCTGAAGCTGCCCGACATGCCGGTAGTGACGCGCAGCAGCGAGCCGCCGATCCGCTTCTCGCGCTTCCTCGAACCGGAAATCCGCGCCGGCCTGGTCTCGGTGCGCGAGGCGCCGGAGCAGAGCACGGTCTCCATCCTCGGTGACGGCCTGTTCGACTCCGGCAGCCCGAACATCCGCCCGCGCTTCCACGCCATCCTGCGCCGTATCGGCGAGGAGATCGACCAGGTCAACGGCAAGGTGACCGTGGTCGGCCACAGCGACAACGTGCCGATCCGCACCCTGCGCTTCCCGTCCAACTGGCACCTGTCCATGGAGCGGGCCGGCAATGTCTCGGCGATGCTCGAGGAGCACATCCGCGAGCCCGGGCGCGTGTCCGCCCAGGGGCGTGGCTCGGCCGAGCCGGTCGCGCCGAACGACACGCCGGCCAACCGTGCGCTCAACCGTCGCGTCGACATCACGGTTTTCGCCTCCGCCGCCGACCTGCAGAAAGAGATCCGATAAATGCGCTGGCTGTTCTCCCTGCTGTTCAACCGCTACGTCTTCATCGCGCTCGGCCTGCTCGCGCTGGTGCTGGTCATCTGGTTCCTCGGGCCGCTGTTCGCCTTCGCCGACTGGCGCCCGCTGGAGCCGGTGCCGGCCCGCCTGTGGACGATCGGCATCGTCCTCGGGCTGCTCGCCCTGCGCCTGCTGGTGCTGTTCTGGCGCCGGCAGCACGTCAATGCCCGGCTGCTCAACGCCATCGCCAATGCCCGCGCGGGGGCGACGCCCGAGCAGCCGACCGACGCCGCCCTGGAAGAACTGCGCGGCAACTTCGAGCAGGCCCTGGAGAAGCTCAAGCAGGTCCGTTTCCAGGACCGCGAGCAGGGCTGGTTCGCCCGGCTGCGGCAGAAGTACGTCTACCAGATTCCCTGGTACGTGTTCATCGGCGCGCCCGGTTCCGGCAAGACCACCGCGCTGATCAACAGCGGCCTGCGCTTCCCCCTGGCCGAGGAGTTCGGCCGCGAGAGCGTCAAGGGCGTGGGCGGTACGCGCAACTGCGACTGGTGGTTCTCCGACGAGACCGTCCTGCTGGACACCGCCGGCCGCTACACCACCCATGAAAGCGATGCCGCCGCGGACAAGGCGGAGTGGGAAGGTTTCCTCGGCCTGCTGAAGAAATTCCGCCCGCGCCAACCGCTCAACGGCGCGCTGCTGACTGTCTCGGTCTCCGACCTGCTCGGCGCCAGCGAGGCGGAGAGGGGCAAGCACGCCGCCCGCCTGCGCGCGCGCCTGAACGAACTGCACGACGCCCTCGGCATCTCCTTCCCGGTCTATGTGCTGGTCACCAAGGCCGACCTGCTGGGCGGCTTCAACGAATACTTCGCCACGCTGAGCAAGGAGGAGCGGGCCCAGGTCTGGGGCGTGACGCTGCCCTATAGCCCCGATGGCGGCCTGCAGGGCGAGGCGCTCGGCCAGGCCCTGCAGGGCGAACTGGAACTGCTGGCCCACCGCCTGTTCGACGAAATGCCCGAGCTGATGCTCGCCGAGCACGACACCGCGCGCCGGGCTTGTGCCTACGCCCTGCCGCAGCACTTCCACGCCCTGATCCCGGTGCTGCGGCAACTGCTGCAGGACGTGTTCGCCGAGAGCCGTTTCGCCCGGCAGGCGATGATGCGGGGCCTGTACTTCACCAGCGGCACCCAGGAAGGCACGCCGTTCGACCGCGTGCTCGGCGGGCTGGGCCGCAGCCTGGGCTTCGACGCCCGGGTCGCCCTGCGCTCCTCGCCGGCCGGGACGGGCAGGAGCTACTTCCTGCAGGACGTGCTGCGCAAGGTGATCTTCCCCGAGGCCCACCTGGCCGGACGCAACCAGCGCGCCGAGCGGCGCGAGCGCCTGCTCGGCATCGCCGGCCATGGCGCCGTCGCCCTGCTGCTGGTCCTGGCGCTGGGCGCCTGGACGCTGAGCTTCGGCAACAACAGCCGCTACATCGACCTGGTGGACGGTCGCACCGAGCGCATGGCCGGCCAGTTGCAGACCCTGGCCGCCTCCGAGGGCGAGAGCCTGCTGGAACTGGTGCCGGTGCTCACCGAGCTGAACGGCCTGGCCGCCGGCCCCGACTTCCCCGCCTCGGAGCCGCCGATCGGCTACACCTACGGCCTCTACCAGGGCGGCAAGCTCGATGCGTCGGCCCAGCGCACCTACCAGGCCGCGCTGGAGCGGGCCCTGCTGCCGCGCATTGTGCGGCGCCTGGAGTTCCTGCTGCAGACCACGCCGGAGGACAACCTCGAACTCACCTATGAGGTGCTCAAGTCCTACCTGATGCTCAACGATCCGTCGCACTACGATGGCGAGGCGCTGGAAGCCTTCGTGCGCATGGAGTGGGAGCGCAGCCTGCCGATTTCGGTGTCGCAGCAGCAGCGCGAACAGCTGTTCGGCCACCTGCACAACCTGCTGGCGGAGAAATCCGTCGCCTCGCCCTATCCGCAGGACGAGGAACTGGTGCGGCAGAAGCGCGAGCAACTGGCGACCTTCTCCCTTGCCCATCGTGCCTACAGCCGCCTCAAGCTGCGCCTGATGGATGGCAGCCGCGTCGACTTCACCGTGGCGGAGGCGGGCGGGCCGCAGTCTGCTCTGGTCTTCACCCGGGCCAGCGGCAAGCCGCTGACCCAGGGCATCCCGGCGCTGTTCACCCACGACGGTTACCACAAGGTCTTCCTGCCGGAAGCCGGTTCGATCCTGGGCCTGCTCGAGCGTGAGGAGGACTGGGTGCTGGGTCGCCCGCAACGGCCGCTGACGGACCAGGCGACGCGTCTGGTGGACGGCGCCACCCTGCGCGACATCAAACGCCTCTACTTGCACGAGTACGTGCGCCTGTGGGACGAATACCTGGCCGACGTGCGCCTGATCGAGACGCCGTCCATGTCCCAGGGCATGGAAGTGGCCCGCATCCTGTCGGCCCCCGACTCGCCGCTGGCCCAGTTCCTGCGCGCGGTGGCGCGGGAGACCACCTTGCTCAAGGTCGATCCCAAGACCGATTCCCAGTATTCGGTGGTCGGGGAGGCCGGCAAGCGCGTCAAGACCGCGGCCGCCGATCTGGAGCGGGTGTTCGGTCCGTCCGGCCTCACCCGGCCGGCCGCGAATGCGGAACAGTTGGAGAGAATCGTCGACGACAGGTTCGAGCCGATCCGCCGGCTCGTCACCAATGATGGCGGGAACGCGCCGATACAGGCCGTGCTGCGCCTGTTCAACGAGATGTACATGAACCTCTCCAGCGCCGACTCGGCCCTGCGCAGCGGGGCATCACCCGCGCTGGCCAGCACACCGCAACTGACGGAACTGAACCGTATCCGCGCCGAGGCGGCCTACCTGCCGGCGCCGCTGCGCACCATGCTGGAGGCGCTGGCCGACGCCGGCACGGCCCAGGCGGGCGGCAGCATGCGGGTCATGCTGGGGGGCAAGCTGGACAGCTCGCTGGGGGCCTTCTGTCGCCAGGCCATCAACGGTCGTTATCCGTTCCGGCGCTCGTCGGAGAAGGACGTCACCCTGGCCGATTTCTCCCGCCTGTTCGCCTACGGCGGCATGTTCGACAGCTTCTTCCAGGACAACCTCGCGCCGCTGGCCGACATGTCCGGCAGGACCTGGCTGCTGCGTCAGCCGGGTGGCGTCGAGGTGCCGCTGACCTCGTTCCAGCGGGCGGCGCGGATTCGCGACGTGTTCTTCCCCTACGGAGCCCGCTCGCCGGAAATGTCCTTCTCGATCCGGGTACTGGAAATGGATGCATCGATCAGCCAGCTGAGCCTGGACTTCGACGGCCAGGTCTTCCAGTACGCCCACGGCCCGCAAGTGCCCCAGCAGGTGAAGTGGCCGGGGCCGCGGGGCACCCAGCAGGTGCGGCTGGAGCTGATGAACAGCGGTGCGCCAAGTGGCTATCTGGTGAAAAACGGTCCCTGGGCCGCCATGCGCCTGTTCGACGAGGGCGAGAACCGGGCCGTGTCCGGGCCCGAGCGCTTCGTCAGCACCCTGATGGTCCAGGGCCGCAAGGTGGTGCTGGAAGTCACCGCTGGAAGCGTGCAGAACCCGTTCCGCCTGGCCGAGCTCGCCAGCTTCTCCTGCCCGGGACAGATCTGATGGAGGATTTCCCGATACCGGTGGCGGAGCGGCCGGCGCCGAAGTACGGCTTCTTCGGCAAGCTGCCATCGGTCGGCGACTTCGTCTCGCGAGGCCTCGACAGGGCGCGGATAGAGGTCGTCGACGGCTGGTTCCAGCGAGGCCTCGGTGCCTTGCAGCAGGGCGAGGCCGACTGGCTGAGCGCTTACCTGGTCGCGCCCGTCTGGTGCTTCTCGGTGCCGGCTGGCCTGTGGGGCGAACAGGCCTGCTGCGGCGCACTCATGGCCAGCGTCGACCGGGTGGGACGCTACTTTCCCCTGATGGTGCTCGCCGACCTGGACGACGACCTGGCGAAAGACCATCCCCGGCTCTGCGCGCACCTGCGGGCGCTGAGCCAGTTCCTGCCATCGGCACTCAGGGACCTGCCGTCCCCGGACGCCTTCGCCGAGCAGCTCAACGAGCTGGCCTGGAGGTCACCCGACATCCCGCCCTCGAGACCGACCGTGCTCGAACGCTTCCAGCCGCAGGGCAACGGTTCCGCCTGGTGGGCAGTGCTGCGCCACGACCGCCCCTTCCTGCAGATCAGCCACCGAGGACAACCGGATGTGGAGCTGTTCGGGCAGCTGTTTGCCGCTCGGGTAGAGCAGGGGTAGGGAAGGCTTCACGCCACCGAAAGAGCGCAATCAGGGAAAGGCGAGCATCTCGCCAATAGCCACCAAGGAGACGCAGCATGACCTGTTATCGCCGGCCAGGACCGCTTGGAGTGGGGGACGACCAGCCTACCTGTGCTCCGCCCATAGCGCCTCATCCCTCTGCGAATCGTGTGCCTGCCCAGAGCAGGCCGGTGAGTGCGCCGCCTTACAAAGAACCTTCTTTTCTGGATGCTTTAGGGGATCTAGATTTCTGGAGGGGGTATGGCCAAAGCCTCATGGAAGTGGGTAAGAACACCGGGTACATGCTTCTTGGAGAGGCCAGCGTCTATTCGGGGTGGATGCTGAGCAAGCTACCTGGTGGAGCCATTGCGGGCCGATACCTGATGGTGGATGGAGCATCCACTTACCTGGGAGCCATGTGCAATGTCAGCAGGACATTCCATGGCCCGGCCGTACAGTGCGTGGCGGATGATTTCGTGGGCGAGGCCTATCGTTCGGCCGCAGAGTTTTATACCGGCGATAGATCCTATGGTGACATCGCGCGTGCCTCTGTGAGTATTGCTGCGGTTGTGCGCGCTAATACGATTCCTGTGGTTCTTGAAAAGTACAAAGGCTCAGCATTTCATCACTGGGAGACGGTGAGGGCCTATAAAACCAGCAATAGTGCGTTGATTTTCTCTGACGGGGCTTCCGTTACCGACGGCGTATACTCGATGCTGCCTGACAAGAAAAATAAGGAGTGATTTTTATGCTCTTTAACTTCTTGTGGGGGCTGATAGGTTTATTGAGCATCTTGAGTGTGGCTATTCTGATTTATAAGTTTCATCGACAGAGCAGGGTGGTTTCCGTATGTGCTCTTGTTGCGGGGGTTCTGTTTTTTTCTTTTATGGCCAGAGCCAGTGAAGGATTTATGGTTTGGATATGGTGGCTGTACTTTGGGCTGCTAGGTGCTTTTTGGTTTTGGATTGAATCTCAAGATGATAAATGGTGGTGATGTGGCAGGTTGACGATTTTTTATTCTTCTTTCTTAAATTCTGGGTAATTTTTTGAGTGTCCAGTGTAAAAATGGTCTTTGGGGAAATTGATGCAAGTCGTGATGGGACTGATGCTGATAATTTTAGGAGTCCCTTTTATTGTTTTTAATTGCTATGCTTTCTACGGAATTTTTGTAAGAAAAGAAAATATATCGTGGATTCCGATTGTTGGAGGAGGGGCCTCTGCGCTTGGGCTGTACCTTCTTCAAAATCCATTTTGGTGGTTGTTTCTTTTCTTTGATTTTGGTTGTGTTCCTGGGTTTGCTCACAGCTTTCTGTTTTACAGGTGGATTAATCCATGGGTAAAAAGAATGCATGACAAGAATGATCTTTGAGGAGTCAGGGATTGGCTGTGGTGAAGTTGACAGGGGAAGGTGCGATAAATATATCGGGGGTATTTGGATGTAGAGGTTCGTTATTATATTGATTGTGTAGGTTGAGTTGGTGGTCGCTGAAGGATAGTGAGTTCAACTCGATTGGAGAAATTTGTTTTATTATGAGCTGGCCGTGCATAGTGTCTGCGGCTTTAAAGCAGGGTTGTTTCGCTTGGGTGGCAAGGTGGAATTGCTTATTTTTCGATATTGATGTGCTGGATGCTGTAATGATAGCTGCTTTGTGCGTATTTGTGCTTGTGATTGGTATGTGGTTAGCGTTCTTGAATTGGCGCTGCTTTTATGTGGGATTTGTTAAGAGGGAAAATTCACCGTCATGGATTCCTTTGCTTGGTGGAGTATGCCTTTTTTGGGGTTTCTTCTTTTTCCCAAATAATCCTAAAGGTAACTATGCATGGTTTGCTTTTTTGCTTGATTGGGGATGTTTACCTGGGTTTGTGTATTCCATCTATTAATATAATGCTCGTATTAAGAAATGGCTGTAAGTTTGAGAGGAGGCTAATGTGAGGTTGGTTTGCTCCAAGGGTGATTTTTTCAAGATATTGTTTGTTCTGATTTTTTTGCTGCTTGGGGCGGCATTTATCACAAGGTTCTTTTACACTTATCCTGATTTTTTTCCAAAGCTATTGGGTGATATTTGTAATGTTATTATTGATTATTTCGGTCCGAGCTCAATAGAGAAAATTTCAGATATAGAGACTCTCTATGTGTTTCTTTTGTCTTTGTTTTTTGAATGTGCGTTTTTTGCCGGTTTTAAATGTGTGTCGGGCTGGTTTCGGTCTCAGAGATAGTGTCTATGGCAGCATGTTTTATACAGAGTCTAATTTGTGACTGCATGGTGGCTTTCTTGAGCCCTGTGGGGGTGCTCGACGAATAAGGCTCGGGTATGAGCGCTAATCGGCTGGGCAGCTTTTGCGCTGCATTCATCTAGAGGTGCGGCGAGTGTCGACTGCAGAAGTGGCTACATTCTTGGGTGTTTCATGGCTTCATCGGCAGGGAAGGACGGGAGCCTGAGCCACCGAGGATTTAACTGAAATACGCCACGGCCCTCGACGGTCCAATAGTCAGGCGAGGCTTGCTGCTTCCCATCGCGGAGTGGCCCTTTTGCTCCCACGAATCGGGTTGTCCAATCAGGTCGAGCCTTCGATCCTTCGCACAGTTTCGTGAGCAACTGTTTCTCAACGCTTTGCCCGGACTGGAGCGCCCAGTAGCATCGACGGACTGGAACAGGAGCGAAGAATGCGGACGAAACTCGAAGCGGTGCTGCATGAGGTGAACCAGGTGTTGCTGGGCAAGGAGCCGCAGGTGCGCCTGGCCCTGACCTGTGTGCTGGCGAGGGGGCACCTCCTGGTCGAGGACCTGCCCGGGATGGGCAAGACAACCCTCAGCCACGCCCTGGCGCGGGTGCTGGGGTTGAGCTTCCAGCGTATCCAGTTCACGTCCGACCTGCTGCCGGGCGACATTCTCGGCACCTCGGTGTTCGACAAGGACAGCGGCCAGTTCGTCTTCCACCCCGGCCCGATCTTCGCCGAGCTGGTGCTGGCCGACGAGATCAACCGGGCCACGCCGAAGAGCCAGAGCGCGCTGCTGGAGGCGATGGAGGAGGGGCAGGTAACCATCGAGGGCGCCACCCGGCCGCTGCCGGAGCCGTTCTTCGTCATCGCCACGCAGAATCCGGTCAGTTCCGGGGGCACCTTCGCGTTGCCGGAGTCGCAACTGGACCGCTTTCTCATGCGCCTGTCGCTGGGCTACCCGGCGCGCGCCGCCGAGAAGGCCTTGTTGCTGGGCGAGGCGCGTCGGGAAATCCTGCCCCGGTTGGAGCCGATTCTCGACCATGCGGAGCTGGCGGCCATCCAGGCGCTGATCCCGCAGGTGCGCACCAGCGATGCGCTGATCGATTATGTCTTGCGCCTGGTGGAGGCGACTCGCAGCGAGCCGCAGTTCGCCTGGGGGCTTTCACCGCGGGCCAGCCTGGCGCTGCTGGTGGCGGCCCGGGCCTGGGCCTTCCTCGCCGAGCGCGACTATGTGATTCCCGAGGATGTACAGGCGGTGTTGCCGTCGGTGGTCGGCCATCGCCTGCGCGAGCGCGCCGACCCGGCCGGACATGGCGGCGGTGCGCTGGTGCAGTGGCTGCTGCGCGAAGTGTCGGCGGTGTGAGGTCGCCGATGTCGATCAAGGCACGCTGGCGCCGCTGGGTGATGCGACGAATCCCCGCGGCAGCCCAGGTGCAGCTGAACCAGCGGCGCATCTTCATCATGCCCAACCGAGTCGGTGCCGCGTTCGCGGTGGTGCTGGTGCTGATGCTGCTGGCGGGCATCAACTACGAGAACAGCCTGGCCTACGGCCTGACCTTCCTGCTGACCGCGCTGTTCGTGATCGCGATCCTGCACACCTATCGCAACTTCTCGGGACTGATTCTCAAGGCCGGGGTCAGTGGTGCGGTGTTCGCCGGCGAACAGGCGCGTTTCAAGGTGCGCCTGGAGAGTGACGGTCGCGCTCACCATGCGGTGGGCCTGGGCTGGCCTCCGCAGCCGCTGCAGATCGTGGATGTGCCGCCCTTGGGGCAGCGCGAGTGCGAGTTGAGCCTGCCGGCCCTGCGCCGTGGCTGGTTGCGGCCGGAACGGATGCGGGTGGAAAGCCACTTCCCGCTGGGCATCCTGGTGGCCTGGAGTTGGGTCGACCTGGACCAGACCGTGCTGGTCTATCCACGCCCGCTGGAAGGCGATTTGCCGCTGGCCGTGGATGGTGTTGCCGACGAGAACGACGAAGGTCGGCGAGCCGCAGGGCAGGGCGCCGACGACTACCAGGGGCTGCGCAGCTACCAGCCGGGGGATTCCAGGCGCCGATTGCACTGGAAGGCGTTCTCCCGCGGGCAGGGGCTGCTGGTCAAGGATTTCGCCGCGCTGGCCGGCCATGATCTGTGGCTGGACTTCCTGGCCTTGGGCGGCGATGCCGAGGAGCGGCTTTCCCGGCTGTGCTACTGGGTACTGCAGCTGGATGCGCGCCAGCAACCTTATGGCCTCCGCCTGCCTGGCACCGAACTGGCCCCCGACTTTGGCGAGGCCCATCGCGAGGCCTGCCTTCGTGCGCTGGCGCTCCATGGTGACCGGTCATGAACGCCCCGCAACCGATTCCCCGCATCGCCCTGACCTGGCTGCTGGTCGCCCAGGTGCTGGTGATCCTGCCGCACCTCCTGCACCTGCCGCTGTGGATCATCGGATTCTGGCTGTTCTGTGCCGGCTGGCGGGTACAGGTATTCCGCATGCGTGCGCGCTATCCGTCCGGGCTGGAGCGGGCGGGCCTGTTGCTGGCGACTGCCGCCGCCGTCTTCCTCTCCCGGGGAACGCTCATCGGTCTGGATGGGGGCGTGCTGCTGCTGGTCTGCGCCTTCATCCTCAAGCTGGTGGAACTGCGCAGCCGGCGCGATGCGCTGGTGCTGATCTTCCTGGGTTTCTTCGTGGTGGTCACCAGCTACCTGTTCGACGACGGCCTGTTGTCCGCCCTCTACAGCCTGTTGCCGGTGACGGCGCTGCTGGCCGCCCTGATCGGCATGCAACAGAGTGGCCTGGCCGAGCGACCGGCGGCCACCGCCAGGCTGGCGGCCTCAATGATGCTGCAGGCCGTGCCGATGATGGTGCTGCTGTTTCTGTTTTTTCCGCGCCTTGGCCCGCTGTGGAGCCTGCCTGATCCGCAGAAGGGCACCACGGGACTTTCCGAAAGCATGAGCCCTGGGGATGTGGCGGAGCTCAGCCGCTCCTCGGCGCTGGCGTTCCGTGTCAGCTTCGAGGGGCCGGCGCCGGATCGGCGAAATCTGTACTGGCGTGCCCTGACGCTGGAGCATTTCGATGGGCGGCGCTGGTCCCAGTCCTGGGGTGCTCAGGAGAAGAGCAAGCCGCTGTGGACGCCCCGAGGCGAGGCGTTGCGCTACGAGGTCGTGATGCAGCCGAGTGGTCGCTCATGGCTGTTCGTTCTGGACGTGGGGCAGGTCAACGAAGCCAATGTGGCCCAGATGAGCGATTTCCGCCTACAGGCGCGTCGTCCGGTGACACAGAGCTGGCTATATAGCGCGCAGTCCTGGCCGCAGGCGTTGCGCGAGCCGGCCGCCCTGCCGCCCATGGTGCGTCGCATCACCTTGCAACTCCCCCAGCAGGGCGATCCGCAAACCAGGGAATGGGCCGCCCGACTCAGGCAGGAACATGCGGACGATCGATCCTTGGTCGATGCACTGCTGCGTCATTTCAACCGCGAGCCGTTCAGCTACACCCTGAAGCCGCCGACCATGGGCGCCGACAGCGTCGACGATTTCCTGTTCGTGCAGCGCAAGGGCTTCTGCGCCCACTACGCCGGGGCAATGGTCTTCGTCCTGCGGGCCGCCGGGATACCTGCCCGGGTGGTAGCCGGCTACCAGGGCGGGGAGGCGAACGCATCCGGCAACTACCTTGCGGTGCGTCAACTCGATGCCCATGCCTGGGTGGAATACTGGGAGGAAGGTCGAGGCTGGACCAGCGTCGACCCCACTTTCCAGGTGGCGCCGGAGCGGATCGAGCGAGGCGCGCAGGACGCCTTCGCCGCCGATGAGAGCTTCCTCGAGGATTCGCCCTTCTCGCCGCTGCGCTACCGCGACGTGGGCTGGATCAACGGACTGAGGATGGCCTGGGAGAATCTCAACTACAGCTGGCAGCGCTGGGTGCTGGGCTATCGGGGCGAGCAGCAGCTGGATTTCCTGCAACGTTGGTTCGGTACGCTCGACTGGACGCGCATGGCGCTGGTGATCATCGGCGGTGGCGGCCTGATGCTCGGTTTGCTCGCCCTGTGGCTGTTCAAGCCCTGGCGGCGCGAGCGTGATCCGCAGCAGCGTTTGCTGCGCCGCTACGAGTCGCTGCTGGCCCGCCATGGCCTGCGCCGCAACCGGGGCGAGGGCGTGAGGGCCTTCGCTGAAAGAGCGATGGTGTTGATGCCGGACCAGGCCCGGGCGATAGCCGACTTCGCCCAGGCCTTCGAGGCCCAGCGCTACGGTGGTCAGACGCAATCGACCGAGCAGTTGCGCGGTCTGTTGCGGCGCCTGCGCCGCGAACTGCCCTGGCGTACACGACGGGAGGAACAGTGATGGCTGGATTCAGGCGCGAGCTTCGCGAGCGCATCGTCGAACTGCAGGTACGCCTGTACGCCTGCAGCGCCAGGCTGCAGATGCAGACCGATGACGAGGCGCTGCACGACCTGCGCATCGCCCTGCGCCGACTGCGCAGCCTGTTGCGTCCGCTGCGCAAGGAAACGCTGTGCGAGGCCCTGGAGCGGGCCGCCGCCGCTGTGGGCAGTGCCAGCGGTCCGCTGCGGGACCTGGAAGTGCTGGCGAGCGAACTGGACAGACGCGGCCACCCGGTGGCCGCCAGGCTCCGGCGTGCCTGGCTGGCCGAAGGCTATGCCCGGTTGCTTGGAGGCGTGCCGATGCAGCGCCTGGGGATTCTGCTCGATGACTGGCCCGAGGATCAGCGTCGAGCCGTGAGCGATGGCGAGTGGCGGGTACGAGGCCGGGCAGTGGCCAGGTATCTGGAGAAGCAGCGGGAAAAGCTGGCCGACGCGTTGTGCGATCCGGCCCACGACCGCCATCGGCTGAGGCTGCTGATCAAGCGCGTGCGCTATTGCGCCGAGGCCTGGCCGAGTCTCGTCTCGGTCGACAAGGTGGAACTCAAGGCGCTACGCAAGGCCCAGAGCGCCCTGGGCGACTGGCACGACCACTGGCAGTGGCTGCAGCGTGCGCAGACCGAGCCGGACCTGCAATCTTGCGCCACTCTCTGGCGCGAGAACCTGGCGCGAGCCGAGCGGGAGGCCGACCAGGCGCTGTCCGCGCTGCTCGAGCACTACCCGCAAGGCCCGGCGCAGAGCTGAATGGCCGCCGATATCGCCGCTGAATTGGCCGGCGGGGCTCTCCCGCCGTGGCGCGCTTTTCTCTAAGCTTCAGTCTGCATACAGGAGATAGCGCATGACCTTCGCTGAACTGATCCACGCGGTGCATACCCATCCGCAGCACGTTGTCGTCCCCGCCCTCTGGGGCCAGGGGCGCGCCACCTTCGGCGGCCTCGTCGCGGCCATGGTCTTCGAGGCCATGCGCCTGAAGGTGCAGCCCGGCCGGCCGGTGCGCTCGCTGTCGATCACCTTCGTCGGCCCGATGCTGATGGGCGAGCCGGTGGCCTTCGAGGTCGAGGTTCTGCGCGAGGGCAAGTCGGTCAGCCAGGTGGTCGGGCGGGCGGTGCAGAACGGCGGGGTCGTGGCCATGGCCCAGGGCAGCTTCGGCGCCTCGCGCGAGTCCGCGGCGCGGGTGGAGGCGGTGCCCGCTCCGGCCATGCCGCCAGCGGAGCAGTGCCAGGAGCTGCCCTACGTGAGTGGCGTCACCCCCGAGTTCACCCGCTTCCTGGCCATGCGCTGGGGCGAGGGCGGCATGCCGTTCACCGGCAACCGGTCGCGTCACATGGGCGGCTGGGTTCGCCTGCGCAGTGATGTGAGCCACGACCGGGTCACCGAGGCCCACCTGCTGGCGCTGGTCGACGCCTGGCCACCGGCGGTGCTGTCGCATCTGAGCAAGCCGGCGCCCGGCAGTTCGCTGACCTGGACCATCGAGTTCGTCCATCCCATCCCCAGCCTGACCACCCATGACTGGTGCCTGTACCGGGCCGAGATCGAGCATGCCCTCGACGGCTACGGCCACATCGCCGCACGCCTGTGGACCGCCGATGGCCAGCTGCTGGCGCTGAGCCGGCAGACCACCACGGTCTTTGACTAGTCGAGCGCGGGCAGGGCGAAGAAGGCCCGGGCCGTGGCCGTGGTGTGCGCCGCCAGCGCCTCCTGGCTCTCGCCCCGGTGCACGGCCACCTCGCGCAGCACCTCGGTGAGGAAGGCCGGCTCGTTGTGGCCGCTTTTCGGTTTCGGCCTGAGGCTGCGCGGCAGCAGATAGGGTGCGTCGCTCTCCAGCATCAGGCGCCCGGCAGGAATGTCGCGCATCAGCGGATGCAGGTGAGTGCCCCGGCGTTCGTCGCAGATCCAGCCAGTGATGCCGATGTGCAGGTCCAGGTCGAGATAGCTGTACAGGGTCGCCCTGTCGCCGGTGAAGCAGTGCACCACGGCGGCCGGCAGCCGGTCGCGGAACTGGCGCAGGATGGCGACCAGGCGCTCGCCGGCCTCGCGTTCGTGGAGGAACACCGGCATGCCCAGTTCGACGGCCAGGGCCAGCTGTTCCTCCAGCGCCTTTTCCTGCTGCGGACGCGGCGAGAAATCCCGGTTGAAGTCGAGCCCGCACTCGCCCACGGCGCGCACCGGCGCCTCGGCCAGCAGGGCGCGCAGATGCCGTGCGCTGTCGGCATTCCACTGGCTGGCGTCGTGGGGATGGATACCGGCGGTGCTGAACAGTCGGCTGCCACCTTCGTCCAGCTCGCGGCAGAAATTCAGCGCCTGTTCGCTTTCTTCCAGGCTGGTGCCGGTCAGCACCATCTGGCGGACGCCGGCGGCCTCCGCCCTGGCGAGTACCGCGTCACGCTCCCGGGCAAGACTCGGGTGGGTCAGATTGACGCCGATATCGATGAGTTGCATGGTGCTACCTCGCGGACCGGGCCGGGCAGCATAGCAGAGCCTGTCGTCTGACAATAAACCCAGCAATTACAGATGGTTATACATGCATTTTGATGCCCGTCGTCAGCCAGGGCTGGCAGATTGAAAGTGGCTGTGCCAACCTCCGCCCCCTTTTGGCGAAGACCATCCGTCGTCCGGCCTGGTGCGGACGGGCGGTGGCCCCTGGCGGAGGATCGATGACGCGGGCGCTGCTGCTTTTGCTCTGTCTGCTGGCCGCCATGCCGGCCCAGGCGCGGCTGAGCGGGCTGGGTGGCAACCTGCCGCATGCCGCGCACCAGCGCGACCTGGCCGAGATCCGCAAGAGCGGCGAACTGCGTGTGCTGGTCAACCAGAGCCGCAACAGTTCGGGCGAAATCCGGGGGGAGGCCATCGGCGTCGAATATCAGCGGCTGCGCGCCTTCGACCAGTACCTCAACCGCAACGCCCGCGACGGCCATGAGCTGCGCCTGAAGATCATCCCCAAGCTCAAGAACGAGCTGATCGCCGCGCTGCAGAAAGGCGAGGGCGACCTGGTCGCGCCGGGCGAGCTGCTGGATGCCCACCCCGGCCTCGGGGTCAGCGCCAGCGCCGCGATCCGCAGCAACGTGGCGCTGGTGGTGGTCGGCAACCGCAAGAACCGGCACTACAAGCGGCTGGAAGAGATGTCCGGGCGCACTCTGACGCTGCCGGTGGGCAGCGCCGTCAGCGATGCCCTGCGCGAGGTCAACCAGAAGCTGAGCCAGCGCGGCAAGCCGCCGATCCTGGTGGAGTGGGCCGATCCGAGTCTGGCGGTGGAGGATGTGCTGGAGATGGTGCAGGCGGGCATCTACCCCTGGACCGCCGTCGAACTGCCCATCGCCGAGCGCTGGCAGAAAGTGATGCCGAGGCTGCGTATAGAGCGTCATCTGGTGGTGGGCAACGAGGGCAACATGAGCTGGTTCGTGCGACGGGAGTCGCCGATGCTGCGGGCCCGCATCGACCGCTTCCTCGCCGAATACCGGACACCCGGCGATCAGGACTCGGCCTTCCAGCGCTTCTACCGGCGCTCCTACAAGGTTCGCAACCCCATGTCCTCGGCGGATCGCCAGCGCCTGGAGAAGGTGCGCAGCGTGCTGCAGAAGCACGGCGAGAAGCAGGAGATGGACTGGCTGCACCTGGCCGCCGTGGCCTACAAGGAGTCCACCTTGAACCCGGCCGCCCGGGGCGCGTCGGGGGCCACCGGCCTGATGCAGATCACTCCGGCGGCGGCGCGCAGTGTCGGAGTCGGCAGCATCCAGAACCTGGAAAACAACGTGCAGGCCGCCACCCTCTACATGGCGTGGCTGCGCCGGGAGTTCTTCTCCAGCAGGCAGATCGCCGAGGAAGAGCGGATGGCCTTCGTGCTGGCCGCCTACAACCTGGGTCCGCAGCGGGTGCAGAGCCTGCGCGCGGAGGCGCGCCGTCGCGGGCTGAATCCTAATCGCTGGTTCTTCCAGGTGGAGCGGGTGGCGATGGAGCAGCTGGGCATGGGCGTGGTGAGCTATGTCAACAGCGTGAACAAGTACTACCTTGCCTATGATCGCGAGCGTCTGTCGCTCGAGCCTCGCAAGCAGAAGCTCAGTGTCAAGAAATGATCTGATTTGTCGATTATGATAAGCGCAATATTGCGCTTTTCGTATTCGATTATTCGAATAGTATGTGCCTCACCCAACTTAAACACCTCCTCAAGGAACTGGCGCACATGAACAAGCTGATCAAAACCCTGATGTCTTCCAACGCCGGCTACGGCATCACCCTGCTGCGCGTGGTCACCGGCCTGACCTTCGCGGCCCACGGCTCGCAGAAACTGTTCGGCTGGTTCGGCGGCTACGGCCTGGAAGGCGTGGGCCAATGGATGGAAAGCATCGGCATCACCCCTGGCTACCTGATGGCGGCGATGGCTGGCAGCGCCGAGTTCTTCGGTGGCCTGGCGCTGGTGGTCGGTCTGCTGGTGCGCCCGGCGGGGGCAGTACTGGTGTTCACCATGGCTGTGGCGGCCGCGACGGTGCACTGGGCCAACGGCTTCTTCATCACCAACAACGGCTTCGAGTACGCCATGATCCTCGGCCTCATTGGCCTGGTGCTGGTCATAGAAGGCGCCGGCCGCTTCTCCCTCGACCGAGCCATCGCCCGCTGATCCGAGTCCGGAAACGAAAAGCCCCGCATCAAGCGGGGCTTTTTCGTTGGCTATGACCCATTGAGTCTTGTCGGAATAACCGTTGTGCGCCGTTGC
>NZ_JAOEEE010000023.1:0-77157 GCF_029837675.1 Pseudomonas sp. GD04015 | reverse complement strand
CTGCTGACCGACTCCGTGGAGGAGGAGGCCCAGGCCGGGCTGCGTGGAGAGCTGCGCGAGCGGCTGAAGGCGGTGCTGCCGGACTACATGGTACCGGCGCACCTGCTGTTCCTGGAGCATCTGCCGCTGACCGGCAACGGCAAGCTGGACCGCAAGGCGCTGCCGCAGCCGGATGCCAGCCAGTCGCAGCAGGCCTACGTGGCACCGCGCACGGTGCTGGAGCAGAGCATCGCCGCTATCTGGGCCGAAGTGCTGAAGGTGGAGCGGGTGGGACTCACCGACAACTTCTTCGAGCTGGGGGGCAACTCCTTGTTGCTGGTCACGCTGAAAAGCCGCCTCGCCGAGCATTGTGGGCTGGATGTGAAGATCAGCCAACTGATGAGCAGTTCGACCATCCAGGAGCTGGTGACCAGCCTGGGGGACCAGGCACCCAGCGGTACCTCGCTGATCCGGTTGAACGGCGCGCAAGGGGTAGCCTCGCTGTTCCTGTTCCACCCGAGCTTCGGTTCTGTGCACTGCTACAAGCCGCTGGCTCTGGCGCTCCGACACGATCTGCCGGTGGTCGGTGTGGCTTGTCGTGCCCTGCTGGAGGAGGGCATGGATGTCCCGGCATGGGATGCCATGGTGGATGACTATGTCGAGCAACTGCTGCAGGTCCAGCCGCAGGGGCCCTATTACCTGGCAGGCTGGTCCCTGGGCGGTAACCTTGCCATGGATGTTGCCCATCGCCTGGAGCAAGCGGGGCACTACGTCGGCTTCCTCGGCTGGATCGATGCGCCGGCGCCGATGCATGTCACCGCGTTCTGGGCCGATGACACCCGGGACGAGGGTCAGGTGATCTCCCGGGACGAGTCGGCGGTGGAGATGCTCTGCCTGCTGTTTCCCGCGTCGACGGAGCGGATCGTGGCAGCATGGGAGGACATAGCATCGCGAGTCGCCGAACCTGAGGTCCGCAGGCAGTCTCTGTCGGCCTGGGCGGCCGAGGCGTTCGGTGCCGAGTTCCAGGCCCTGAGCCAGGAGCTGGTGGTGCCTGAGGTACAGGCCGTGCAGCGGATCAAGACGGTTCTGGACCAACGTTTCGCCGAGTCGGACTACAAGCCAGTCGATGTCCCCGTGACCTGCTGGTGGGCCGCCAGGGGCAAGGCCGAGGGCAGCATCGAGTCCGTCGAGTCGTCCATGGCGAAGGCATTGGGTCGCCCGCCCTTCAGGGCCGGCCTGTTCGACCTGAACCACGACCAGTTGGTGGGGCATCCCGGCTTTGTCAGGAGCTTTACCGACGCCCTTCGGCGTGTGATGACCCAACAGGTGGAGGAGGCCACCGATACCCGGCCATGCGGGGTCGATTGACCTGGCATGGCTAGGGGCAGGGGGTGCCAGCGCTCGGGCAACGGCACCCAGCGGGGATCCGGCGATGCGGATCTACAGGGCGATGACGTGGGGACGGAGCGGGGAAACGTCAGCGCACCCCTGTCGGGGTGCGCTGCGTGGTGGGGATCAGAAGTTGTACTTCAGGGAGGTCATGACGTTGCGCGGCGGCCCGTAGGTACCGTAGTTGCTGGAGACGCCCATGAAGTACTCCTTGTCGAAGAGATTGTTCACATGGACGGAGGCGGACAGGTTCTTGCTGATGTCGTAGCGGGCCATCAGGTTGGCGAGGAAATAGCTGTCCTGTGAGTAGGCGTGCAGGTTTTCCCCGATCTTGCTCTGCCAGTTGAGGCCGCCGCCCACCGTGAGCTTGCTCCATGCGCCGGGCAGGCGGTAGGTGGTGAAGGTCTTCACGTTGTGACGGGGGATGCGGGTGAGGATGCGGTCGTCATGCTCATCGGTGGTCACGCTGTAGGCGTAGCCGCCAGTGAACTGCCAGCCTTCGGCCAGTTCGCCGTTGAGTTCCAGCTCCACGCCCTGGGTCTTGGTGCCGCTGACGATGTCGTAGGTGAACATGTCGTTGTTCCAGATGGCCAGGTTGTCCTGTTCTGTGCGGAACACCGCCAGGCTGGAGGTCAGGCGGCCTTCGTAGAAGCTGGCCTTGACGCCGGCCTCGTAGCTGGTGCCTTCCTCCGGGTCGATCGGTGAGCCGCCGGTGTACTGGATGACACGGGCCATCTGCGGCTGGAAGATCTTGGTATAGCTGGCATAGAGCGACCAGACATCATCCAGGGCGTGGACGACGCCAGCGTAGGGGATGAACACGCCGCTTTCACGGCTCTGGGTTTCCTGGCGGAAGCCGTCGAAGCCCTTGTAGTCACGCTCGATCTTCCAGTCGGTGACCCGGCTACCCAGGATCAGGCTGGTGGCGTCGGTCAGGTGGAGGCGTGTACTCAGGTAGGCGCTGTACTGGTACTCGTCGTTTTCGGATTTGCCTTCCTTGGTGAAGCCAGGCTTGGGCGTCTTGTCCGCCCACTCGTGGTAGTTGGGAATGGCATAGATATCGGTTTCCCAGAAGTCGGGGCTCTCGGCGTGCAACTGCGAGAGGGTCACACCGGCGATCAGTTCATGCTCGCGGCCAAACAGGGAGAACGGACCGGTGACATAGCCATCCAGGGTGTTTTCGTCGATATCGCTTTTCCAGTGGGCGGGATAGAGCTCGGTGCCCGCGCCGGTGACCGGGTCCACCGTGCCGAGCACGTTGGTCACGATGGCGTCGTAGCGGTAGCGGGTGTGGCTGTACTCGACCTTGGTACTCCAGCCGCTGTCGAAGGTGTGCTCCAGCGAGGCGAAGACATTGTCCAGATCATGGTTGTAGTAGGACCAGCTCGGGGACTTGTTGTCCGAGGGGTCGAACTTGATCCGCTGGCCGTCGCTGTAGAACAGCATGTAGGGACGGACCGGCGAGTTGGTGTCTCGGGTCAAGTGGCTGAAGCCGGCAGTCAGCAGTGTATTTTCGCCGAGGTCGAATTCGCTGATGCCGTAGAGCACGTAGTAGTCCTGGTCGAAGCGATCGACCCAGGCGTGCTGGCTCTTGTAGTCGGCGACCAGACGGCCGCGGATGGTGCCGCTGTCGTTCAGCGGGCCGGAGACGTCGGCGCCGACTCCGTAGCGATCCCAGCTACCGGCTTCAGCGCTGAGCTGGGCCTGGGGCTCCAAGGTCGGGCGCTTGCGGATCAGGTTGACCGTCGCCGAGGGCAGGCCGAGACCGCTCATCAGGCCGGTGGCGCCTCGCACCACTTCAATGCGGTCGTAGATGGAGGTGTCCTGGAGGTCGCTGCTCAGAGATGAGGAAGTGGGAATTCCATCGATCTGGAAGTTATTGATCCTCGAGCCGCGAGCGATGATGTCGGGGCTGTCTTCGCCGACCTGGACGCTCTGTACGACGATGCCGGTGGTCGCGTCCAGCGCGGCGGCCACGGTGTCCAGGCGCTGGTCCTCCAGGCGTTGGTGGGTGAGGACGGTGATGGACTGGGGGGTTTCCTGCAGGGACAGGTTCAGGCGAGTCGAACTGCTGGTGGAGTAGGTGGTGTAGGAGCCAGTATCTTCGGTAGTGGAGCCGGGCGCCTTGCCGGAGATGGCCACGGTTGGCAACTCCAGGCTGCTGCTGGCGGGAGACTGGAGTGTCAGGACATTCCCGTTCAAGTCATAGGTGATCCCCGTACCCTGTAGCAGCACCTTGATGGACTCGTCCAGCTGATAGCGACCGCTCAGCGCATTGGAGCGCAGGTGGTGCAGGGCATTGGGGTCGTACAGGATCTGGATATTGGCCTGCTCGCCAAGTGCCTGGAGGGCCTGGGTAAGAGGTTGCGCCGGGATGTTGAGATTCCAGTCCTGAGCCTGGACCTGCGGGGCCATGGTGGCAGCGAGCAACAGGCCGATACTGATGGGGGACAGCCTGGGTCGAAGGGCCTTGCGTAGCGTCATGGCCTTCGCCAGTGGGCGGAGTGAGTTCAAGTGTCGTGCTGGCATGCTTGGATTTCTCTTTCGATACGGATGAGAATATTTTTCATTTGCTCTATTGAAACGCCGTCCTGGAAAAAACCGGAATAAAAACCTATGTAGTTATTATTGACCATTGCTCTGAGGGCTCGCGTGCCTGAGCTGTGGCGGGATCGGGGCGGCACTTGCACAGCCGCCCCTGGTTTCCATGGGGTGAAACCAGGGGCGTGGCCAGGGAGGGAAGGGGCGGGGTACGATAAAGTCGAGCCGTGGTGAAGACTCAGGCGCTGAGCAGACTGTCGGATCTGGCTGCGTTGTAGGGCGGCGTCAATGCACGGTACAGGGCCTTGCCGATCTCTTCCGCGCGCATGGGCAGTACCGACAGCAGGGTGTCGCTCAGACCATGGGAGGCTTCGCAGAACCCCTGGAGGAAGATCGGCGTGTGCAGTTCCTCCGTGGCCTGGGCCCGGTAGTTGCGGTCCACCTGGTAGTCCAGCAGGTAGTCGGCCAGGGGTTCGAGCAGGGTCCGATGCGAACGGCGCTCGTACCCCGTCGCCAGGATCACGGCGTCGTAGCGGTGGGTGCGTTGCAGGCCGGTGGCCAGGTCACGCAGCGTCAGCTCTATGCCCTCGACATTAGACAGGGCGGCGCTGACCTCCTGGCGGCAGTGCACGGCGTGGCGGAACTGACGAGAGACCTTCTGCCGGTAAAGAACACCGTAGATGCGATCGATGAGCTCCGGGTCCACCACCGAGTAGTTGGTGTTGTGGTACTCGCGGATCAGTTTCTCGCGTTCCTGCGGTGCCTGCTGGAAGACCAGCTCGGTGTATTCGGGGGCGAATATCTCGTTGACGAAGGGTGAGTCGTCTGCCGGCTTGAGCGCCGAGCCCCTCAGGATCATTTCGGCTTTCACGGTCGGGAAGCTGTCATTCAGGTCGATGAAGGCTTCCGCCGCGCTCTGGCCAGAGCCGATGATGGCCACACGCATCGGTCGGCCCTGGCTGCAGGGCAGTTGTCTCAGGGCGCTCAGGTAGCGGGAATGATGGAAGACCCTGGCGTCGTCCCGCAGAGGAGCGAAGATCGCTGGAATCTTCGGAGAACCGCCAGTGCTGACCACCACCGAGCGCGCTCGGCGAACCTGCTCTCCGCCCTGGGGATTGCGCGAGATCAGGCGGAGGTGATGAATGGCGCCGTTCTTGAGTTCAGGCTCGATGCGCAGCACTTCCTCGCCGTAGATGGCCTGACTGGAAAATTGCTCCGCTACCCAGCGCAGGTAGTCGTTGAACTCCATGCGGCAGGGGTAGAAGGTGCCGAGATTGATGAAGTCGACCAGGCGGCCGTGTTTTTTCAGATAGTTGACGAAGCTGTAGGGGCTGGTCGGGGTGCGCAGGGAGACCAGGTCCTTGAGGAAGGAAATCTGCAATTCGCTCTGGCTGGCCAGAGTGTCACCGTGCCATTGATAGTGCTGCTGTTTGTCGAGGAACAAGGTATCCAGCGCCTGGCCTTCGCTGCTCGCCAGCTCTTCCAGGGCAATCGCCAGGGCGAGGTTGGAAGGGCCGAAGCCTACGCCTATCAGGTCGTGGATTCTGGATGGGGAGGCTGCATTGCTCATGCTGTTGGCTCCTGTCGCCGCTCGGGCTCAAAGGTTGTTTTCCGTTCCCAGTAGTGGCTGGTAGAGGCGTTCCGAAAAGAAGCGCTCTCGCCAGAGCATCACCAGCAACGCACGCTTGTGGGGAAAGTCGAAGTGCTTGACCTTGGCGAAGCCGCTGCGGTCGAAGTTGGCGATCTGCCGCTGGTTGTCGTGGCGAGGCTCGCAGACGAGGCGCTGGGTGCGCGGGTCGTCGAGGAACATGTAGTGGCAGATGGAAGAGAACCAGGCGGTGTAGAACGCCTTGCCGCGATAGCTCTCTTCGCCGACCAGCAGGTGCAGGCCTCGGTCGTAGTCGTCCACGTCGTAAAAGGGGGCGATGCGGTCTTCCTTGGCCCAGTAGATCTCGAAATAGCCGAAGGGGATGCCGTCGAACCGGCCGATCACCGGTAGCGTATGGGCATCGCCCAATTGCCGCTGCAGGTAGGCCTGGTGCCGGGCGAGATCACCTTGCTCTTCCCAGAAGTGGGCGACGCGCGGCGTGTTCATCCAGCGATTGAAGGTCTGCAGGTCGCGGTCGACATCCGCGACATGGAGGGTCAGTGTCTGATTCAGCCAGGGGATGAAGCGGCGGTAGAGCTCGCCGCTGGCCTTGGCCGAGCGCAGCGGGTGGCGTGCACCGTGGCTCATTACGTATTTCAGTGGCTGGACGCCTAGGGATTGCCGGCTCAGCCACTGGGGTGCGTATTGCCAGAGCAGTTCTGTTTCGCACAGGAGACTGCCGTCGCTGGCACGGTGCAGAATGCCCTCCACGATCAGCTGCTCCAGCCCGCGGCTGTCCTCGGTGGCCAGGCGCAGACGTTCCAGGCCCGGCAGACGGCCACAGAGTGCCTCGTAGGCGGCAACCAGCGCCTGTCGTACAAGGGGCACGTCGCGACTGAGGACGCGGCAGTCCACGGTACGGCACTGTTCTTCGAGGTCCCAGGCCAGCTCCAGCAGGACCTGCCCGGTGGTCGCGACGGTGGCCTTGCCCGCTTCGATTCGGACCTGATTGCTCGTGAGGGCGGATGTCATGGGTTGATCCTGCTGTTGAGTGGCCGCTATCCAGGAAATAACGGGATGGAGCGCTGGGGATTTATCGGGCCTGGCTCTTTTGATCGAGCCACTGCGCGTCAGTGCTCGCGTACTACCCGGAAACCGAGGAAATCTCCCTGGGTCTGCTTCCTGACGGTGTTGCGGTTGCCCGAGCGCGAGAAGATCGGCGCCTCACCCCAGTCGTTGCCGCGCATCTGGACTATTTCGCAGCTCGGGTCATCGACCCAGGCGCTGCCGTCGGACGGGGCACCCTCGTAGCTGTCGTGCCAGCAGTCGGCGACGAACTCGTAGACGTTGCCATGCATGTCGTACACGCCGAAGGCGTTGGGCGGGTAGCTGCCCACGGGCGAGCTGTAGCTGTAGCCGTCCTTGGGGCCATAGACGTTGGCGTGCTTGCTGATCTCGTATTCCCCTTCCTTGTCGAAGGGGAATGGGAAGGGACCCGTGGAGCCAGCCCGGGCGGCGTACTCGCGCTCGGCTTCGCTGACCATGCGGTAGGGTTTGCCGGTGGTCTTCGACAACCACTGGGTATAGGCCTGTACTTCGAACCAGTTGATGCATACGGCCGGCTGACGAGGGCCCTGGGGATAGCTGGGCTTGCTCGCCTCGCACCAGCGACCGGGACGTTCGTCGCCACTCTCGATCACGACGCCGGTGGCCTTGATGTAGGCGTCCAGTTCCCCGGCGGTGACCTGGAAGCGGCTGATGGCGAAGGGGCGGGCGAAGGTGACCTTGTGCAGGGGGCCTTCATCGGCCTGGCGGCCGAATTCGTCCTCCGGGGTGCCCATGATGTAGCTGCCGGCGGGCAGCACCACCATTTCCGGGCAGTTCGGGCAGTCCTTGAAGACACTGCCAGGCTCCGGCATTTCCGTGGCTTCTGCGTGCTGAGCGAGAGACAGGCAGGCGAGCAGGTAAAGCATCGGTGCTTTCATCGTAACCTCGATGGACAATTCAGAAATATTTCAGCCAGGCGATATCCCGCCGGCGCTGCTTCAGCCGGGCGAACCAGCGGGTGGGATAGAACAGGGCGATAGCCAGTGCTGTGCTGCACAGCCAGATGCTGGATAGATCTTCGAAGCCGTAGTAGTCGCCATGCGAGGGGCCGAATATCCGTACGGCCACGATGTAGAGCACCTTCAGGGAGTACAGGTGCAGCAGATAGAAGAACATGGGTGCTGCGCCGTAGACCGCCAGCAGCCGTGTGAGATGGGATCGGCACTTGATCTCGGCCATTGCCAGCAAGGCGAATGTGAGTGCTAGCGAGGGCAGCAGGAACATGAGCGAAGGCGGGTACTTCGTTGCGCTCTTGAAGCTCATGAAGGTGAGGATCGGGTCTCCCGTCATCTGCCAGGGTTGCTCGCCGTAGATGTTCAGTCCGCGTATCACGATGAAGGCGATGAACAGCAGAGCAGCACTGCTGATGAGCGTTGTCAGGCGTTTGCGCTGGTCGAGTTTTTTCGCATAAAGCGGGCCGGTGACGTAGCCGAGCAGGATCACGCCGATCCAGGGCAACAGGGGATAGCTGGTGATGACGTCCGGAAAATGTTCGAACTCGATATAGGCACGCTGATGCAGGATGGCCCACGGCAGGTAGAGCGGATCGTGCGTGGCGAAGGTGATGCCATCAAGCAGGTTGTGGCCGGCGATGATCAGGGTAGCCAGGGTGAACAAGGCTGCCTTGGGAAGTCTCAGCAGGCCTGCGAGCACGACCATGCAGACGCCGATGCACCAGATCACCTGTAGGTTCAGGGTCTGTGGTGGGAATTCCCCGCTCCAGGCGAAATCCACCAAGGTGAATTCGAGCAGGATGAGGAACAGTCCGCGCTTGAGCAGAAAGCGCGAGGTTTCACCGGGGCTGTGTGTCTGGCTGAAGAGATAGGCGGACAGACCGGTGAGGAAAACGAAGACCGGTGCGCAAGGCTCTGTCACCATCCGGGTCAGGTACAACCCCAGCGGCGTGGTCTGATAGTCGACAGGATCTCCGATCGGATGGTGGAGAAAGAATGTCTCCCGTACGTGGTCGACCAGCATGGACAGCAGGACCAACCCCCTGAGAGCGTCGATGGCGACAAGGCGCGTGCGGGCGCTGGCGTGTTCGAGTTCGTTTGCCGACTCGCTGGGTCTGGGAAAGGCTGTTTCGAGTATCGGTGACATGCGATGGGTTCCGTCGATGCTATCGAATGGCGGATGTCACGGGGCGCCTGTTGCCAGGCATTCCTGAGGCGGTCTCTTGCTGGACCTGTTCCCATACCCTCAGGAAATTGCCGCCCCACAGCTTGGCGATGTCCTCGTCCGAATAGCCGCGCTGGATGAGTTCGGCGGTGACGTTGCGAGCGTCGCCGACGTTCTCCCAGCCGGCCACGCCGCCGCCGTCGTTGAAGTCGGAGCTGATGCCGACGTGGTCGATGCCGATCTTCTTCACCGCATAGTCGATGGCGTCGCCGAACTCTTTCAGACCCGCCTGAGGATCGGTTTCGAGGATGCCGTAGAGCTGGCTGGCGTATTCGCCGAATCTCTTCTCCGGCCATATCGAGAACACTGGATCGGCCGGCATGCTGGCCTGGGCCAGGTTGGCCACGTCCGGCAGGCCGAAGCTGGCACGCATGACGTTGACCTCCGCGAGTGTCTCCTTGGAGAAGGGGCGAAGCATCGAGGAGAAGCCGACGATATGGACGACCCCGCCGGTCTTTTGGATCAGGCGCAGTTCCCGGTCGGTGAGGTTGCGAGGCAGGTCCACCAGGCCGCGCACGCTCGAGTGCGAGGCGATGATCGGCGCTTGGGTGAGTTCGGCGACCTGTTCCAGGGCGCTGCTGGACATCTGCGAGACGTCGATGACCACACCCAGATCGTTAAGCCGTTTCACGGCCTGGCGGCCAAGATCGGAGAGACCGCCATGCTCGTCGGGAGAGTCACCGAAGAAGGGCATGGGGCGGGAGGAGTCCGCCCAAGCGTTGTTGCCCACGTAGCTGAAGCCGAAGATGCGCATGCCGCGTGCGGCCCAGTCGTCCAGGCGCGAGACGTCGTCGTCCAGCGGGTAGGCATTGAGCATGCTGATGACGATGGCGAACTTGCCTTCGTGGGCCAGTCGGCGGAAGTCCGCCGGCGTATAGGCGATGCCGGCCCGTTCGGGGAAGTCGCGGGCGATGCCGGTGATGATCCGGTAGCGTGCTTCCTGCTCGTTGCGTGCGGCCTCGACGAAACCTGGGGTCGGCCGGTGCGGGCCGTTGGCGCCGACCCAGAATTCCGGCCAGGCGAATATGGCCAGCGCCGCACCGCTCAGGCGACCGCGTTCGGCCTTGACCAGGTCGAACTGCGTGGAGCCGTCCTGGTCTGCCTCGTGACCTTCGCTGCCGAAGTTGGGCGAGATATCGAGGTGGGCGTCGAACGACAGGATCCTTTCCTGCAGGTCGTTGGCCCTGCGCATGACGTCGAGAGGGTAAGGCGGGAGGCTGGGTGGGAAAAGCCACCAGACCAACAGGGCGACCGCCGCCATGGCGATCAATGACGGAACGATCAGGAATAGCCATTTCCAGGTGGCGCGACGAGTGCTCATGGGGCTCCCAGCGTTGATGGTTTCGCCGACCGGTGAGGGCCGATTCGTTGGGAGAACGAGCCGGCGGAGAGGGAATTTAGCGCCGAGGCCATTCAGTCATAAATCCGCTGTCCCGAGGTTCGTTTTCGCTGGATGTGGCTGGATAGCGAGCGAAGCATGAAGTTTTCTCGACGGGGGTTCGTGGCAGGGCTGGCAGTGGCGGCGGCTTTGCCAGCGGGCATCTATGCCCATCGCAAATGGGAGGAGGCGGAGGCTGCCGAGCTTTCGTCAGACGAGCCGGGCACGCCCGTGCCGGTGCTGCAGGATGCACTGCTGACCAGCCGGCTGGTCGGCGTATGGGATGTTCGTCTCATCGCGGGGCGCGAGGGTTTTCCCGAGATTCCGCCTGGTGAGGTGCAATTGCTGCTGGATGTTGGCCCTGGCGGTCGGGCGCTGCGTGGTTATCTGGGGAAGCCGCCCTATGGCGCTGAGGGGCTTCAGGTGTTTGGCCAGCTGGCCGGCGACAAGGCACCGGAATTGCGCTTGAAGATGGTGGATGGTCAGGGACGCTCGCTGGAGTGCACGGCGATCTTCGATGAAATCTGGGGTGAGTGGAGCACCGGCGGAGGTGCTGCGACGTTGAGTGGGCATATGCGCCGCTCGGGTGTCCAGGCTGGGCTGTCGACCTCGCAAAGTGATTTCGTCGCGGTCCGCCGGACGTTCGTTTCGTCTCGCGAGAGGCTGCCCTACGCGCCGGAGCTGGAGGCCTGGCTGGTCTCGCCCGGTCATCGCCTGTTCCACCAGCTCTGGCATGCCAGCCGCGATCGCTGGCACCGGCTGGACGAGACGCGTCGCCAAGGGCTGCGCGCGCTAGGCTGGCAGGCCGGTCCTCTGGGTGAGGAGCGTGATGCGCGGGGCAAGCATCGGCACCGTAACGGCTCCGGGGAAGATTTCCTGTTCATGCATCGAAAGATGCTGATGCGTGCGAGGTCCCTTCAGGACCTTCCTTCCTGGCCCAGCCTGCCTCCGCCCAGACCCTATATCGGTCATGGAGTTCAGGCATTCGTGGATTACCTGGCCAATCTCGACGGTTTTTCCGTTCCGCCCGCCTGGGAGTCCGAAGGCGACGACGAATTCAACCAGTGGCTCTACTACATCAAGAGCAGCGAAGGCTACTACGGTGATTTCCAGGCCTGGGAAGCCCAGTATCGGGACCCTGAATATCTCAGCACCTTGTGCCTGAGCGAACTGGGCGCTCGCATCGAGCTGGGCACCCACGACTGGCTGCACATGCGCTGGGCCTCGATACCGCGTGATCCCAACAGCGGCTTTCCGGCGCTCTATGGTCGAGATTCGGCCGACTTCGCCGATCGCTGGTTCCGCCCCGGCAACGACTACCTGGGCGATCCGTTCTCCTCCCATGTCGATCCGGTGTTCTGGTCGTTCCATGGCTGGATCGACGACCGTATCGAGGATTGGTTCCTGGCTCACGAACAGGTACATCCCGGCCAGGTGGTGCGCAAGGTGGTCGACGACGTGCACTGGTTCGCCCCCGGCCCCTGGGTACGTGTCACCGAACCCTGGCTGGGGCCTATGGGGGCCGGCTGCGGAGCCTGGGGACATGGTAACCGTAACGACGACGGCGAGCTGGACATCGAGACCATGAAGCTCGCGCTGCGCATCGTGTTCGCCGGGGAGGAAGAGGCAGAGCGCCTGGAGGGGCGGGTACCACGCCGGCCCTGGTATGGGCGCCACCTGGCGCGTGGTGCCTCGCGCGCCTGAGGCTGGATAATTCAGGTCCGGCATCGTTCGTTTCCTGAGAAAAGCATGTTGCTCTGCAGGAGAGCCGATCATGGATCTGTCCGCTGTATTGTCCACTCTGTTCGCCGGTGCGCAGGCGGTAGGAGCCCGAGGGGTCTTCCAGTTCGTCTTCTCGGCGGACAATGTCGTCTGGTCGGAGGTCGGCGACCAGGTGACCATCCGCCCAGGCCGCCATCCCGCCGCCGATGTCACTATCGAACTGGGCGAGCAGGATTTCGCCGGGATTCTGCAGGGGCAGCAGGACGTCGAGGAGCTGTTCGCCAGCGGTCGCCTCAGGATAGGTGGGCAGATGGGGCTCGCTACGTTGCTGCCGCAGATCATTGACGCGGCTCGCCGGGGCTCTGCACCGCCCGAGCAGACGCGCGACATGAATCAGCGTTATGCCGCTCCGGAGCGCACCGCCGACCGGGTCTCGGCGGCCCAGACTCCGTTGCTGGCGGTAGAGCGGCGACCGCGTGATGGCCTGTCGGTGGAGGAGTTCCGCAGCCGCTATCTGCCGCAGGGGCTGCCAGTCATCATCAGCAATGCCCTGGCCGACTGGCCGCTGTTCAACATGAGCCGCGAGGAGTCGCTGACGTATTTCGCCGAGCTGCAGGGTATCACCCGGCACGGCGACTATGTGGAGAAGACCTTCTCCACCGAACGCGATTTCCGCTCGACCTCGATGGCAGACTTCATCGCGGCGCTCGACGGGGAGCAGGAGGAGGGTGTTCCGCCGCCCTACATGGGCAACAACGTCCTCCCGACCCAATTGCTTGAGCTGATCCGCTTTCCCGACTACTTCGAGCACTCGCTGTACATCAAGCCGCGCATCTGGATCGGCCCCAAGGGTACGCTCACGCCATTGCACCGGGATGATACGGACAACCTCTTCGCCCAGGTCTGGGGGCGCAAGTCCTTCATTCTGGCAGCCCCCCACCATCGCGAGGCACTGGGTACCTGGTCGACGTCGCCCGAAGGTGGGCTGGAGGGCTGCGAGGTGAACCCGGACGCTCCCGACTACGAGCGCTTCCCGGGTGCTCAAGAGGTGGTCTTCCTGCGCATCGAGCTAGAGGCGGGCGACCTGCTGTTCCTGCCGGATGGCTGGTTCCACCAGGTCGAGTCGGTATCCACCTCGCTATCCGTCAATTTCTGGGTCAACTCGGGGCGTGGCTGGTGACGCGCGTACCTCGATCCGCTGACCAGAATCGTTCATGCCGGACAGGTCGTTGACTCGTTCACGACATGTCCGGCATGCATGTGCACCAGTTGGTCGGCAATATCGAAATAGCGGTCGTCGTGAGAGATGACGATGATCGTCTTGCCCTGGCGTTTCAGCTCGGGCAGCAGCTCGGTGTAGAACACCCGGCGGAAGGCCGGGTCTTGGTCGGCGGCCCACTCGTCGAACACCAGCACCGGGCGGTCGTCCAGCCAGGCGTTGACCAGGGCCAGGCGCTTGCGCTGGCCTGTGGACAGATCGGTGGTGGTGAAGGCGCCGTCGCGGATGCCGACCTTGTGGGCGATGTCCAGGCGCTCCAGATACTTGAGTGCCTCCTGCGGCAGCTCGGAGCGCCCCTGAAGCAGTTCGTCGAACAGGTAGTAATCGGTAAACACGGTGGTGAACAGTTGCCGGTAGTCGTCACGATGCTCGGCGTGAACCGCCTGCCCGTTTAGGCGTATCTCGCCGTGTTGGGGGGCGTAGAGACCCAGTAGCAGCTTGATCAGGGTGGTCTTGCCGCAGCCGTTCTCGCCGACGATGAAGACTATCTCGCCTCGACGGATGCTCAGGTCGATCGGCCCCAGGTGGAAGGGCTGGCTGCCGGCGGTCTGGGGATAGTCATAGCGCACCTGGCGCAGCTCGATGCGCTCCAGCTCGAGGACGGTTGGCGCGGCTTTTTCACCCAGCAGATCGGGTTCGGCCGTGGAAAAGCGCTGGGCCAGTTCGTTGATGCGGCGGAAAGCGACCTTGGCCCGGCTGAGGTTGGGAATATTGTCGACCAGCTGCTCCAGCGGGCTCTTCATGTACAGCATGACCAGCACGAAGCCACCCAATACCGTCCTTTCGCCTGTGGGCCAGATGGCGAGGAAGGCGATGGCCATGCCGATCACCGCGAAGAACAGCATCGAGCCGAAGGTCTCCGCACTGATGAAGATGCCGGCGGCGCGGATGTTGGCCCGGCAGATCCGCTCGGTGGTGCCGTGGATCTGTCGGTCCAGCAGGTCCTGGCGGCGGCTTCTCTGGATGCGCAGTTCCTTGGCGCCGGCGGAGATGGCCTGGTAGTGCTTCTGCAATTCGTCCTCGCCGTCGCGGGCCGCCTGGATGCTGTGGGTGCCCTTGCGGTGCGCCAGGTACTGCGCGCCGCTGCCGAGGATCACGGTGAGTACCGTGATCAGCAGGATCGGCCAGGACAGCAGGGCCAGGTAGGTCAGGCAGCCGAGGGTCACGGTCAGGGCGATCAGCATGGGTGCCACGCTCAGGGCGAAGGTGCTGAGGGCGCCGATGTCGTTCAGCAGCACCGGAATCAGGCGGTGCGCCCGATAGCGTTCCAGTTGTTCGATGGGGGCGCAGAGGATGCGCGATGCCAAGTCCCGACGCAGGTTGGCCACCACCCGCTGGCCCACGTAGTTGGTCAGCAGCTTGGACAGAGTGGAGCAGGCCACGGTGGCGACGCAGAGCAGGGCGAACAGCGACGCCAGGCCCAGGTCGGGGCCGGCCTCTGTGTTCATGGCGCGGTTGATGGTGGCCAGCAGGGCGGTGATGCTCAGCCCCCCGGCGATGCCAAGTAGTGCAGAGAGCAGCACCTGCGGCCAGAAGGGTTTGAGGATGCTCAGGGTTTCGCGGGTGAGGCTGTCTGCGGTGGGCGTCATGGAGGCCTTCTCGGATGCCGACGGGAGTGCCGAGGGCTCGGCTTGAGTCGTTGAGACGAGAAGGCGGGGGGGATATTTAGTCAGCGGCTGTGGATGACGGTCTCGCCGTCGGCGTTCTGGCTCAGGTAGACCGGCAGCACCTTGGGCAGGGTCTGCACCAGTTGGGCGACGTTGCGGGTGTCGTAGATGCCGCCGATGCGTACCCGTGCGGTCTTCTGGTCGGCCAGTCGAACCGGCTTATCCAGATAGCGGTTGATCACCGGCAGGGCCTCGGCGAGCGTCAGGTCGTCGAGCACCAGCTTGCCGGCGCGCCAGGAGAGCGCGTTGGTGCCCGCGCTCGATACGTGCGGCAGTTCGTCGCCATCGTTGAAGCGGGCCTGCAGGCCCGGCGACAGGTAGGCCACCTGGCTGGGTTCGCTCAGATCGCTCTGTACCTTGACCGAGCCTTCGGTCAGCGTGACCACCACTTGGTCACCATAGGTCCAGACATTGAAGCGGGTGCCGGTGACGGTGATGCTGCCGTTGCCGGCGTATACCACGAAGGGGTGCTCGGCATCGTGCCGGACCTCGAAATAGGCTTCGCCTTCGCGGAGCGCCACGCTGCGGCCATCGCGGAAATTGCCGAACCAGAGCGTGGTGCCCAGGTTGAGCTCGGCGCGCGAACCGTCGGGCAGGGTGGCGATACGCATGTTCTCGCCGGCGTGATAGCGCTGGATGTTGTTCGGCAGCAGCCCCTGGTGCCAACCCAGCCACCCTCCCAGCCCCAGGACCAGCGCAGCCGTGGTCGCTACGAAGCGCTTGCTCCGGCGTCTGCGCGGGCTCGCCGGGGGAGCCTGCTCGAGGGTGGTGCGGGAGCGAGGCTGCGTGGCTTGGCTGGGCAGATGCTCACTGACCAGCCAGATCTCCATCATGCCCTGGTACTCGCGGGCATGGGCCGGATCGCTGTTCAGCCAGCGATCAAATGCCGCTCGTTCCTCATCCGTGCAGTCATCCGCGTGCAGACGCATGCACCAGCGGGCCGCTTCCTCGGCGAGGCTGTCGTCTACCGCATGGGATGAAGTGTGGAGAGTCATCGGGCTACCGGTTCGGCTGGGAAGCAATCAAGCAATACAATGGGATTTCTATTAAATATGAGAATTATTATGATTTGGCACTGTGCCAGTATAGAATGCGACCGATAGTGGCTCAAGGTAGCTGGTCGGGCAAGCATGGCGGCCTTTTGTCACGCATTCCTGGGGCGCAAGGGCGCTGCGTTTCTGCCTGGGGAGGAGCATGGAGAAGTATTACCGGCAACTGGTTCATTACCTGACCGTACGACTGCGTGATCAGCATCTGGCAGCGGATGTCGCCCACGATGCCTACGTGCGCGTGCTTGAAGGCGGGCGCGGCATCGCAGCCGAGTATCCGCAGGCCTACTTATATCGTACGGCGCTGAACATCGTCGTGGACGTTCATCGCCGCAGCGTCGTGCGGCAGAGCGAATCGCTCGACGATATCGAACCACAGGCGCAGGCCGCAAACCAATTCCTCTCCCCGCAGGATTCGCTGTACCTGCGCCAGCGCGCCGAGCTGGTCGAGCGCGCATTGGGCGAGTTGCCCTCCAACTGTCGCGAAGCCTTCCTGCTGCGCAAGCTGGACGGGATGGCCCACCATGAGATTGCCTCGCGGATGGGCATCTCCAAGGACATGGTCGAGAAGCACATCGTCAATGCGATGAAGCATTGCCGCATCCGGGTCAAGGAAATGGAGTATTCCAAGGCCGACCCCGATGATGCCGCCCGCCGGGTTTCCCGCTTGCGCTACCGCTAAATTTCCTCGTCTTCACCGCGTCTCTCCCTGATCGCGCGCCGAGCCCCGGCGCGTATTTCATGACGGGAGATGGGCGTGCGCAGGATTCTTATCGCACTGGCGGCAGGGTGCTTCATGGCCACGGCAATGGCCGATGCGCCGATGACCTACAAAGCCGAAATCCGCTGGACCTCCTTCGGCATTCCGCACATCCGTGCGGCCGACGAACACGGCCTGGGCTATGGCATCGGCTACGCGTACGCGCGGGACAACCTGTGCCTGCTGGCCGATGAGGTGCTGACCGTGCGGGGCGAGCGAGCCCGCTTCCTCGGTTCGGAGGGGCGCTCCTCCGCCGGGATGGAGAATGTCCAGTCGGACTTCTTCTTCCGCTGGCTGAACACCGACGAGGCCATCGCCGTGTTCCGCGACAGCCAGACGCCTGCGATCCGCCAGCTGTTGTCCGGCTACGTGCAGGGATTCAATCGCTATCTGGCCGATGACCGCCAGCCTGCCACCTGCCGTGGCGCCGCCTGGTTGCGCCCGCTGGAAGAGGACGACATGGTGCGGCTGGTGCGGCGCCTGTTGGTCGAAGGCGGCATCGGCCAGTTCGCCGATGCCATGCTGGCCGCCACGCCGCCCCGGGAGGCGGCTGCCGTGTCCAGGCCTCGTGCCATGACCGACCTGGCAGCGCGCCTGCCGGACTTCCGTCTGGAGCGCGGCAGCAATGCCATTGCTGTGGGCGGGCAGCGCACCGAGAACGGCAAGGGACGCCTGCTGGCCAATCCACACTTCCCCTGGAGCGGCGGGCTGCGTTTCTACCAGATGCACCTGACCGTGCCGGGCAAGCTGGACGTCATGGGCGCCGCGTTGCCCGGCCTGCCGGTGGTGAATATCGGCTTCAACCAGCACTTGGCCTGGACCCACACCGTGGATACCTCCAGCCACTTCACCTTGCACAGGCTGGCGCTGGACCCGGACGATCCTACGCGCTACCTGCTCGACGGGAAGAGTCTGCCGCTGCGCCGGACCTCTCTGAGCATCGATGTGCTCGGAGCGGACGGGCGCCTGTCGAAACAGACCCGGGACATCTATGAGTCCACCTTCGGCCCGGTGCTGAACTGGCCCGGCCTGCTCGACTGGAGCCGGCAGCACGCCTACGCCCTGCAGGACGTCAACCTGGGCAACACCCGCGTCCTGCAGCAGTGGCTGGAGATGAACCAGGCCAGCGATCTGCAGACCTTCCGCGCGGCGATCCAGGGCACCCAGGGGATTCCGTGGGTCAACACCCTGGCGGTGGATGATCGTGGCAGCGCGTTGTACATGAACGGCTCGCTGGTGCCGAAGCTTTCCCCTGAGCAACTGGGGGCGTGCGTCGATCAGGCCCTGCTGGCCCACGGACTGCCTGGCCTGGACGGCAGCCGCAGCGATTGCAACTGGCAGACGGACCCGGGGGCGGCACAGGCCGGCGTCGTGGCGGGCCGTGACCTGCCGCTGCTGCAGCGCGACGATTTCGTGCAGAACTCTAACGACAGCGCCTGGCTGAGCAACCCCGCCGCACCGCTGACGGGCTTTTCTCCTTTGGTCAGCCGCGAAGGCCGGCCGCTCAGCGCGCGTACCCGCTATGCCCTGAAGTCCCTCGAAAGCCGTGGGGAAAAGCCGTTGAGCGAGGCGTTTCTCGAACAGCTGGTGACCGACAACCGGGTCTACCTGGCCGATCTGGTTCTCGATGACCTCCTGGCATTCTGCGCGTCCCGCACAGCGGAACGGGGGCTGGTGGAAAGCTGCAAGGCGCTGGCCGGGTGGGACAGGCGTGCAACGCTGGAGAGCGGGCTGGGCATGCTGTACTTCCAGCTCTTCATGAAGGTGCTCGCCGAGCCCGATTCGGTCTGGCGTCATCCCTTCGATCCGCAGGACCCGCTGCACACGCCGCGCGGTCTGGCCTGGCAGGACCCGCAAGTGGCTGCGCAGCTCGAACAGGCGCTGAGCGAGGCGGCGCGTCAGATCGCTGAAACGCATCTGCCGGCCGGCACCAGTTGGGGCCAGATCCAGCTGGCCAAGCGGGGCACTGTACGAATCCCGATTCCCGGCGGTGACGGACACCTGGGCATCTACAACGCGATCCAGAGCCAGCCCGGAGAGGGCGGGCATCTGGAGGTGGTGGGCGGCAGCAGCTACATCCAGTTGGTCAGCTTCGACGAGCAGGGGCCGGTGGCGAAGGGGCTGCTGGCCTTCTCGCAGTCCAGTGATCCGAAATCGCCGCATTTCGCGGACCAGACCGAGCTCTTTTCGCGCCAGGCATGGCAACCGATCCCGTTCACGCGCGAGCAGATAGATGCCGATCCCAACCTCCTGATCCTCAGGCTCAGCCCGCTGGAGGTGATGGTGAAAAACTAGGTGGGCGCAAGGGAAAGAGGAGCAGCGGCTTTCCCCATTCGGGGCAGGAAAAAAGTCGACGCTGGACTTGCCTGGCTCTGCAAACAAGGCCATAATGCGTCCGCTGCTCACGTAGTGAGTGCGGAAATCTTTGTTAAATCAAAGAGTTAGAAGCTAAGAATAGCCTCGTTCCCCACTCCGATTTATTGACGCAGGCGCTGCCAAGAGTAGCGTTTTCGTTTGAGGCCGGGTGGCAGAGTGGTCATGCAGCGGATTGCAAATCCGTGTACGCCGGTTCGATTCCGACCTCGGCCTCCACTATGGAAAGCCCCGCAGATTCAGGTCTGCGGGGCTTTTTCTTTGCCCGCAGGGAAACACCCTGTTTCCGCAACCATCCGGATCGTTTCCGCAATGGCCCGGCTACTTCGTCGGGTTCACCACCTCGCCGACGCGCCGGTATACCGTCTTCGTGATCTACTCTTTCGAGTGGCCCAGCAGTCTGCTTGCGGCGGTCAGGTCTTCGATTTCCGACGCGGCTTTCGGGCGAATGTCTCGGAACTGGAAGCTGCGGATGCGCTCCGCCAGGCTCCGGTCGCCGTCGTCATCGGCCGCCTTCGCTGCCCTGGCCCTTGCCTCGTTCCAGCGGTTGCGCAGCATCGCATAGCTCAGCCGCAGGCCGTTCGGGTTGGTGATCAGGGGGCTGGAGCGGATGCCGGCCAGCTTGCGGCGCTCCAGAAGCCCCTCAATGAAGCGGCCCAGGCCGGTCAGTTCGCCATCGTCGCTGCGTAGCCGAATGCGCAGGCGCTTCGTGGTCTTGCCCTGGGCGACCAGCATGTGCTCCTTGGTCAGGTCGGCCAGGATGGGCTTGATTGAGTCGGCCGGCCGCTGGCCTGTCAGGTAGGCCAGATCCATCGCGTCCCGCAGCTCCTGCACTGCGTGGGCATACACGCAGCCCCACACGTCGTCAGCGGCGTAGTAGTCGCGCGCCTTCTCCTTGTTCCGCCGCACCCTCGCGCAGGGATTCTCCTTGTCCGTCAGCCCCCACTCCCTGGCGATGTTGATGACGTGCGAGAGCAGGGCGATTTCCCTGTTGCCGCGCGTCTTCGTCGTCCTGGCGTCCCGGTACTGGGCAACGACGTGCGGGGTGATGGCGTCGATGGGGGCATTCTCGAAGGCCTTGCGCAGTTGCTTCAGCTCGTTCCGGTTGTCCTGCTGGGTGCGCGGGCTCTTGCCTGGGATGATCTCGCGCTCGTACCGGTCGAAGATGGCGCCCATCAGGTGCTTCGGCTTCGGCGGCTCGGCAGAGCGCTCCAGGCGTGCCCACTCGGTGCGGGCGGCGTCGAGGTAGCTGCCCAGCGGAGTCTCGACACGTTTGCCGTTCTCGTCGCGGCCGTTGTAGTAGTAGCCTACCCACTGCTTTCCTGACTGTAGGGTGCGCACCCGCTTCAGCATCCGTGGTGGCATATCCCGATTGGCGGGGTCCTTCGGGCGCATATCAGCTCACTTTGCTCAGGCCCAGGGTCCAGGGTGTTTCAACTGCGACCGATGGGGTGGGCTCCACGCCGGCCAGGCGCAGGCGCGCGTACAGCCGGCCGACGACAGGCCTCTTGGCCGCGTTGACCTCGAACTTCCAGCCCTTGTCGGTGAGCCAGGCGATTTGTTTTCTTGGCGTCTTGGCGCCGATCATGGCAGCCAGTTCGTCGTCGCCCAGGAATTCCGATGCTTCGGACATGGCGATACCTCGCTGCCCCGCACCAGCAGGTGCGGGGTGTGATGTTGGCGGTGGAGGAGGTCGACTGCGAGGCCATACCTCGCCAGTGGCGTGAAGCAGGGGAGTTGGGATAGGGTCAAGCGAAGCGGTAACACCGATAGCCAACTGATGGAGTTAGATATGGCGGGTAACTGGGACGATAGCTCAGGCGAAAATGCAGCAGAGCCGAAGGACGGAAGAAATATCGATCAGCTGATTTCAGTGATTTTGGCTTTTGCTCTGACGCTATTTGGGATTGTCGCGCTTTTAGTTGGGGCGCATTTTTTTATTGGTTATGACATTCCATTGATCGAAACAAAGCATGTCGGAAGTGCTGCCCACTGGGGGCAGATTGGGGATTTTGTTGGTGGAGTTCTTAACCCGTCTCTTAGCTTTCTAGCTCTGATAGCAGTTCTTGTAAGCTTGCGGGGACAAGCGCAAGAAGTCCAGGCCGCACGCGCCGAGGCGAGATCGGCTATTGATATCCAGAATAAACAAACAGAGATTTTCAATAAGCAGAGCCTCCTGATTGAGAAGCAGAATTTCGAGTCTTCGCTATATGGGCTTCTGGAGATGAAAACTAGAGTTCTGGAGGCGCTAGTTAAAACGAGGAAGGGGCCTGTGGAGCCAATATATGGGCTGCCAGTGATAACGAGAGAAGTAGCTGCGCGTCACGCAGACTGTCTGAATTATGTCGATGATGATTCTAGCTATGATCAGTTTGTGCAAAATTGTAAGGCGTTTTCTTTTAGTGTTGAGGATAGTGCAGGGCATTATTTTCATTTGCTAAGTAGTATATTTCATCATGTGAGTGATTATTGTAATGACTCGCGTTTAATGATTGATGATCTTGTGGTGGCTTTTCTGCCCAGCTATATGCGGTCGGACAAGAAGGCTAGGGATTTTTATGTAAATATCGTGCTGTCGTCGTTAAGCGCTACCGAGGTTGAGGGGCTGTTTATTTATATGGTTGGCAATGAGGATAAGAAACTAAAGCGGCTCGCTAAATCACTGGATATATTCAAGCGCCTGCCTCATCGTGTTGCCTATGATAAGTACAATCTGAAAGAGAAATGCTTGGCATAAGCTATATCAACTCATTCAGCGTCGACCGCGGGCACAACGACCAGGGCACTGTGAACTTCTCGTCGGAGAACTTGCAGTGCCATGCCTGCTGATACATATGGCCGCCGATGAACTCGACTCCCTCGATGGTGAAGGCGAGGGTGGCCATTCCTCCCAGGCGCACATCCCTGAGATCGCCTTTAAGCCAGTGGCCAGATAGTGACCTGATGCGTTAGCGTTTCGCTTCCGAAGCAGTACGATGCAGGAAGCAGATGACCTACTACGTCTTCAATATCGGCTCCAAGACCGCGGACCAGAACTGGTGGTCGGAGCTGCAGCGATTGAGCATTCTCACGTGTGGGTTTGAGAACCAGCCCGGTGACGATGGTGAGAAAATTCTCACGAGGTTCCAGCAGGGCGATCGAATCTTGGCCTATGCCGAGGACACAGGATTCGTTGCGGTGGCTGAGATAGATCCCACCAGACCCTATGAGCTTGTAGACCAAGCCCAACTCACTCCGGCATTCGCTAACGGTCATAGGCATTGGCTCGGTGTTCGCTGGGTTCACCTGATACCAAATCTGGCCGATGCGGTAGCCCATCGCGAAGTTCGATCAGCACCAGTTCGTCACACTTGCGCAGCCACTAACGATGCTACGGGCCAGGAGGTCCAGTCGCTAGTTGCTGAGCAGGCCGCCGCCGCCGTGTCGTTTTCGGCGGTCACGAAATTCTGGGGCGCTGAGGATCAGTACCTTGAATGGGTGGGCGCCCACCCTTCCGGGTATGTCGCCAACATAGACAAGCGACATTCTGTTCCTCAATACCCGCTCGCGCACACCTCCTCATGCAAGCTGATCGTCCAAGGCAAGAACTTCACCACTGGTTCTTACTACAAGGTCTGTTCTGAATCCCTTGACGCGCTAAAGGATTGGAGTGATCGGCAATTCGGAAAACCACTGCAGTTCTGTAATCGCTGCGACCCGCGCCCGGCGAGTGGATTCTGGTGGGTAAACCATAAGCAAACGAGCCGAGTGGAGCTTGCTGAGGGCTATATCTGGTCTCCACGAGAGAAGAAGGGGGGCGTGCGCAATCAGGCGTATATCAACCTTACGCTGGTGCGACCTGGCGACATCATCATTTCTTACGCTGAAACACTGATCAAAGCCATTGGGGTTGCGCGCGACAGCTACGTCGATGCACCCAAGCCAACCGAATATGGCTCTGCAGGTGAGACTTGGAGCGAAATGGGATGGAAGGTACCAGTTACCTGGACCTACTTGAGTCCCCCCATTCGACCCAAGGACCACTTGCCGCAAATAGCTGAACTGCTTCCCGAGAAGTACTCGCCGTTGCAGAGGACTAGCGGCGACGGCAACCAAAGCATCTACCTGGCAGCTATCTCTACTGAGCTAGGTGAACTAGTACTCGGCCTCGCTGGCCAGTCCGCCTCGAAAATCCGGCGCCTTGCGGACTCCTTCTCGACAGGCCAGAAGCCCGGCAGAGAGCTCGAGCGCTTACCGGTAGAGCAGCTTCGCAGAGTATCAGCGAGGCATGTGTGGCAAGCAGTTCAAGACTTTCTTGGCGGAGTTGAGGTACCGGGATTCGGACCGTCGACCGACTACGACCTGATTGTAGAAGGGGGGAGCCGCTTGCCGCCCAAAGCGGTCTTCGGTCTGGCTGCCACTCAGGCGCTGGAGTTTCAGGTGCAACCGAAGCACTTCACCGCAGGAATTGGCAGCCCATGTTTCGAGATCCTTGCAGATGCTGGCTATCTGATCTTGCCGAAGGAAGAGCCTGCACCGATCCCAGATCTGCAAATTTCCTACGAGGATCGCGTCTGGTCTGAGGGGCAGCCGAGGCTCGTGACCCATCTCCGAAAGGAGCGTGGGGCCGGCTTGGCAAAAGCCAAGAAGGATCACTTCCGTGCATTGCATGGGCGGCTCTTCTGCGAGCGATGCACCCTGGATCCAGTTAAGGAATATGGCGATGCAGGCGAAGCCTGCATTGAGGTGCACCACAATAAGGTTCAGGTCGCTGCTATGGCTGATGAGCACCAGACGCGACTCGAGGACCTGCAGTGCCTTTGCGCTAACTGTCATCGCATTGTTCATCGGCTACTTAAGGCAGAGCAAGTAGCGGTCGCCTCAGGTGAAGCAGTGTCCGCTTAGGCAGCCATGGCTGATTGGACGCCGCCGCCGCTGCTCCAGAGTTGGATTCTTTTAAGCATGGGGACCCCTTCTGGAAAGCAACTACTTTCCAGTGGCTAGCGGTGAGGAATTGGGGTGATGATTCGGTACCTGCCGGAACCGATGAGGGATACGAGCTGTGATCAATCAGTGCTGTGAGAAGTCGATGCACCAAGTCGACAACGGTTACAGGCCAGATGGCTTCGAGAAAACCGGGGAGCGTGCCCCGATCGGCAAGGACATGGATTTCTATACCTGTATCGAGTGTGGAGATCGCTGGTGTAGGGTTCAGCTCACTGCTGCCCCTTACACCCTCACTTGGGAAACCATGGATCGCGCTTAAGCCGCACCGGCCTGTTCGTTCTCGAGCAGAGCGAATAGTCAGGCATGGCCATGTCACGCGACTGCGCAGCGCAGTAGGCGGCCATGTCGAGGAAGTAGGGCGGGGACAGTTCGCAGGCGCGGCCGTAGCGTCCGTGCTTGATCGCGCGGTAGGGCGTGGCGCCGATGCCGCCGAAGGGGTCGTAGACGACCTCGCCGGGCATGGTGTACTGCTCGATCGCGCGGTCTACGATGTCGAACTGCAGCGGGCAGATGTGCTGCTCGCGGCCCTTTGCAGCCTGAGTGCTGTTCAGGGTCAGCATCCGGGTGATGTCGGTCCACACGTCCGGGTGCCAGCTCTGCGGCTGCAGGAGCATGAAGCTGCTGGGTAGCCATCCCGACTTGTCGACCCGCTCGGCGATCATCACGTCATGCCGGAAGTCGTAGACGTTCTCCAGGCTGTGGGCCTTGAAGCGCTGGAAGATGGCGGCCTGGTCGAGGCCATCCAGATCCTGGGGCATCAGCGGGCGGTTGCCGTTGGAGCGGGTGAACCCGTGGGCGTCGAACTGCCAGCGAGCCCGGGTGTATACCTCCTTGCTCTTCACCACCGGCACGTCGGCGTAGCCGTTCGCGCGATCGGTTGGTGGCTTGCGGAAGACCAGCAGGTACTCTGGCATGCCTGCGCCCTGGCGGCTTCCGTCTTTGCACTGCTCGGCCCAGCCGAGGCGGTAGGTCTGGGCGTTCTCGCGCACCACGTCGGTGACGATGGTCTTGCGGGCCAGGAAGCCGAAGCCGTGCTTGCGGAAGGCGGCGATGCACTGGTCGCTAAACGGCTCGACTACCTGAAAGCCCATGCCGGAGATACCGCTTGGCGTGATGCGATCCTTCACATGGATGGCGGCGACCCGGCCAGGCTGCAGAACGCGGTACAGCTCGGGGATCAGGTAGTCCATCTGCTGCCAGAAGTGCTCGGCGTTGTCGGTGTGCCCGAAGTCGTTGTAGCTGGGCGAATACTCGTACTGGTTGCCGAACGGGATGCTGGTCAGCACCAGATGCACGCTGTCCGACTCCATGCATTGGGTTTCCAGAACGCAGTCGTTGTTCACGACGGTGTAGTGCTCGCCGGAGGCCTCGACGCGCTCGACGCCGAGCGAGCGCGCCAGCTGCTGGGCCATGGCGGCGTGCGCCAGGCCGAAGTCGCGGATGATCTGGGTCATTTTCTGTGCCTGTAGGTCGTGCTGGCGCCACTTGCGCTCCAGCTGGCGGCGGATGTCGCGCTCGGCCTCGGTGTAAATCAGGTCGATGCGGACGCGGTGCTGCTGGCCGAACCGCTGAATGCGGTGGACGGCCTGGATGAAGTCGCGGAACTTGAAGCCGATGCCCAGGAATACGGCCTGGTGGCAGTGGCGTTGGAAGTTGCAGCCGGCGCCGGCGATCACGGGCTTGGCGGCCAGCTCGGGGAACTTGCCGTCGCTGAACTCGACGATCAGCTGTTCGCGCTCGTCCAGTACCTGGGAGCCGTAGACGCTGACCACATCAGGGATCGCGGCCTCGATCGCGTGGCGCTCGGCCTCGAGGTCGTGCCAGATGATCCGGTGCGCGCCGGGCTCTGCCGCGCGGATCTCCTGCAGCTTGCCGATGCGGTCCTGCAGGCTGTCGCGCTTGACCTTCCGCGTCCTGCACCCCGATGGCGGCATTGCTGAACAGGCGGCCTTGGCCATCCTTCTCCGTGCCGGCCTGGCTGTGATCGCTGGGCAGTTCGTGCCAATGCAGATCCAGTTCCGGCAGGGTGTAGCCCTCGTCGCTGAATCCAAGGTCGCTGGGCTTCTGGATGAACAGCGCCCAGCTGGCGACCCACAACCAGGATTCCTCCTCCTTGTGGGGGTGGATGGTCAACTGGTCGGCCTTCTCGCTGTTGCGCTTGAAGAAGCGGGTCTTGGCGGCGCCGACATCCATCACGCCCAGGTAGGCGGCGTAGGCCAGCAGCTCGATATAGTCGTTCGGGCTGGGCGTGGCCGTGGCAACGAACCGGTACCGGACGCCCTCGGTCTTCACGCCGGCCTTACGATCGTCGCCGGCGAACAGGCGCATGAACTCGCGGAATGTCTTGCTGCCACCGAAGCCGCGGAGGCAGTCGGCCTCGTCCAGGCTGGTGGCCACGAAGTGGCGAGGGTCCAGCTTGCCGTCGCGCACGGTCTCGTAGTTGGTCAAGTAGACGCCGGTCTCGTCGGCCTCCTCGATGCTGCGGATGAAGCGGGGCGGCTCAGCCCAGCCCAGGCGCTCCACCGCATCGCGGCGGAACTCCTGGCGCACGCCGAGGGGGATGGTGATCAGCCCGCGGCCTCCGGCGTGCTCGGCGGCCAGGCGCACGGCCTCCAACTGGATGACGGTCTTGTGCAGGCCGAAGCTGGCGAACAAGGCGCGCCGGCCGCCATCGAGCAGCCATGGCACGATCGCCTGGCAGTGCGGCTTCATGCGGGGGTTGACCAGGGCCTGGTCGACCTTGAATCCGAGAGACGGGGCGACGCAGACTTTCTTCTGCAGGAACTGTTCGTAGGCGGACATGCTTTCTCCGGCATGCAGAGAGCCCGGCCGGCAGCGGTGCTGCAGCCAGGCGATTGATAGGGGCCCGCCGGGACGGCGGTATACGGAGCAAATGAACTGGGTTCCGCCATAGCGGGCGCGCAGGTATGCTGCGGTCCCCAAAAATCAGGGATCGAGAGATGCGTGGTGTTCTAGCAGTACTTTTCGCGTTGTCATTTGCAGTGGCAGCGGGCTGCTCAGTGGGCAAGGGTGACCAGCAGTTAGGGCTGGAAGGGGGCGGCGAGCTTGGTCAGAGGACCGATGCTCAAATGGAGGCTGAATGGCTTGTGCTAGCCATGCTTGGCTCAATGCGGTGGGATTGGCAGTTCAAGATGGCCAGCGAGTTGCGCTCATGGCCATACACTCTTGGGCAGAAGCGCATTCTGACCAACGCCTCGATGAAGCCATTTAGCAAAGCGCGCTTTGTTTCTGTGCTTGCTCCGCTCTACGCAGAACGCTTCACAGCTCCACAGCTTGCCCTGCTAAGGCAGCTCTATTCGTCCGCTGGCATGTCATCGGTGGGGGGAGGCGTTGTTCCAGGCAACCCCATTGCCAGATCCATGGAGCCTGCGCTTGAAGCTGCTGGGCTAACGGAGGAGGACATTGCGGAGGTCTCCAGTACCTTCATGCTGTATTGGGAGGATCGGGCTACGGAGGCTCTGCAGGAGATCCGAGCTGCAGAGGAAGCTTTTGCTTCGGGCTCATAATTGGCGAGATCACTTTTTCCATTTATTGCAGCTAAGCTGGCGGCGCCGCTTTTCCTACGTCAACTCCTGGCAGGGCAGCTGAGGATGGCCCGCTGTTCTGCGTGGCTGCGGAAGTGTGGGGGCTGGATCATGCTGCTTTCTCCCGAAGCCTCACCTCGTACTGGTCAACGAGGATTTTGAAGCGCCACAGGTCTTCCTCCAGTGCCTCGATGTAGTCGTCATCGCGCTGGAACTCCCGCCACCAGAGCTGGCGGCCGACAGGCTCAAGGGCAGGGCAGTACATGCCGATGTGCCAGAACTTGCGTCCGGTGATCCACATGCAGCCCTGCACCTGATCCATGATGCCGCTGGCGTCGTTGTCGATGTGGAAGGCGCGGAGCTTCTCCGGAGCCAGGAAGCACTTGTACTCGCTGCCGCCGTTCTCTCCGATCAGGCCGTCGGCGCTGGCGCCGAACACGCCGTCATCGGTGGTGACGAAGCCGGCGCGATGTACCACCAGACCGGTCTGTATCTCGTGCTCCATCCTGGCGTCGGGTTCAAGCTCATGGCCGCGCTTCATCTGCCAGGTTTCAAACCCGCCATCCAGTGGGGTGCCGCTGATGCGCTCGACCGCGAGTGTGAATGCGTAGTTGTGGGCGGCTTCCGACGGCTGGCCAACTTCCTCGCCGGTCAGCGCCCTCCTGATCGCCTCAGCCTTCGCCACCGCTCGCTATTGCGGCCTACCGACTGAGGTACGCACGGTGAGCCGGGAGGCTGTGGCGCTGGCCGTCGCGCCCCACCGCATCAGCATTCAGTGCGCAGGGGCTCTGTGATGTATTGTACCCTGTTCCCCGAAGGCTGGTGGGCGCACTGCTGCCAGATCCACGACATCGACTATTCTCAACAGATCGGCCAGGCCTTGGCGGACGAGCGCCTGCAGGTGTGTGTAGCGGGTCTGGGCTGCTGACAACCCAGGACTTGCCGCAGCTGCTGCCGTTGCTTCGGTGGTGATTGGTCGGGTGATGTGGGTTGGCGTCCGGGTGTTTGGCCGCCGGTATTATCCGGAGGGCGAGGGAAGTCTGACCTCTCGTCCACGGCGAGCGGCTGCGCGAGCAATTGTTGCTCGAAGTTGTAAACCCTCGGGTTACTGATTTCAGTCGCCGGCCGAGTACCAACAGTACCTGCTGGAGCGGTGCCCGGCTTGCCGCCGGTGCCGATCGTTGACGATGGCATCGGCGACCCGGCCGAGCTGATCCTTGCTGATATTGCAATGGCCGGGAAGTACCTCGAATGCCAGCGGCATCACCACCGGAGGCTAGTTGAGGCTGTAAGGCGAGCTGTTAGCTCTGGGCGATAGACGCAAGGCAGAAGAACAGCGGCTGCCCCGCCGCGTCACAGGCCGGCTTCATGTCATAAATGCCCTGCGCGAAGCTGCCTATAGCCAGACCGAAGGCAAACGAGAAGGGGATGAAGAAGCTCAGGCGGTCCTTCGGTTTTTCGCCCCTCCCGGTCCATGCGCCAAACGCCTGCGTGAGGTAATACAGGCCATACAGCGTGACCATCGCTAGGCCGCCTACGAGGCTCAGTACGCCAATCGAAAACAGTTGCAACGTACCCATTTCATTTTCCTTTGTTGAGGGGGGGTAGAAGACTGTTCCATAGAAGCGGGGCTCAAAGCCAAAACACTGTCACCAAATTCACCTGAGGCTTTTGAAGGGGGATTGCCCAGAATGGGCGAGAAGGGGCAAAATCGTTTCCGCATCGCCGAGGTGGCCCCGCGTGGCACTAGGGATGCAGAGCATGCGCGTCGGCTGACTTGCGGAAATGATTTTTACCTAAGATACTGATGGGTAAGGGTTTTTACATCGGATTGCAAATCCGTGTACGCCGGTTCGATTCCGACCTCGGCCTCCACTATGGAAAGCCCCGCAGATTCAGGTCTGCGGGGCTTTTTTCATTGATTCGCGTGCTTCTACAATCGCAAGCCCAGCCTTCGACTCCTCAGTATGAGCATCTGCCGCGTCCACTCCCTCCCTTACCGGACCGATCCTGCCGCGTACTTTTCCAGAGTGCGCCGCGAGCCGGGCGCCGTGCTGCTGGACGCTGGCCGGCCGCAGGCGGAGCGGGGGCGTTTCGATCTGTTCAGTGCCTGGCCGCTGGCGACCTATGTATCGCAGGCCGATGAGGCGGCGCGGCCGTTCTTTCAGCGTTTGCGCGAAGGCCTGGCCCGCCTGGGGCGAGCCGAGGCGCCGGATGGTTTCGAACTGCCTTTCACAGGCGGGCTGATCGGTTATCTGGCCTATGACTTCGGTCGACGCCTCGAGCGGCTACCGGAGAATGCCGTCGATGATCTGGACCTGCCCGATGCACGCTTCGGTCTCTATGGCTGGGCGCTGGTCAGCGATCATCTGCGCCAGACCAGTCAGCTGGTGTTTCACCCGAACTTGGCGCAGGAAGAGTGCGAGCGCTTGGTGGCGCTGTTCGAGTCGGATGCAGGGCCGGTGCCCGAGCCCTTCTCGTTGCGCCAGCCATTCCGTGCCGATCTCGATGAGGGCGAGTACCGCGATGCCATCGAGCGTATCCAGGCCTATATAGAGGCGGGGGATTGCTATCAGGTGAACTTCGCCCAGCGCTTCCAGGCTCCTTGCAAAGGTGATGCATGGAGCGCCTACCGCGCGCTTCGCGCTGCCTGTCCGACGCCGTTCGCCGGCTTCCAGGCGCTGGAGGGCGGCGATGCCATTCTCAGCCTGTCGCCGGAGCGGTTCCTGCAGGTTAGTGAGGGGAGGGTGGAGACGCGACCGATCAAGGGCACCCGGCCTCGGGGTGCCACGCCCGCGGAGGATGCCGCCAATGCGGCCGAGTTGCTGGCTAGCGCCAAGGATCGCGCCGAGAACCTGATGATCGTCGACCTCTTGCGCAACGACCTGGGGCGCAGTTGCGGCACGGGATCGGTGCGGGTGCCCGAACTGTTCGCGCTCGAGAGCTATCCCAACGTACACCATCTGGTCAGTGCCGTGACCGGCGAGCTGAGCGCGGACAAGGATGCCCTGGACCTGGTCGCCGGCAGCTTCCCGGGCGGCTCCATCACTGGCGCGCCGAAGATCCGCGCGATGCAGATCATCGACGAACTGGAGTCGACCCGTCGCGCGCTCTACTGCGGTTCATTGCTCTATCTGGATGTGCGCGGCGAGCTGGACAGTTCCATCGCCATCCGCAGCCTGCTGGTCAAGGACGGCGTCGTCAGCTGCTGGGGCGGTGGCGGCATCGTGGCCGATTCGGACTGGCGCTCGGAATACCAGGAGTCCATCACCAAGGTGAAGGTCCTGCTGCAGACCCTGGAAGCGCTTTGATGTTGAGCCGGCCGCCAGCCGGCGCCATTGCGGCGACCGGCGTGAGTGGCGGTGAGGCGAGTCAGGCGCGGCGGCGGAACAGCGGCAGCGGCTGATCGGTGGAGGCCTGGTAGACCTCGGAGAAGTCCTCGAAGGCCTTGAGCGCGTCGTAGGGGTCCTTGTCCGCGCGCAGGGCGAAGGCGTCGAAGCCGACCCGCTTGTAGGAGAACAGCTGGTCGCGCAGCACATCGCCGATGGCGCGCACTTCGCCTTTGTAGCCGTAGCGGTTGCGCAGCAGGTAGGCGGTGGAGCAGTGGCGGCCGTCGGTGAAGGCGGGGAAGTTGAGGGCGATCACCTGGAAGTTGTCCAGCTGGTCGGCGATTTCCTCGATTTCCTCTCCGGCGTCCAGCCACACGCCCAGGCCGCCGTCGCGGGCCTTGAGGGCGTGAGCGTGTTCGCGCCAGAGGGCCAGCGGCACGATCAGGTCGTCGCAGTTGCTGACGCTGTCGAGCGTGGCGTCCTGGGGCAGCAGGTGCCAGGTTTCGTCCAGCACCTGGCCGTTCTTAATGATTCGCTGCATAGACGCGCTCCTTGAACGGGTCGATCCCGATACGGCGGAAGGTATCGAGGAAGGTTTCTTCTTCGGTGCGTTGCTCGACGTAGACCTTGATCAGCTTGTCGATCACGTCGGCCATCTGCTCCTGGGCAAAGGATGGGCCGAGGATCTGCGCCAGGCTGGATTCGCGACCGGCGCTGCCGCCGAGGGAGACCTGGTAGAACTCCTGGCCCTTCTTGTCCACGCCGAGGATGCCGATGTGGCCGACGTGGTGGTGGCCGCAGGCGTTCATGCAGCCGGAGATGTTCAGGTCGAGGTCGCCGATGTCGAACAGGTAGTCCAGATCGTCGAAGCGGCGCTGGATGGCCTCGGCCACCGGGATCGACTTGGCGTTGGCGAGGGAGCAGAAGTCGCCGCCGGGGCAGCAGATGATGTCGGTCAGCAGGCCCACGTTCGGCGTGGCGAAGCCCAGTTCGCGCAGCTCGCCCCACAGGGTGAACAGCTGCTGCTGCTCGACGTCGGCGAGGATGATGTTCTGGTTGTGGCTGTTGCGCACCTCGCCGAAGCTGTAGCGGTCGGCCAGGTCGGCGATGGCTTCCAGCTGCTTGTCGGTGACGTCCCCGGGGGCGACGCCGGTGGGTTTCAGCGACAGGGTCACGGCGACGTAGCCCGGCTTCTTGTGGGCGAAGGCATTGCGCTGGCGCCAGCGGGCGAAGCCCGGGTGCTGGGCGTCGAGGGCGACCAGTTCGGCATCCTGGTCGGCCAGCTCGCGGTAGGCCGGGTCGACGAAGTGGGCGGCGACGCGGGCGACTTCGGCCTCGGTGAGGGTGGTCGGACCATCCTTGAGGTGGGCGAACTCGGCCTCTACCTTCTCGGCGAAGACTTCCGGGGTCAGCGCCTTGACCAGGATCTTGATGCGCGCCTTGTACTTGTTGTCGCGACGGCCATAGCGGTTGTACACGCGCAGGATGGCGTCGAGGTAGCCGAGCAGGTGCTGCCACGGCAGGAACTCGTTGATAAAGCTGCCGACGATCGGGGTCCGGCCCAGGCCACCGCCGACGGCGACGCGGAAGCCCAGCTCGCCGGCCTCGTTCTGCACTGCTTCCAGGCCGATGTCATGCACTTCGACCGCGGCGCGGTCGCTTACGGCGCCGTTGACGGCGATCTTGAACTTGCGCGGCAGGTGGGTGAATTCGGGGTGGAAGGTGGACCACTGGCGGATGATCTCGCACCAGGGGCGCGGGTCGACGATCTCGTCCTTGGCCACGCCGGCGAACTGGTCGGTGGTGGTGTTGCGGATGCAGTTGCCGCTGGTCTGGATCGCGTGCATCTGCACGGTGGCCAGCTCCGCCAGGATCTCCGGCACGTCCTCCAGCTCCGGCCAGTTGAACTGCACGTTCTGGCGGGTGCTGATGTGGGCGTAGCCCTTGTCGTAGTCGCGAGCGATCTGCGCCAGCTTGCGCACCTGGGTGGAGTTCAGCAGGCCGTACGGCACGGCGATGCGCAGCATCGGCGCGTAGCGCTGGATATAGAGGCCGTTCTGCAGGCGCAGCGGGCGGAACTCCTCGCCGGAAAGCTCACCGGCCAGGTAGCGGTGGGTCTGGTCGCGGAACTGCTTGACGCGGTCCTCGACGATCCGCTGATCGTAGTCGTCGTATACGTACATAGGTGTCCTGTGGAGGTCAGGCTACTGCTTCATCAGGCAGCGATGGTTTTTTCTCGCGCGCACGGTAAACGCGCTCTTTATTCAGGCTGGGGAAGATACCAGTTCGTAAATATGGGAAAAAGTGAAGTTTCCATATAAGTACATAGCTAAATTAGATAAGCGAATCGGCTTGAGGCGACGGCGAGCCTGGTCTTAACTGTGGTGACACCCAATAACCACAAGAAAGGTGTAGCCATGACCAAGCATTCAGTCTCTGATGACAAGGACAGCGTCGTAGACGCCTGGGCGATACTCGCGCTGATCGTGCTGGTGGTGAGTACCGCCGTGTTCTGGGTCAGCCACCAGTAATCCCGTCGACAAGCCGGAGCCTGCGTCGAGAGCCAGGCGTTGCTTCCGGCTGCCTGCCCGCGCGGATCGACGAGACCCCTGATCGACAGTGGCGCTGTATACTCCGCCGCCTACTGCCGAATCCGGATTCACGAATTGTCGTTCCGTATTTTCCTGTGCCTCTGTTTCAGCGCCTTCTGCGCCCCGGTGCAGGCCACCTCCGTGGTCTTCTTCAACCCCGGCTATTCCAGCGAAAGCTTCTGGGTCGACTACAGCCGCTACATGCAGGATGCGGCTGGCGACCTGGGCATGGAGCTGGAGGTGCTCTACGGCGAGCGCGACAACGAGACGGTCCTGCGCAACGCCCGTGCCCTGCTCGAACGCAAGCGCAAGCCCGATTACCTGCTGTTTTCCAACGAGCAGTATCTCGGCCCGGAGATTCTCCGCCTGCTGGCCGACAGCGGCATTCGCCTGTTCACCCTGCACAGCACGCTCACCGTGGAGCAGCAGCGGCTGGCCGGCGGTAGCCGGGAGAAGTACGCCAACTGGATCGGCAGTCTGGTCGCCAACGACGAGGAGGCCGGCTACTTGATGGCGCGTGATCTGCTCAAGGGCGCGCGTGAGGGAAGCGAACTGGTGGCTTTCTCCGGGGTGAAGAACACGCCTTCCGCCACCCTGAGGGAAGAGGGATTGCACCGCGCCCTGGCGGAGCGGCCCCAGGTGCGCCTGCGCCAGCTGCTCTACGGCGAGTGGAGCCGGCAGCGCGCCTACGAGCAGGCCGGGGCTCTGTTGCCCCGCTATCCGAATGTGGCCCTGGTCTGGTCGGCCAATGACGAGATGGCCTTCGGTGCCATGCAGGCGGCGGAAGAGCAGGGCAGGCATCTCGCCTACACGGCGCTGAACAATTCCGAACGCGCGCTGCGGGCACGCATGGACGGCAGGATCGGCACGCTCGCCACCGGCCATTTCATTCTCGGTGGCTGCGCGCTGGTGATGCTGCACGATCACGCCGCCGGGCTGGACTTCGCCGAGCGCGGTGGCAAGGACCAGATGGCCCGCCTGCTGCGCCTGGTCGATGCGGGGCAGGCGAAGAAACTCCTGAAGCGGATCGGCAGTGCCGACCTGGGTCTGGACTTCCGCCGTTTCAGCGCCACCCGCAATCGGGCCATGAATGCCTATTCCTGCTCGATCGACAGCCTGTTGCGCTGAGCCTCAGACCCCGGCCAGGTGCAGCACCAGCCTGACCAGCGCGAACAGCAGCAGCACGAACACCGAAGTGAACAGCACGCCGAGCAGGATGAAGTGGATCGGCTTGCCGCGCTCGAAGTCGCGCGCCCGGTTCTTGCCGCTCTGTACGCCGATGGCGGCGGCCAGCACGCTCTGCAGCATCTCGCGGAAGGTCAGCGGCTTGTTGTTGTCGTCGTTCTGTTGGTCCATCGGACACCTCCTGGGCTCAGCTTAGCCCAGGCGGTGGGATTTACAGCTCCGCGTCCAGTGCCTCTACCCGTTTGCGCTCCAGCGCGTCGAAACGGCTCGCCTGCAACTCGGCGACGGCCGCCTGCAGGTCGGTGTCGCTGAGCCCCGCGGCGCGCAGGCGGTTGCGCTCGGCGGCGTAGTCGACCAGGCGCTGCCGCCAGGCGGCCTGCTGGCGGTCCAGTTCGGCCAGGGCGTCTGCGGCCTCGCTGCCCAGTTCCTGTTCGCGCAGCTGGCGGATTTCCTCGGCGCTGGCGCCTCGCGCCTGCATGGCCTGGGTCGCGGCATAGAGGTCGCCATGGCGGGTGCTGGCCGCCCGGGTCTCGCGAACTTCATTGGGCAATTGCTGTTCCAGTTCGGTGATGGCCTGGTGGCGCTGCTCCTCGCTGAGGTCCTTCTGCTGGCCCAGCGCCAGGCGCTGCACCGCGTATTCGTCCTCGGCGTTTTCGCGGGCGAAGAACACGGCGTATTCCTCGGCACTGAAATACTGCTGGCGCGTGGCGTTGAGCGCGTCCAGGCGCTGGCGCAGAGCGTCGGCATCCAGGGCGATGCCGGCCTCGGGCAGGTTCTGCAGGGCGATGCGGTAATCCACGTAGCGGCTCAGCAGGTCGCGCGCCTGGTTCAGGGCGTTGCCTTTCAGCTGGGCGGCCAGGTCCCGGTGTATGCGGGTCAGTACCTTGTCCAGGCCTTCTTCCTCGCGGCCGGCCAGGTAGAAGTCGAACAGGTGCAGCAGGTCGGACTGCAGCACCAGGTTGCCCTGCGCATCCATGCCGAGGATCACGCCATGGCTGGCGCCTTGCAGGGAGGGTGGCAGCGGGCCCGGATCGGCCAGGGCGGCGGCCTGAGTCTTGCGCAACTGGTGGTTGAGGGCGCTGGCCTGGCGGCTGCGCTCGTCGTTCGCGGGCATGGCGGCCGGCGAAGGGGATTCGGCTTGGATGGGGGTAGCGGGCTGCGGGCGATACAGCAGCAAGGTGCTGCCGACCACCGTCGCGCCGACGGCCAGGGCGGCCAGGATGATTCTGCTGGACATCGAGCACTCCTCGCGGCGGGCATGGCGCAGTGCCTGGCCATGCCCGCGCGGCTTACAGACCGAGGTTCTTCAGACGGTTGGCCTGGTTCTGGTAGAGGGTCTTCGGGTTGGTTTCGAACAGCGACACCAGACCCAGCACCTGGTTGTTGATGTCCAGGTGGTTCATCGTGTAGTTGTCCTTGAGCACCTTGCCGAAGTGGCTGGAGCAGCGGCCGGTGACGCCGTCGTTGGCTTCGCTGAAGGCCAGCGAGGTGACGGCGAACAGCGGGTCGGAGAGGTCGAACACGTTGGTCAGGGGCGCGGTGCCACTCAGCGAGTACAGGCGGATGCTGTTGCCGTTGAGGGTGACCGTCTCCGGGCCTTCACCGCAGGCGCTGGTCGGCACGCCAACCGGGTAGCGCTGGTTGTTGGCGGTGGCGCCGGGCTTGTTGAACTCGGCGAGCATGGCGCGCACGTCCGACGGGCTCTTGCGGTTGTTGGACAGCAGGTTGACCAGGTTGCCCACGGCGTTGGTGAACACGTCGAAGGCGACGCCCTTCAGGCTGCCGGTCGGTGCGACGCCGGTGACCAGGTCGGCCAGCGGCGAGCCCTTGTGCGGCGAGTTCAGGGTGGTCACCGAGGCCACCAGGTCGGGGCGGGTGTTCATCACATAGCGTGCGGTGATGCCGCCCTGGCTATGGCCGATCAGATTGAACTTCTTGACGCTGCCGCCCGAGCTGGCGCGGATCTGCTCGAGCTGGGCGATCAGCGATTCGCCGCGCTTGGCCGAGCTGTCGAAGGCGTTGATCTTCGGCACGTGGACCTTGGCGCCCTGGCTCTGCAGGGCGCTGGGGATCTGGTGCCAATAGTCGACGCTGGCGATGGTGTCGAAGGCGAAGATGCCTGGGACGAGGACGATGGGGTTCTTGGTCTGCGACTGGGTGTTGGCCTGCGCAGGGAGGGTGGCGCACAGGCCGAGAGTGGCCAGCGCCGGGATCAGCAGCTTCTTCATGGGGGTACCTGTGTGTTCGTTTTTGTTTTTGTGGCTCCGCACACAGCAGCGGAGGTGGCGGCCATGAAAACACTCGCGCACAGGGTCGGCTTGTAAGAACTGATGAAATCGCCCGGGCGGCACGCGAATTATTGCGACGCCGTTGGCAGATGGACTTTCATCGCCGGCGCGCCTGTGGTAACCCTGCCGCCCACAAAAACAAGAACAGGGCGAGAGACGTCCATGCCTCCGAGCGATGCCCCGGTCCTGCTCTACCTGTGGGACAAGCGCACCTTCTACCTCAGTGCCTTCGACGAGCCGCTGCGCCTGTCGCAGGCCGCCGCCATGCTGCTGGTCGCCCTCGACGGCGAGCTGGCGATCCATTGCCGCGACAACGAACTGGCCTGCCGCAGTGCCCTGCTGCCCGCGGGCCTGGACCTGGTCGTGGACAGCCGTGGCTCGCGGGTGGCGATCATCTACCTGGATGTGTTCGGCGAGGACCACGCCCTGCTGCTGCCACGCATGGAGAGCCGCCACGGGCCGGTGCACTTCGCCCTGGGCGAAGAGGCGGCCTGCATCGCCGACTTCGACGACCTGCACCGGCGTATCGCGTCGCCCCCGGAGGCCTACGACTGGCTGGAGCGGCTGATCAACCCACAGCAGCGGCCGCCGCCCGGCTTCGCCTGCGACCCGCGCATCGTCCGGGCTGTGCAGCTGATCAAGGCCGACGTGGCGTGCAACCAGTCCATCGAGTTCCTCGCCGAGCAGGTGGGGCTGTCGGTGCCGCGCCTGACCCAGCTGTTCCGGCAGAAGATCGGCATTCCCATCCGCCGCTACCGCCAGTGGCACCGGCTGTTCGTCACCAGCGTCGGCGTGGCCCGCGGCATGAACCTGACCGATGCGGCGATGGCCGCCGGCTTCACCGACTCGGCGCATTTCAGCCACACCTTCCGCACCATCATCGGCATGAGTCCCTCGGCGGCGCTGGCCCAGCCGCGCGGCATCCGCCTGTTCGCCGGCTGAGGAATCGGGCAAGCTGCGCGGGTCCCCAGCCCGCCGAACCGCCATGCACGACAGCGACTTTCCCGACGACGCCGCGCAGACCGAGCGCACCCGCGAGACCATCCTGCGCTACCACCTGAGCTGGAAGCACCGCGACCTTGAGGCGGTGCTGGCGCTGTACCACCCGGACATCGAGTACAACGACTTCTTCCAGCAGCGCACCATGCGCCTGGGCGACCTGCGCGAGTATGTCGGCAACAACCTGCCGCGGCGCCCTGGCGAGCTGCTGGAGCACCTCGACCGCATCCGCATCGACGGTCACACCGCTTTCATCCAGTACCGCACCCGTGTGCTGGGCGGCGAGGGGCTGGTGTCGTTCCGTACCGGCGAGGCGATCACCGTGCGCGACGGGCTGATCTGGCGGATCAACGAGTACGCCACCCTGGTGCGCGAGGCCCGCTGCGGCGGCGAAGGCGCCCTGGCGCGTCCGGCGACCAGCCGCCTGGGCCTGTCCGCGCGTCAGCTTGGCCTGCTGGCCCAGGACCTGCAGGACTACTTCCAGCGCCACAAGCCGTTCCTCGACCCCGAACTGGACCTGCAGCAGGTCGCCGCCGCCACCGGCTACAGCCGCAACCAGATTTCCCACCTGCTCAACCAGGTGCTGGGCCAGAGCTTCTACCGCTACGTCAACCAGGCCCGCTTGCAGCACCTGCTCGATGGCCTGGAGGCGGGCAGCGACCCGGGCCGGGTGGACGACCTGGCCTTCGCCGCCGGCTTCAACTCGCTGTCGGCCTTCTACAAGTGCTTCCGCGAGCGCCTGGGCATGACGCCCCGGGCCTATCTCCGGCAAATTTCCTCGCGGGCCCGCACGCAAGACAAGTCCTGAGCCGGCTGACTAGTCTCTGTCGATCAACCGACGATGGAGACCCCGATGAGCCCGTGGCGCGATATCAGCCTGTGGATGGACCAGCTCGACGAGCCCCTGGCGGCGCGGCCGAGCCTGCAGGCCGACCTGCGTGCCGACGTGGTGATCGTCGGCGCCGGCTACACCGGCCTGTGGACGGCCTACTACCTCAAGCGCCAGGCGCCGCAGCTGCGCGTCGTCGTGCTCGAGGCGGAGATCGCCGGCTTCGGCGCCTCCGGGCGCAACGGCGGCTGGCTGATGGGCAACATCCTCGGCGAGGATCGCCTGCTGGCCTGCTTGCCGGCCGAGGCGCGACGGGCGGCCTTCGACCTGCTGCACGGCATTCCCGACGAAGTGGCGGACGTCACCGCGCGCGAAGGCATCGCCTGCGACCTGCGCAAGGGCGGCGTGCTCTACTGCGCCGCGCGCTACCCCGAACAGCTGAGTGGCCTGCAGGAGCACCTGCGGCACTTGCGTGGCCTGGGGTTGGGCGAGGACGACTACCGCTGGCTGGAGCCGGCGGAGCTGGCCGAGCAACTGCGTGTGGCCAATCCCTATGGCGCGCTGTACAGCCCGCACTGTGCCACGCTCCAGCCGGCCAGACTGGCCCGCGGGCTGGCTCGCTGCGTGGAGGCCATGGGCGTCGAGCTGTACGAGCAGAGCCGGGTGATCGACTGGCAGCGCGGCCTGGTGCGTACCGCCAGCGGCAGCGTGCAGGCCGACTGGGTGGTGCCGGCCGTGGAGGGCTACGCCGCCAGCCTGCCGCCACTGGGCCGGCACCAGTTGCCGGTGCAGAGCCTGATCGTCGCCACCGAGCCGCTGTCGGCCTCCGTCTGGGCCGAGATCGGTCTGGAGCGCGGTCAGGCCTTCAGCGAGGCCAGTCGCCAGGTCACCTACGGCCAGCGCAGCGCCGACGACCGCCTGGTGTTCGGCGCCCGCGGCGGCTACCGCTTCGGCGGCCGCCTGCGCAGCGATTTCAACCTGACCGAGGACGAGCGCGAGCTGCGCCGCTACCTGCTGGGCGAGCTGTTCCCGCAGCTGCGCGACGTGCGCCTGACCCACGCCTGGGGCGGCAACCTGGGCATGGCCCGGCGCTTCCAGCCGCACATGCTGCGCGATCCGCGCAACGGCATCGCCCTGTCCGGCGGCTACGGCGGGGAGGGCGTGGGCGCCAGCAACCTGGGCGGCCGCACCCTGGCCGCGCTGATCCTCGGCCAGGACAACGAGCTGACCCGCCAGCCCTGGGTCCACGCCGATTCCGGCCTGGAACGCCTGCCCGGCTGGGAGCCGGAGCCGTGCCGCTGGCTGGGCTACAACGCCATCATCCGCAGCTTCGTCCACGAGGACCGGGTGCTGGCCGATCCCCACAGCGCCCCCTGGCGCCGCCGCCTGGCCCTGGGCGTGGCGGGCTTGATGGAGGGCTTCATGAAATGACCACGGAGAAACCGATGAACATCGACCACTTCAAGAACACCGCCGAAATGGCCCTGGAAGACGTCAACCCGGTGGCCGTGCCGCTGGGCGAGCCCCATGCCGTGACCCGCAGCCACGGCGTCGAGCGCGCCGACGGCGTCGAGGCCGGCGTGTGGGAGTGCAGCCCCGGCCGCTGGCGCCGGCAGATCGTGCAACAGGAGTTCTGCCACTTCATCGCCGGTCGCTGCACCTTCACCCCGGACGGCGGCGAGCCGATCGAGATCCGCGCCGGCGACGCGCTGATGATGCCGGCCAACACCACCGGCGTGTGGGACATCCAGGAAACCGTCAGGAAGACCTTCGTGCTGATCTATTGATCGGCGCAGCCCCGAGTCACTGCCTAACAAGAACAATCGACGAGGTAACCCCCATGCTGAAGAAACTCCTCCCGCTGATGCTCGTGGCGTCGGCCAGCCAGGCCGCCGAGAGCGTGCGCATCTACAACTGGACCGACTACATCGCCCCGGACACCCTGAAGAACTTCCAGAAGGCGAGCGGCGTGGCCGCCCACTACGACGTCTACGACAGCAACGAGACCCTCGACGCCAAGCTGATGGCGGGGCGCTCCGGCTACGACGTGGTGTTCCCGTCCAACCACTTCATGGCCCGGCAGATCCAGGGCGGCGCGCTGAAGAAGCTCGACCGCAGCAAGCTGCCCGGCTGGAGCAACCTCAACCCGGTACTGCTCAAGGCGCTGGAGACCAACGACCCGGGCAACCAGCACGGCTTCCCGTACCTGTGGGGCACCACCGGCATCGGCTACAACGTGGACAAGGTCAGGGCCGTGCTCGGCGACGGCGTGGCGGTGGACTCCTGGGACCTGATCCTCAAGCCCGAACAGCTGGCCAAGCTGGCCCAGTGCGGCGTGGCGATCCTCGACAACGGCCCGGAGATGCTGCCCATCGCCCTGCACCAACTGGGCCTGCCGCACCACAGCCAGAACCCCGATGACTACAAGAAGGCCGAAGCGCTGCTGATGGAGATGCGCAAGAACGTGCGCTACTTCCATTCCTCCAAGTACGTCGGCGACCTGGCCAACGGCGACATCTGCGTGGCCGTGGGCTTCTCCGGCGACATCATGCAGGCCGCCAGCCGCGCCGCCGAGGCGGGCAACGGGGTGAAGATCGAGTACGTGATTCCCAAGGAAGGCGCGCCCATGTGGTTCGACATGGCGTCCATGCCGGTCGACGCGCCCAACGAGGAGGCCGGCTACGCCTTCCTCAACTACCTGCTGCAGCCGGACGTGGCCGCGTCCATCAGCAACCACGTGCACTACGCCAACGGCAACCAGAAGGCTGATGCCCTGGTCGACCCGGCGCTGCGGGCCGACAACAAGGTCTATCCGCCGGAAGAGGTAATGACCAAGCTGTACGCGCTGGAGGCCATGCCGCTGAAGATCGACCGGGTGCGCACGCGCATCTGGACCAAGGTCAAGAGCGGCACCTGACGGTGTTCCCACCCGGTGATCGTCACCGGGTGGGGAGGCATCACTGGCTGTAGGTCTTGAGGAAGTTGCCGATGCGCCCGATGGCCTGTTCCAGATCGTCGACGCGGGGCAGGGTGACCACCCGGAAGTGATCCGGCCACGGCCAGTTGAAGGCGGTGCCCTGGACGATCAGCAGCTTCTCGGACAGCAGCAGGTCGAGGACGAACTTCTCGTCGTTGTGGATCGGGCAGACTTTCGGGTCGATCTTCGGGAAGGCGTACAGCGCGCCCATCGGCTTGACGCAGCTGACCCCGGGAATGTCGTTGAGCAGTTCCCAGGCGCGGTTGCGCTGCTCGAACAGCCGGCCCTGGGGCAGCACCAGGTCGTTGATGCTCTGGTAGCCGCCCAGCGCCGTCTGGATCGCATGCTGGCTGGGCACGTTGGCACACAGGCGCATGTTGGCGAGGATGTCGAGGCCCTCGATGTAGCTCTGCGCGCGGTGTTTCGGCCCGGAGATGATCAGCCAGCCGGAGCGGAAGCCGGCCACCCGGTAGGACTTGGACAGGCCGTTGAAGGTCAGGCACAGCACGTCCGGCGCCAGCGACGCGGTGGAGATGTGTTGGGCCTCGTCGTAGAGGATCTTGTCGTAGATCTCGTCGGAGAACAGCACCAGGTTGTGCTGGCGCGCCAGTTCGACGATGCCTTCCAGCACTTCCTTGGAGTACACCGCGCCGGTCGGGTTGTTCGGGTTGATCAGGACGATGGCCTTGGTGTTGCTGGTGATCTTGGCCTTCATGTCGGCCAGGTCGGGGAACCAGCCGGCCTGCTCGTCGCACAGGTAGTGCACCGGCTTGCCGCCGGAGAGAGCCACGGCGGCGGTCCACAGCGGGTAGTCGGGCGCCGGGATCAGCACTTCGTCGCCGTTGTTGAGCAGAGCCTGCATGGCCATCACGATCAGCTCGGACACGCCGTTGCCGAGGTAGATGTCCTCGATGCCGACGCCCTCGATCTGCTTCTGCTGGCAGTACTGCATGACCGCCTTGCGAGCGCTGAACAGCCCCTTGGAGTCGCTGTAGCCCTGGGCGGTCGGCAGGTTGCGGATTACGTCCTGGAGGATTTCCTCGGGGGCCTCGAAACCGAACGGCGCCGGGTTGCCGATGTTCAGCTTGAGGATGCGGTGGCCTTCCTCTTCCAGGCGTTTGGCGTGCTTGAGCACCGGCCCGCGGATGTCGTAGCAGACGTTGGCGAGCTTGTTCGATTTGCTGACCTGCATGATGCTGTATCCCGAAATGAAGAAAATGTCGCTGGCGACGCGGGAAGGATCGATCCGTGCCCGCCGTAACGCGGCGGACGGACTGGCGTCCAAGGAGGGACGCATGATACGTGCGGCCCGATGCCCGGAAAAGGTACAGGCCGGGCTTTTTTCTGCCCCTGAGGTGTACTCCATGGAAAAGATCGAGAAACCCCTGGAAGCCTGGCGCGACGAGCTTTCCGACGCCCAGTTCCACGTCTGCCGGCTGGGTGGCACCGAGCGTGCCTTCACCGGCGAATACCACGACAGCAAGGTGCCTGGCATCTACCACTGCGCCTGTTGCGGCGAGGCGCTGTTCGACTCCGACGCCAAGTACGATTCCGGCAGCGGCTGGCCCAGCTACTTCCAGCCGGTCGGCGACAAGGTGATCGCCGAGAAGGAGGATTTCAGCCACGGCATGCACCGCATCGAGGTCAGGTGCGCCAAGTGCGATGCCCACCTGGGCCACGTCTTCCCCGACGGCCCCCGGCCGACCGGCCTGCGCTACTGCATCAACTCGGTGGCGCTCAAGCTGGAGCCGAGGGACAGCTAGCGCCCTGGGGCGGCCCGCCACTGGCGGGATTCGAGCAATTGAATTGTGTTCAATTCAATTGCTCGCTATATTCCACGCTTTTCCACCGCAGCGGAGCCGCAGGCCATGAGCGACAAGCTTTTCGATATCCCGGTCACCACCATCAAGGGCGAGCAGAAGACCCTCAAGGACTTCGGCGGCAAGGCCGTGCTGGTGGTCAACACCGCCAGTAAGTGCGGCTTCACCCCGCAGTACAAGGGCCTGGAGAGCGTCTGGCAGCAATACCGGGACAAGGGGCTGGTGGTGCTGGGCTTCCCCTGCAACCAGTTCGGCAAGCAGGAGCCGGGCGACGAGGGCGCCATTTCCGAGTTCTGCGAGCTGAACTTCGGCGTCAGCTTCCCCCTGTTCAAGAAGGTCGACGTCAACGGCAGCGACGCCCATCCGCTGTACGTCCAGCTGAAGAAACGCGCCCCGGGCCTGCTCGGCAGCCAGGGCATCAAGTGGAACTTCACCAAGTTCCTGATCAGCGGCGACGGTACCCAGGTCAAGCGCTTCGCCCCGACCACCAAGCCGGAAGAGCTGACCGCCGAGATCGAAGCCCTGCTGAAATGAACGCCCCGCAAGACATCGAAGCGCAGCTGCTGCTGGACAACCAGCTGTGCTTCAAGCTGTACGCCGCGTCCCGGGCGGTGATCCGCGCCTACAAGCCGATGCTCGACGAGCTGGGCCTGACCTACCCGCAGTACCTGGCGATGCTGGTGCTGTGGGAATGGCAGGCGCGGCCGCCGGAGCAGGCCACGGTCAAGGCGCTGGGCGAGCGCCTGATGCTCGACTCCGGCACCCTGACGCCGCTGCTCAAGCGCCTGGAACAGCTGGGCCTGGTCCAGCGCCGGCGCTCCAGCGTCGACGAGCGGGAACTGTGCCTCGCCCTGACCGACTCGGGGCTGGCGCTGAAGGACAAAGTGCTGCCGCTGAAGAACCGCCTGCTGTGCGAGAGCGGGGTCGACATGGCCGAGCTGGACGGCCTGCGCCAGGGGCTGGGGCAGCTGCTGACCCTGGTCACTGCTCGGTCGTGAGCGGCAGCCAGGTGTCCAGCAGGGCGGCCAGGTCCTCGCGACGGAAGGGCTTGGCGAGGTAGTCGTTCATGCCGGCGGCCTGGCAGTGCTCCCGCTCGTCCGGCAGGGCGTTGGCCGTCAGGGCGATGATCGGCAGTCCCGCCCACTGGCCGTGCTGGCGGATGCGCCGGGTCGCTTCGTAGCCGTCCATCACCGGCATGTTGCAGTCCATCAGCACCAGGTCCACGGGGTGCTGCTCCAGGTAGGCGATGGCCTCGCCGCCGTGGCCGGTCACCGCCACCTCGCAGCCCAGCTTGGTCAGCATGCCCTTGGCGACCATCTGATTGACATGATTGTCTTCTACCAGCAGCACCCGGGCCTGGCGTGGGCGGCTCGGCTGCCCATCCGGCGGCGTGGTGCTGGCCGCCTGGTGCGGCAGCAGCAAGCGCTGCAGGGCGTGGTGCAGCTCCAGGCGGGACAGCGGACGCGGCAGTTGCTCGAACGGCGCCAGGCTGGCGCTCTGCTCGCCGGGGATGAAGGTGCCGTAGGCCGACACCAGCAGCAGCGGGCTGGCGAAGCGCTGGCGCAGCGCGGGCAGGCGCTCGGGCTTGTCGCAGATCAGCAGGTCGACGGGTTGTTCGCCCGGCATGGCGTCGTCGTCCAGGCGCTGGTAGCCCAGGCCCCAGATCGGTAGCCAGCTGTCGAGCAGCTCCGCCAGGCCGCTGCCAGGCTTGCACAGGGCGACCACACGCCCCGGCAGGGCCGGCCAGCGGATGACCGGGGCGTGGGCCGGCAGGGGCAGGGTGGTGCTGAACTGGCTGCCGAAGCCTTCTCGCGAATCCAGGGTGAGCTGCCCGTTCATGGCCTCGCACAGGCGCCGGGTCAGCGCCAGGCCCAGGCCGGTGCCGCCGAACTGGCGGGTTATGCCAGCCTCGGCCTGGATGAAGGGCTGGAAGATGCGTTTCTGCGCCTCCTCGGGGATGCCGATGCCGGTGTCGCTGACGAGGATGCGCACGCCGCCGGGCGTGGGCGAGACGCGCAGGTCGACACGGCCGAAGCGGGTGAACTTGAGGGCGTTGGACAGCAGGTTGCTGACGATCTGCCGCACCCGGGTGGGGTCTCCGAGCACCAGGGCCGGCAGCCGTGGGTCGATCAGGCAGGTCAGCTCCACCTGCGGCGCGGTGTTCTGCGACAGCAGGCTGGCGGTTTCCTCCGCCAGCGTGCCGAGGTCGAAGGGAATGCTCTCCAGCTCCAGCTGACCAGCCTCGAACTTGGACAGGTCGAGGATATCGTTGAGCAGGTCCACCAGGACCTTGCCAGAGTCGTGGGCGATGGACAGCTGCTGGCGCTGTTCGCTGCTGAGCGGTCCGTCCAGCGACAGCGCCAGCATGCCGAGCAGGCCGTTGAGCGGGGTGCGGATCTCGTGGCTCATGTTGGCCAGGAAGGCGGCGCGGGCCTGGGCCATTTCCAGGGCCGTGCTGCGCGCCCGCTCCAGTTCCTGGTTGGAATGGGTGAGGCGGGCGTTGGTCGCCTTCAGCTCGGCGGTGCGGGACGAGACGATGTTCTCCAGTTCGGACAGGTGCTGGGTCAGGCGGTCCTCGGCCTCGCGGCGCTGGCTGATCTCCTGGTGGGTGTTGGCCAGCTGCAGGTTGGTCACCGCCACCAGCGTGCCCACCTCGTCCAGCTCATGGCCGGGCGGGCATGGCACCGGCGAGAAGTCGCGGCGCGGGTCGCGGTCGCTCAGGGCGCGGATCACGCCCACCAGCGGCTTGGTCAGCATGGCGTAGAACAGCACCAGCAGGATCATCGACAGCAGCAGGCTGCGGGCGAAGCCGGTCATCATCGTGAGCAGGGCGCGGCGCAGGAAGTGGCTGCCGAAGGCGTAGGTGTCCACTTCCAGGCGCAACACGCCGAGGGACTCGTCGGGCGCGTGGCTGACGAACAGCGGATCCTCGAACAGGCGCCGCTCGCCGAACAGGAAGTCGCTGAACATCCGGTAGCGGCTCTCGACCGGCGGACGATCCACCGAGGCCAGCACCAGACCGCTGTTGTCGATGATCTCCGCGCGCATCACCGCGGGCGAGCGCAGTAGGCCAAGCACCAGTTCCTGGGCCAGTTCGGCATCGATGTTGTAGGAGATGCGTGCGGCCGGGTTATGGCTGATTTCCAGAAGAGACTGGATTTCCCGGTCGATGGAGGCGTCTTCGCTGGCATAATCCAGTCCCACCTGGATCAGGCTCAGCAGGGTACCCAGGATGAAGGCCACCAGCACCGTCAGTTTGGCCTGCTTGTAAGACAGGCGATGGGTCAGAGAAATATCCATCGGTGCGGCGGTTGAGTCCTTGATTACTGGCTTTCCATGGGGCCTGCTGAGGTTCGGCGGCGTACGCCGAAACGCCAACAGACCCTAGCATAGCCCATGGCGCCGGATCATCGGCAGGGGCGGATATTCAGGGCAATGGGGTGGAGTGGCTGTACCCCCTCGTCGTCCCCGCGAAGGCGGGGAACCAGGAATGCAGCGTCTTGGCCTGCGCGCGGATTCCCGCCTGCGCGGGAGTGGCCGGGTTGCCTATCGTATAGGGCTTTCACCCGAATGCCCTGGCGGATATTGAGGAGTAAGTCGTGGATTCTCGCTTGAACAGTTTTCTGCAACGTGCCGATGCCGTGCTGGAGCGTCTGGAACCCCTGTTGCCCGCCGTGCGCGTGGCGCTGGACTGGGACAGCGTCATTGCCGCCCGCTGGCAGCGCGAGGGGCGCAGCGGATTCCTGCAGCCGCTGCGGGTGAGCCTGGACCTGAATCTATCCGATCTGGTCGGCGTGGACACCCAGCGCGAGCAGTTGGCGCGCAACACCCGTCAGTTCGTGCAGGGCCTGCCGGCCAACCACGCGCTGCTGTGGGGTGCGCGGGGCACCGGCAAATCCTCGTTGGTGCGCGCGCTGCTGGCGGAGAACGCCGGCGTCGGCCTGCGCCTGATCGAGATCGAGCGCGACCACCTGGCCGACCTGCCGCGCGTGGTGGAGGCCCTGGCCGGCCTGCCGCAGCGCTTCGTGCTGTTCTGCGACGATTTGTCGTTCGAGTCCGGCGAGGGCGACTACCGAGTGCTGAAGAGCGTGCTGGACGGTTCCTTGGAGCGGGCGCCGGACAACGTGCTGCTGTACGCCACCTCCAACCGCCGCCACCTGGTGCCGGAGAAGGAGAGCGACAACGACAACTGGCAGCATGTCGAGGGCGAGCTGCACCCGAGCGAGGCGGTGGAGGACAAGATCGCCCTGTCCGACCGCTTCGGCCTGTGGATTTCCTTCTATCCCTTTACCCAGGAGCATTTTCTCGCGGTGGTGCGCCACTGGGTCGGTGTGCTGGCGGGTCAGGTCGGGCTGCACTGGGAGTGGAGCCACGACCTGGAAATCCTTGCCATCCGCTGGGCGCTGGGACGTGGCAATCGCAACGGCCGCTGCGCCTACCAGTTCGCCCGCAGCTGGGTTGGTCAGCAACTGCTGGAGGCCGGACAGTGATCGATTTGCAGCAAGTGGGGCAGGGGCGCGAGGGCTACGAGCTGCTGGCAGCGCAGTTGGAGGCGCTGCTGGCTGGAGAGCGCGATTTCATCGCCAACGCGGCACAGTTCGCCGCCTTCCTGTTCAGCGAGGTCGACGGGCTCAACTGGGCGGGCTTCTACCTGAACAGGAACGAGGAACTGGTACTCGGCCCGTTCCAGGGCAAGGCGGCCTGTGTACGCATCCCCTTCGGGCGTGGCGTGTGCGGCGCCGCGGCGAGCACCCGGCAGACCCAGCGGGTCGAGGATGTGCACGCCTTCCCCGGTCACATCGCCTGCGACAGCGCTTCCAACAGCGAGCTGGTGGTGCCGCTGGTGAAGGAGGACCGGTTGATCGGCGTGCTCGACCTGGACAGCCCGCATCTCGGGCGATTCAGCGTCGAGGACCAGGTCGGCATCGAGCGGCTGGCGGAAATCTTCCTGCACCTCAGCGACTGCTGACGCACGTAGACGTAGGGTGCGCTGCGCGCACCCAGAAATGGGCTGAGAGTCTTTCAACGTCACCACAGCGGGATGGCAGGCCATAAAAGGCCATGTCCCTGCTACGCATTGGTGGCGCAATTCTGCTCTTGTGGGAGCGGCTGGGCGGCATTCCGATTGGCCGCGAAATTCGCGGATAATCTGCTCCCACAAGGTATGCAACATTTAACGGTGACATAGCCTTTTTCTTGGCTATGTACCCGTTACGTGTTGTAGCGCCCGAGCCCATTCTGGGTCCCCGCCTGCGCGGGGATGACGAGGTAGGGGGGGGAATTTCCGGAACCGTCATTCCCGCGCAGGCGGGACAGCAGCTGTATTGCTGAACAGCGCTTGCGCTGGCCCGAAGGGGAATAATCCAGGAGCAGGCAACTGCAGCGCTCAGATAAAGGGCCTTGACCACGCATCGCGTAGGGTGGGGTCAGCCGCTTGCCGGCGTAACCTATCGGCTATGTCGCAATCTATTGCTCTGGTGGGTTACGGCCTGTGGCCTAACCTATCCTACGAGCTCCTATTGATATGGCAGGCAGGCCGTTTCCGCAGGCCAGCTGTAGAGCTGCAACACGCAACGGGGACATAGCCATAAAAAAGGCGCCCGGAGGCGCCTTTTTCGTGTGCTTGCGATCAGCCCAGGTGTTTCTGGTCCAGCTCGATGGCCTTCTCCAGGGTCTCGAGCAGCGCCTTGCGCACCTTGAGTTTGGTGTTCTTGTGCGCAGTCATGTTGATCTTCTTCAACTGCTGGGCGGCGGCCAGGGCGGCGGCCTGCAGCTGCTCGGCCGGCACCACCTTGTCGAGGAAGCCGGCGTCCACGGCGCCCTGCGGATCGAAGATTTCGCCGTTGATCACCGAACGGTGGAAGGCGGCCTTGCGCAGGCGGTCACGGGCCAGCTCGATGCCGGCGTGGTGCATGGTCATGCCGATCTGCACTTCGTTCAGGCCGATGTTGAACGGACCTTCCACGCCGATGCGGTAGTCGCTGGAGAGCAGGATGAAGGCGCCCTTGGCGATCGCGTGGCCCGGGCAGGCGACGATGATCGGGTAGGGGTGGCTCAGCATGCGATGCGCCAGGGTGGAGCCGGCGGTCACCAGCGCCACGGCGTTCTGCGGACCGGAAGTCATCACCTTGAGGTCGTAGCCGCCCGAGAGAATGCCCGGCTGGCCGGTGATGATCACCACGGCGCGGTCCTGCACAGCCTGATCCAGCGCGGCATTGAAGGCGGCGATCACATCTGGGGAGATGGCGTTCACCTTCCCGTTGTTGAGAGTCAGGGTGGCGATGCCGTCTTCGAGTTGATAGCTGATCAGGTCGCTCATGGCGGAAGTCCTAGTCCAGGTTGCGGGAAGTGGCGCTGACGTTACCCAGCACCGGGCCAAGGGTAAAGCGCTTTGGCTGACCATGGGGTCATCCGCCCGCCCGTCGGTCGTCGCCTATCGGCGCCATCGGCATTGTCGATTGGCTGCTATACCGAGCTGTGACTTAGGTTGGCCGCGAACCTGAGGAGCGCCCCCATGCCCCGTATCGTCCCCTTTCTATTGTCGTTGCTGCTGGTCGGCCTGACGGTCCTGGCCGCCACACCCTATAGCCACAGCCAGTCCGGCGTGCTGCAGCTGTTCCTGTTCAGCCTGTTCGTTTCCCACGGCTTCCTGCTGTTCGGCGGCCGTCGCTTCGACGCGAACCAGACGAAACCCCACCGCTCCGCATAAGCGTATGAATCGACTGAAAAAATATTTTGCATTCGGAAAACCGTTCGGCTACATTAGCGCGCCTCGACGGACCAGACTGGTTCGGCGAGATCCGGTGAAGTGTCCGAGCGGTTGAAGGAGCACGCCTGGAAAGTGTGTATACGGGAAACCGTATCGAGGGTTCGAATCCCTCCTTCACCGCCAGAACCCAATGCTAAGGCCCTGAAAACTAACGAGTTTTCGGGGCTTTTGCTTTTCAGGCCCTCGAACGTCTCGAGGAAGTGTCGAGAGCCGGCGCTATTCGCAGTGCGACCAGAGCCTGAGCACCTTCACCGTCTGCTCCTCCTGCAGCACCTGATACACCAGGCGATGCTGGATATTGATGCGCCGCGAGTAGGCGCCGGCCAGATTACCGACTCGCTTTTCGTAAGGGGGCGGGTTCTGGAAGGGGTTGTTCCGCGCTACTTCCAGCAGCGCTTTCGCCTTGTTCTTCGAGCCAGCAGCCGCCAGCTTCTGCGCCTGTTTCGTGTAGACGAGTTGCCAGGTCACCAGTCCAGTTCCTTAGAGCGGCTCGGCCATACCTTCCTTGATCGACTCGCGCATGCCAGGGATGGACAGCAGATAGGGCGTTTCCTGGATGGCTTCCCAATCTTCGGCTGAGAGCAGCACGGAGCTGGTCCGCTTGCCGGAGATCATGATCGGTTGGTGCGATTCGGCCGACTGGTCCGTGAGCCGATAGAGGTTGGTGCGGGATTCGCTTGCGGTGAGTGCTTTCATGGGAGGTGTCTCCAGCGCCATGTCAAACACCTGGTTAAAGGTGTAAGTGCATCATTGAACCCCACCCGACAAAGAACAGCACAAAAAACGCAATGGCCGAATAGCAAATGCACGCTACGATCTTGCCGGTTGTGCCTGTTTGAATTTTAATAATTGCTATGTTTCCCCAAAAGAAAGAGAAAACAATGGGTAAAAATATAAATATATAAAAGATCCTAGTTTCTCCAATTTGTGATGGAGGGTGGAAAAGGCTTCTTATATATCCGCCGGCAACCGCAAAAAAACTGGAAGCCACAATGGTGAGGCAATTCTTATAAAACTGGCAATGATGGTTCTTGCAAGTGGGTATCGTGTCATGAGTGTCTCCCGCTGGGCTGCTGGAAACTGGCTAATGTTTTCTCTTCATGAGACTTCCAATACCCTTCGAGAGGGCAGGCGCTTGCATGCGCCGACACCAACAGCAAAGCGATTGTCAAGGCTCGTGGAATGGTTTTCATATGATGTTCAGCTTTTAGGAGATGAGCGCGGCACTTATCAACACCGTGAAGCGGGTGGCACCGTCAAATTTGAAAGCTACGAGGCTGGAAGGTTGAATGTCTAGAGGCTGTCGGAAAAGTGTCGAAATCACTGAGCCGGATAGAGGCGAAGCGAGAGCCGAAGGAGCAATGGGGCAGCAGAATGATAGGGCTTACGACGAAATGGCACGGGAAATCCCTTCTTCTGTCAGATCAATTCCAGTGTTAAAGGTCAGCCACCGAACGGCATTGCGGAGTGATGTCATTTAGTCCGGAGGTGGATCGATGTTTGGAGCCTCAGGAATTGAAGGCCCAACTGCTCCCCGCTGCGGGCTGTGTCATTTTGCCATCACCGCTGGTCGGAGACCCATCGGTCACCATGCTCCCTTGGAGGTACCTCTATTGCATGCGCGTACCCGACCTCTATAGCATGCGCACCGCATCACAGAATGACATCGTCAAACCGATGGACCCGTAGAGGCCCGCAGTCCGCGATGTCCGCAACACCTTGGCGGCCGGGTTTGGTCGTGTAGTCGGGGACTGGGAATGACACAGGATTTCGTGCTGTACGCGCTCAAGGATGCGCTTCTTACGGCAGCCGTGGTGGCTGCTCCATTGCTGTTGGCCATTCTCATCGTCGGCCTGCTGATCAGCATCATCCAAGTTGCCACCCAGGTTCAGGAAATGACCCTCACCTTTGTGCCGAAGCTGGCGGTGAGCGTGGTCATGCTGCTGGTGTTTGGTGGCTGGATGATTGCGACGCTACGGCAGTTCGCGCTCTCCACCATCACCCAAAGCGCCACCCTTTAGCTCAGCTCCAGGGACGTCGCTGTGCTTACGGCTTTCGCCATCAATACCTTGCTGATCAGCGTGCGGCTGACTCCGTTGATAGTCGCTGCGCCGGTGGCTTTTTTCGCGCGTGTTCCGCTGATGGTGCGCATGCTGCTGGCGCTGACTTTGGCGGCAGTGATGGCGGGTGCCCTGCCGGAGCGGGCCGTCGAGCTGTCGCCGGCGGTGATCGCCGGCGAGCTGCTGGTAGGAGTTGTTATGGCCTTCGGTTTCCATGCCGCTCATGCCGCGCTGGATTTTCTCGGCAAGCTGGTGGATACGCAGATCGGCCTCAATGCCGCGGGTGTGTTCGACCCCGGCACCTCGAATGTCACCGGGATCATCGCCGAGTTCCTGGTGCTGGCTTTCGCCATGTTGTTCATCGCCCTCAACCAGCACCATGAACTGCTGCGGGCCTTCAGCGGGCTGCTGACAGTGGTTCCGCCGGGGAGCGTATCCCTGGCCGTGCTTTCCATTCCTCTGGTGCAGATACTGACGCAGCAGTTCCTCCTGGCGCTGATGATAGTGGCACCGGTGGTAGTGACCCTCTGGTTGGTCGATATCGCATTCGCGTTCATGGCGCGCTCCATGCCCCAGGCCAACGTCTACTTCCTGGCTCTGCCGGTGAAGCTGTCTCTCGGGGCGCTGGTCCTGTTGCTGTCGCTGCCGCTGGTGGTGCAGCGCATTCCTCTGTTGTTCGAGCGGGCCCTTGGCTTCGGCGCGTCCATTCCGGGGGCGCCATGAGCAGCCAGGATCAGCAGGACAAGAGCGAAGATGCGACTCCCTACAAGCTGGAGGAGGCGCGCAAGAAGGGGCAGGTGGCGCGTAGCCAGGAACTGTTGTCGTTCATGATGGTGCTCGCCTTCCTGATGGTGTTTTCCGCCACGGTCTATCAGTTGGCCAGCGTGTTTGCCATGCACTCTCACTGGTGGCTGGGCAATGCCGGCCATATGGGGCGGGACTGGGGTTATCTGGCGGCCCAGGGCGGCCATAGCCTGCGCGAGATCGCCTATGCGCTGCTGCCCCTGATCGGCGCCTTGGTGCTGGTGGCGGTGGTGACCAACCTCATCTTCAACGGCCCCGTGTTCTCCAGCACCCCGTTGAAACCTGACTTCAAGAGGCTCAACCCGGTTACCGGCCTGAAGCGCATGTTTTCCAGGCGGATGCTGGTGGATCTGCTGAAGGTCGTGGTGAAGGGGCTGCTGTTCGGCCTGGTGCTGTACTACGTGGCCCAGGGTCTGGTTCCCGAGCTGCTCGGCCTGGCCAGCTCTTCTCCTCTGGAACTGCCTCAGGCGGTCAAGCAACTGATGATGAAGGTGGGCTTCGCGGTGCTGCTGGTGATGGCCGCCGCGGCGCTGTTCGACATGTGGTATTCGCGCAAGGAGTACGCGCGGCAGATGCGCATGAGCCGGCGGGAGCTGAAGGACGAGTACAAGCGCCGCGAGGGTGATCCCGAGATGCGCTCCAAGCGCAAGAGCGTGCAGCAGGAGCTGTTGAGCAAGGCAGCCGCGCTGGGCAAGGTCAAGGACGCCGACGTGATCATCGTCAATCCCACCCACTACGCCGTGGCTCTGCAGTATCGGCCCAGCCTGATGCGCGCACCCGTGGTGCTGGCCAAGGGGCGCGGCCTGCTTGCCAGGCGCATCTGCTTGTTGGCTCGCCGACATTCAGTGCCCATCCTGCGCCGCCCGCCACTGGCTCGCGCGCTGTATGCCGTGGGGCGCATAGATGCAGCCATTCCCGATGCCATGCAGAACGACGTGGCCAGCGTCTATCGCTGGATCATCTCCATCCCCGGCAACAAGGTGGTGATGGGATGATGCAACTGTGGAAGCGCGTCCTCAGCGAGGGCAACGACCTGCTGCTGGCGGTGGCCGTGATCGGCGTGCTGCTGGTGTTGTTCACGCCGATACCCACCGGCTTGCTGGACCTGCTGTTGCTGACCAATTTTGCGGTGGCACTGCTGGTTCTGCTGGTGACCTTCGATACGGACAAGCCGCTCAGCTTCTCCACCTTCCCATCGCTGCTGCTGATGACCACGCTGCTGCGCCTGGCACTGAACATCGCGGCTACCCGTCTGATCCTGACCGACGGCGATGCGGGCAAGGTGATCGGCGCCGTCGGCACCCACGTGGTGGGTGGCAACTATGTCATCGGCTTCGTGGTGTTCCTGATCCTGGTGGTCGTGCAGTACGTGGTGGTCACCAGCGGCGCGCAGCGGGTAGCGGAGGTGGCCGCACGCTTCACCCTGGACTCCCTGCCGGGCAAGCAGATGAGCATCGATGCCGATCTGAACATGGGCATCATCGATCAGGACGAGGCCAAGCGTCGCCGGAGCCAGCTGGAGCGTGAGTCCAACTTCTACGGTGCCATGGATGGTGCTTCCAAGTTCGTGAAGGGCGATGCCATCGCCGGCATCGTGATCATCGCCATCAACATCATCGGCGGCCTGTCCGTAGGCATACTGCAGAAGGGCATGAGCTGGGGCGAGGCGCTGCATCACTACACCTTGCTGACCGTGGGCGACGGCATCGTCACCCAGATTCCGTCGCTGATCATCGCCGTCGCGGCGGGCATCATCATCACCCGCGCGGCTACCGATGCACGCCTGGGCGAGGAACTGGGGCGACAGGTTTCTTCCTACCCGAAGACCCTGGTCGTGGTGGCCGTGGTGACCTTGCTGCTGATGATGCTGCCAGGCCTGCCCATGCTGCCGCTGCTGCTGCTGTTCTTGGCCTTCTCCGGCGCGGCCTGGTACTCCTTCCGCAAACTGAACAAGTCAAAGAGCGGCCAGGATGCCGAGAGCGATGCCGATGCCGATGAGGAAGGCGAAGGTGCGGAGCAGACCGGCGGTGAAACCTTCGAGCTACGTCTCAGCGCCGACCTGGCCGCCCAGGTACTGACGGCTACCAGCACGCTCAACCTGCGCATCGAGAACATGCGCAAGCAGTTCGCGCGCGACTATGGCTTCAGCCTTCCGCAACTGCATGTGCAGTTGGAGAAGAAGCTGCAGGCCGGTACCTACCAGGTCTGCATACGCGGCGCCTCGGTGGCCAGCGGCGAGCTGGAGCTGGACAAGGTGCTGGCGATCAATCCGGGGGGCGTGACCCTGACCCTGGAGGGAAGGGCGACCAAGGAGCCGACCTACGGTCTGAATGCCCAGTGGATCGTGCCGGCCTTGCGCAGCCAGGCACGTTCCGCCGGCTATACGCTGGTGGAAGCGGACACCGTATTGCTCACCCACCTTTCCGAACTGGCCAAGCGCTATGCGCCGGACTTCCTCAGCCGCGCGGAGACCGAGCGTCTGGTGGAGAGGAAGCGTGCCGCACTCGGCAGCCTGGTGGATGAGCTGGTGCCCCAGGTGTTGAGCTACTCGGATATCCAGCGCGTACTGCAGCTGCTCCTGAAGGAGCAGGTACCGATCCGCGGCCTGGAAACCATCCTGGAAGTGCTGGTCGACCTGGGACGGAGCAACAAGAACACCGAGGATCTGGCCGAGCGCGTGCGCGAGCGCCTGGGCGCTGCGCTCTACGAGCGCCTGCTCGACCAGGGCGGCGAACTGAACGTACTGACGCTGGCGCCGCAGCTCGAGGGCTACATGCTGTCGGCCGCGCGCCAGCGCGAGGCGGGTGGTGGCGGTCCGCTGTTGCCCGCGCAGGAGCTCGACCGCTTCGTGGCCGCCGTTGCCAAGGAGGCCGAGCGCCAACTGGTCGGCAACCGTCAGCCCGTGCTGCTTTGTGCCGCCCCCCTGCGCAGGGTACTGCGTGCCTTCCTGTGGCGGGCCGTCCCGCATATGGCCGTGCTGTCGGTCAACGAAATCGGTCAGCATGCGCGGGTCACCTCGGCCGGCATGATTGACCTGCCTGGATTCCCGGCCTTGGAGGCGTCATGACTGATCTGATCATGCAACTGGCTGGGGTCATCCAGCGCGATATCGATGGCCTCACCGACGTCTCGCACAACGTCGCCAATGCCAACAGCGTGGGCTACAAGTCGAGCCGCGCCTTCAACGTGTTTTCCCCACTGCTTCCCGTGGACGGGATGCGCCAGGGGCTCGATGCGGTCCAGGCGCGCTCCTATGTCGATCCCGCTGGCGGCGCCCTACAGACCACCGGGCGGGTCACCGACCTGGCCCTGGCGGGCGATGCCTGGTTCGTCCTGCAGACCCCGGACGGGGCGATGCTGACCCGCGATGGGCGCTTCCGGGTGGACGCCGCCGGATACCTGGTCGGCGACCAGGGATACCCGCTCATGGGGGACGACGGCCCCATCCAGGTGAGAGGCGGCGAACTGGTGATCGATGGCGCCGGCGTCGTGCGCGTGGACGGACGGGAGGCGGGGAGGATCAGCGTGATGCGGGTCCATGCCCCCCACAGCGTGGAACCCATGGGCAATGGCCTGTACATCTCCCACTCCCCGCTGTTGCCGGCCAAGGATTTTGTCCTGCATCAGGGCATGCAGGAGCGCTCCAACGCTGCTCTGGGCAACGACATGGTGCGGATGATGGAGGCGACCCGTCACGTGGAGAGCATGCAGCGCGCTCTCTCGGCCTACGACGGCATGCTGGACAGCGGAATCAACCAATTGGGCAAGGACTAGGGAGAGGGATCGAATGATCGACGCACTGAGTATCGCCAGCTCCGGGTTGGCGGCCAACCAAGCCTGGATCGACAGCATTTCCAACAACGTCGCCAACATGCAGACCATTGGCTACAAGCGTAGCGAGGTCAACTTCCACGACATGGTCCGTGAAGTGACCGTGCGTGACGAAACCGGCGCGATCGGCTCCCGTCTCAATGCCGGCGCCGGCATCCGGGTTTCCGATCCGGTGCAGATATTCAGCCCGGGCGTCGTCAGGTCGAGTGGCAACGAACTCGACGTGGCGATCCAGGGGGATGGTTTCTTCGAGGTGGCGCTGCCCACCGGCGAACTCGCCTACACCCGTGCCGGCCGCTTCCACGTGGATGCCGATGGCCAGCTGGCCATGGGCAACGGCCAGGTGCTGAGCGCAGGCGTGAGGGTGCCGCCGGATGTCGGCAAGCTGGTGATCAAGCAGGACGGCCAGGTGCAGGGCACCCTCGCCGAGACCGAGGAAGTCATCAACCTGGGGCAGATTCAGCTCGCCAGGTTCGCCAGCGCCGAGCGCCTGGAGAAGCTCGGCGACGGTCTTTACCGACCGACCCAGCTGAGTGGCGAAGCCTCCTACTCGGAGCCGGGGCGAGATGGCCAGGGCACCTTGCTGCAGGGGTTCGTCGAGATGTCGAACGTCAACCTGATCGACGAGATGAGCGGCCTGGTCCTGGCCCAGCGTGCCTACCAGATGAATGCCCGCCTGCTGCAGGCGAGCGACCAGATTCTCGAAACCATCAACAACCTGCGCCGCTGATATGAAGCCTGGTCGACTGTTCTGCCGGATGCTGGCGATCGGATGGAGCGTCCTCGCGCTGCCTGCGTTCGCCGGCGCCTGCGTGGCCTCCACGCCGGAGCCACGTGCCCTGCAGAAGGAGATCGAGGCGCAGCTGCGCCAGGCCGCCGGCTCCGGGGAGTGGCAGCTCGAGCTGGAGCCGATGGGTGCGTTGCCCGCGTTGTCGCAGCCGTCTGTGCGCGTGCTGGGCCCGGGCCTGCGCAGCCGAGTGGCGGTGGAGCTGTCTGGCGAGGCGTGCGGCCGTCATCAGGTGAGCACGGTCTGGTTCAAGCTGCGGGCCTATCGGGAGGCCTGGGTCTATGGGCTGAACACGAAAGCGGGGCGGCCCCTGGCTGCCGCGCAACCACGGCGGGAGCTAGTCGACCTGGCCGGAGCCCAGATGGTGGCCGGTGATCTCGTGGAAGAGCCGCAAGGACTTTGGTTGACGCAGGATGTGCGGGCCGGGCAGCCGGTGCTGGCGCGCCAGCTGCAGCCGGAACCACTGGTGAAGCGGGATGAAGTGGTGCGGGTGGTGGTGCTGGCGCCCGGGCTGGTGGTGAGTGCGCAAGGCAAAGCCATGCGTCCGGGCATGCTGGGCGAGAGCGTACCGGTGCTGCTGGAAGGGGCTCGCTCGAGCCTGGTCGCGGTCGTGGCGGGTAGAGGAGAGGTACATGTCGGGCAGCAATAAATGGGGCTTGGTGATGCTCTGTCTGGTGATGCCGCTGGCTGGCGCACAAAGCCTGATCGATCCGGATGGCTATCGGGCCCTGACGGGAGACCGGCGTGGCTATCAGGTCGGGGAGACCCTGACGGTACTGGTGGTCGAGTCCACCAATGCGGAGAGTTCGGCCGGTACCGGGGCGGACAGCCAGACCGCCATAGGGGGCGGGGCCAACACCGACAGCAGCAGTCACCAGTTCAGTCTGAGGCTGACAGGCAATACCGATGGTATCGGCCAGACCCGTCGCCGCGGCCAGGTCCGTGCCAACGTGGCGGTGCGCATCGTCGAGCAGCTGCCGGAGGGCCTGCTGCGCGTCAGTGGTGTCCAGGCGGTGACTATCAATGACGAGCGCCAGCGCATTCGTGTCGATGGCCTGGTACGGCCGGACGACATCAGCTACGAGAACACCGTGTTCTCCTATCGGCTGGCGGAAGCGCAGATCGACATCGTCGGTGATGGCGTAGTGGCCGATGCGCAGAAACAGAACATCTTCTACCGGGCACTGAAATGGCTGCGAATCCTATGAGGCTGCTGACTACCGTGGCGATCGCGGCCCTCATGGGCCTGTGCCAGTACGCCAGCGCGGATGTACGGATCAAGGAGCTGGTGCGCATCCAGGGCGTCCGGGACTATTCGGTGATTGGCTATGGCCTCGTCGTGGGCCTGGCCGGCACCGGCGACAGCGATCGCAACCGGGCGACCCGGCAATCGCTGGTCAACACCCTGAAGAACTTTAACGTGAACGTGGCCGACGGCGACCTCAGTGCGCGCAATACCGCCGCGGTGATGATCACCGGCAACCTTCGTTCGTTCAGCGAATCCGGCGACAAGATCGATGTCGAGGTCTCCTCGCTGGGGGATGCGCGCAGCCTGCTGGGCGGCACGTTGCTGATGACGCCTCTCTACGGACCCGACGAGAAGCTCTACGCGCTGGCCCAGGGCCCCATCTCGGTAGGCGGGTATGCCTTCGAGGCCAACATGAACACGGTGCAGAAGAACCATCCGACCGTCGGCCGAATCCCCCGCGGCGCGAGCGTCGAGCGCTCCGCATTCACCGGTGATGAGGGTGGCGAGCGCAATCTGGTGCTGGTCCTGAACGAGCCCGACTACACCACCGCCCAACGCATCGCCGATGCGCTGGCTGCCGACCTTGGGATCGCTGGCGTACGTGTGGTGCATGCCGCCAAGGTCGAGGTGCCGGTAACGCCGGGCACCGCTCTGCCGCGCCTGATCTCCCGGGTGGAGCACGTTGCGGTGGCGCCGGACTATGCCGCCAGGGTAGTGGTCAACGAGCGCACCGGAACCGTGGTCGCAGGCGCTAACGTACGTCTCGGCGAGGTGAACATCTCCCAGGGCAGCCTGAACGTGGTGGTGAGTACCCGGTTCTCGGTATCCCAGCCGGGCTGGAACTATCACGCCGGGCCTGGCGTGCGCACCGTGGTGGTTCCGGAGACGGACCTCAGCGTGACCGAGGAGCAGCGTGCGCCGGTGCAGCTGGCACAGGGCGCGACCGTGGGCGATCTGGTCCAGGCGCTCAGCCGCATCAAACTGAGCACGGCGGAAGTCATCACCGTGCTACAGGCGATCAAGCAGGCCGGTGCCTTGCACGCCGAGCTGATCATTCAATAAGGAGCAGCGATGTCAGCAGATATGGGACTCACCATCGACGCCGTGCACCTGGCCATGAGCCTGGAGCATGCCCGCGCCAAGATGGCCGCGCACAACATCGCCACGGCCAATGTTCCCGGCAGCCGGGCGACACGCCTGGATGTCGGCACGCCGCTTTCGCAGCTGCGCGCTGTCCGCGGTGATGCGGCACTCTTCGCGCAGACGCTGGCGGGGCTGCGTGCCAGCGACCTGCAGGCCTACCACCAGCCGTTCCCCATCGATGCCCCCCTGGCACTGGATGGCGAGGTCGCCGAGATGTCCGCGGCAAGCGGTCGCTTCCAGGCCCTGGCCGATGGCGTTTCCCGCCAGTTCGCGCTGATGCAGCTGGCGATCAAGGGAGGCCGCTGATGGAACTGGAGAACATCGGCGATGTGATTCGCAACGCCATGGCCTATGAGCGCAGCCGTGCCGAAGTGGCCAGCTACAACATGGCGATGGCCAACGTGGCGATCGCACCCGGCCAGGTTTCCCCGTTGCTGCGGGTCACACCACCTACATCGTTTGCCGATCGCCTGGGAGCCATGTCTTCCGCCGTCGAGCCTCAGCTCGGCGCGGCGGTGCGTGAAGTGCACGAGCCCTCGCACCCGCTGGCCGATCTGGATGGGATGGTGCACTACCCGCGCGTCGAGGCAGCCACCGAGATGGCGACCCTGGTATCGGCGACGCGCGCCTACGAGGCGAACATTCGCGCCTACAACAGCCTGCGGGCCATGAACCTCAAAGCCTTCGACATCGGTAAGTGACATGACGACAGCCATTTCCCCCATCTCCCTGAGCCCGGAGGCAACCGGCGCACTGGCGCTGGAGCCTCAGCAGGTCTCCCGAGCGGACTTCAGCGAGCTGCTGAGGACCGGCGCAAGCACACTGGTAGCCGACAGCAATCGTGCGAGCGAGCTGCTATCGGCCTACGCGGTGGGCGAGAACATCGCGCCGCATGAACTGGTCATGGCCATGGAGCAGGCGAAGCTCTCCATGCAGTTGGCCGTGGAGGTCCGCAACCGAGTCGTGGACGCCTATCAGGAACTGACACGGTTGCAGATCTGACCCATGGATATTCAAAACGCCAATCAAGGGCTGGCCGGGCGCTCCAAGCTGTTCTGGGGTGGCGCCATTCTCGTTGTGGGTCTGCTCGGGGCCGCCACCTGGTGGGTCTATCAGCCCAGCTACGTCGCGTTGTACAAGAACGCCAGCGAAGCGGACCAGGCGGAAATCCTGGCCACGCTCAGCCAGTGGCAGGTGCCGTATCGCATCAATGCCGCCGAGGGCGTGGTCGAGGTGCCCGCGGCGGATCTGGCCAATGCGCGGATGCGCATGGTGGAAGCTGGCGTGCCTGCACGGGTCGGCGTCGGCTTCGAGATCTTCGACCAGGCGGACTACGGCATGTCCGAATTCAGCCAGAAGATCAACTACCAGCGCGCGCTGGAGGGTGAGTTGGCGCGAACGGTGATGAGCATCGCCGAGGTGCAGTCGGCGCGGGTGCATCTGACTTTCCGCAAGACTTCGCTGTACCAGCCCCAGGAAGAAAAGCCCAAGGCATCCGTCGTGGTACGCCTGCGCAGCGGAGAAGAGCTGGATGCCAGCCGGGTGCGCGGTATCCAGCAACTGGTCGCTTCCGCTGTCGAGGGCATGGAGCAGGAACATGTGGTGGTGCTGGACGAGAATGGCCGCCTGCTGAGCGTGGGGGATGCCGTCCTGGCGGTGCCCGATCACCTGAGGATGGCCGAGCAGATGGAAGCCGAGCTGCAAGGCAAGGCCCAGCAACTGCTGGTGGGGCCCCTGGGCAAGGCTGGCGCCAAGGTATCGGTGCGAGTCCAGCTGAATTTCGACAGGGTCAAGTCGGTCAAGGAACTCCCCCTGCTGCCGGGCGGCAAGAATGCGGTGCAGCGCGAGAGGCAAGTCAACTCCAACGAGTCGTCCTCGGGCGATACCAGCAGCAAGCGGGCACAGACCACCCGCGAGACCGATTTCGTACTGGGCAAGGAGCGCGCGGAAGTCGAGCACGCCACGGGCAGAGTCGAGCGCATCAGCGTCGGGGTGGTGCTGGCAGAGGCGTTGCCTGCGCAGGGCGTGAAGGAAATCCGCGAGCTGCTGGAGGCTGCATTGGGCCTCGATGCCGAGCGAGGCGACCGTATCGTGATCGCGCACATTCCGTCCCGGGTACCGCTCGAGGCGGGGGGCGACGAGCTGGAGCCCGCCGCTCCGGCCCAGGTGTCCGAACCGCCCAGGGTGCAGGCATCCCCGGAGTCCGGGAAAGACTCCTCGTTGTTCGGCCTCTCGCGTACAGCGCTGATCGCGTTGTTGCTGGCGGCGGTCGCCCTGGCCTTCCTGCCACTCCTGTTGCGCAGGAGACGAGCAGTCGTCCAGGTACAACAGCCTCGCTTGTCGTCCGTCGAGCGTGAGCAGCTTCTGCATGACCTGCGCCGCTGGCTGCAGGATGGTCGGTGATCCGATGAGCCTTTCTCTGCGCAAACTCGCCATCCGCCTGGCCTGCGTACACCACGAGGACCGGGACTGGATACTGCGTCAGCTGGGGCCTGACGAGCGCCGGCAATTGGAAGAGCTGCTGCAGGACATCAATCTGCTCGGCCTGGCGGCCGATCCGACGATCGTCGAGGCGGTGATGAACGACGCGGAGCACGGCTCGCCGCAGGCCGCTCTCCCGAGTGGCCCGCTGCACAGCGAGGCGCCGCCATTCTGGCTGGCGCTCGCTCTGCAGTCGCTGGCGCCGGAGCTTCGGCGTTCGTATCTGGATGGCAGCAGGCCCGGCTTGCTCAAGTGGCACAAGCAGTTCGCCGATGAGGTGTTGCCGCCCGCGTTGTTGCAGCACCTGAAGACCCAACTCGAAGCGCGGGATGGCACGCATGAGCGCACCTGAATCCAGCGCCGGCGCGGTGGTACGCACGGAAACCAGGAGCCTCGGGACCAGGCGTCTGCCATTGGCCCAGTCTGCCGAGTTCGCCGATGCTCCTGCCAGCGCTCAGCGGCAGCCGGACCTGGCCAGCCTGCGGGCGACATTTGCGGGCGAACTCGCGGTGCTGGAAGACGAGGTCCGGACTCGAGCGCTGGCCGAGGCCAGGCAGGCTGCCGAGCTTGAGCTGGCCGATGCCCGGGAAAAGCTGCAGGCGGAGCTGTCGGCGAAGCTGAGCGAACAGATGCAGGCCCAGCAGCAAACCATGGAGCGACAGCGTGCACAGCTCGAGGCGCTGATCGGCGAGCTGGAGGTCCAGAAAGCGCGGATGGCCGAGACGATGGAGCCGGTAATAGGGCGCCTGACCCTTGCCGTCGTGCTGCGTCTGCTTGGGCGGCATGCTGCCGAGCGTGTGCTGGTGGCCGATCTGGCCACGCATGCCGTGGAGCAGTATCGCCTGGATCATCCGTTGCACATTCGCGTCGCGGAAGCCGACTACCACAGCATTCTGGCAAGCAGTGCGGACCCGGCGTTGAAGGCCGCATTGCAGGTCGATCACGATGCCGCCGTCGGCAGTTGCATCATCGACTTCGGCGTCGGGCAACTGGATGCCGGGCTGGAAACCCAGTGGGATGCGCTGAAGCAGGTGTTGCTGGCAACGGAGCAGGGGAGTGGCGAGCATGTGGCAGCGCTTTGAGAGCCTGACGCTCTCCCGCGTCGCCCAGGTCGACCTGTGTCGGCGAGTGGGCCGTCTCACCGCGATACAAGGCATGGTGCTCGAAGCCACGGGCCTGGATGTCAGGCTTGGCGAACTGGTGGATATCATGCCCGCCCGTGGTGGCGCCGTCGTCGTCGCCGAAGTGGTCGGGTTGAGAGGCGACCAGACGCTGCTCATGCCCCATGGCGCAGTGGACGGGCTGTGCCTGTCCAGCGAGGTGACCGCCCGTGGCGAGACCGCCAGTATCCCCGTCGGCGATGCGCTGCTCGGACGGGTGCTGGATGCCACCTGCGAACCACTGGACGACCTGCCCCTGCCGAAGGGATTGCAGCGCAAGCCGCGTTTCGTCGCGCCTATCAATCCGCTGCACCGCGCGCCTATCCAGAAAGCGCTGGTGACCGGGGTGAAGGCCGTCGATGTGTTCATTCCCCTGGGGCGCGGCCAGCGCGTAGGCATCTTTGCCGGCAGCGGCGTCGGCAAGAGCACGTTGCTCGGCATGATGAGCAAGTACGCCGAGGCCGATGTGATCGTGATCGCGCTGATCGGCGAGCGCGGGCGGGAGGTCGGCGACTTCATTCGAGACAGCCTGGGCCCGGAGGGGCTGAAGAAGGCCGTGGTCATCGCGGCGGCGGCGGAGCAGCCCGCCGTGCTGCGCAGGCAGGCCGCCTATACCGCCACCACCATTGCCGAATGGTTCCGTGCCCAGGGGCGTCATGTGCTGCTGATCATGGACTCCATCACCCGCTTCGCGCTGGCTCAGCGCGAGATTGGCCTGGCTACCGGCGAACCCATGGGTAGCCGGGGCTATCCGCCTTCGGTCTTTTCCCTGCTGCCTCCACTGATGGAGCGGGCCGGCGCCTTGATGGGGCAGGGCTCCATCACCGGGGTGTATACCGTGCTGGTCGAGGGCGACGACATGAACGAGCCGGTCGCCGACCACATGCGCGCGATCCTCGACGGCCACATCGTGCTCAGCCGTGCCATCGCCGCGCGGGGGCAATGGCCGGCCATCGACGTGATGCACAGCATCAGTCGCCTGGCAGGCGCGCTGCGCGATGCCGAGCAGAAGCACACTGTCGAACGCATCTGCAGCGCGCTGGGTACCTACCAGCAGAGCGCCGACCTGATCGAGCTGGGTGCCTATGAAAGTGGCTCGCACCCCGTCCTGGATCGGATGATCGCCCTCAAGCCCAAGCTGGACGATCTGCTCAAGCAGGCTCCCGACCAGCATGTTCCCGTCGAACATTCGTGGCAGGCGGCACAGGGACTGGCGCAGCGCCTGAGCGAGAGCGGCCATGCAGCCTGAACAGAAGCGCCTTCGCCAGATGACTGCGATCGTGCGGCTGCGCGCCTTGCAGAGTGAAAAGACCGAGCGTACCCATGCCCGTAAACTCAAGGCCTTGCAGCAGTCGCAAGAGGTCTTGCGCGAGCGGCGGGACGACTATGAGCAGGTGCTGAGCCGTTACCAGCATCAGCAGGAGCAGGGGCTGGTGCTTGATCCGTTGCTGCATGAGCAGCGCCTGCAAGGCCTGCTGACCATGCAGGGCGCGGTAGCCGAACAGCAGGCCAGGGTAGGCGAGGCGCGCGGCGAGTTCGAAGCCGCCAGGCTGGCGCTCAGCGAGGCCCGCGTGGACGAGCGAATCGCGCAGAAGGCCCGTGAGTGCGCATGGGAGAGCGTGCAGCGGTATCGCAGCCAGCAAGAACTGATCGATATCTTCGATGCCCAGCAGGCGGGGGATCCGCATGGAACTTAAACTGGGCGCATCGCTCTGGCTCGCCCTGCCAGATGCCAAGCCCATGGCCCCACAGCTGGAGCAGGCCAAGGATCTGACCAAGGACCTCGGGGATTTCGGCAAGAAGCTGGGATTGCCTGTCGCGCAGGTGACGCCGCCTGAGGTCGAAGCGCCCAAGATACCCCGGCCGCAACCCCTGGACGAACTCTACGTATGGGGAGGGTTGGCGGGACACCATCTTTCCTATATGCCGGGCTCGTTCGGAGTGGGAGCGGTTTCTCCGGCGACGCCGAGCCAGGCACAAGCGAGTCCCGTGGCGCAGGAGGCGGTTGCCTTGCGGGAGACGGATCCGCTTCCTCGCTCGGCCAGCGGCTCTCCGGAAACCGCCGCGCCACTCTCGTTGCCGCGAGGTCCGCAGTCCGCCATGGACCCCATGAAGCCACTCCCCGAGCAGGGACATCTGGCTGCATTCCTGACCCAGCGCTGGCCTGAGCGTCGGCTTCTGCTGCTGCCGCGGGATGACGGCACCGAGGTGATCATCCGTGACTTCCACCTTTCGGAGGAGGAGCAGAACACGCTGGCCAGGGACCTGCAGCAATTCCTGCACAACACCGGCGAGCCGCTGGGACAGATCTGGGCCAATGGCCGGCTTGTCTGGCGCCGTGAGCCGATCCAATGACAACGACACAGGAGTGACTGCATGGCAATCGATGCGATCGGCAATGCGCTGTCATCGACGACATCCGAGCTGACCCAGAGCCAACTGGGGCAGGAAGATTTCATCAAGCTGTTTCTCACCGAGCTGACCTTCCAGGACCCGCTGGAGCCCATCGACAACCGCGAATTCCTTGCGCAGATGGCTCAGTTCGCCAATCTGGAGCAGACCCGGGTCAGCAACGAGAACAGCGAGAACCTGGTGATCATGAATGCAACCGCCCAGTCGCTGGGCCTGCTCGGGCGCCAGGTGGAGGTCACCAACCAGAGCGGTGGTTCCACCATCGGCTCGGTCACGGCCATCAGTTTTTCCGCCAGCGGCCCGCTCCTGAGCGTGAAACAGGCCGACGGCTCGGTGCAGACAGACGTGCGCATGGCACAGATCAAATTGGTCAGGATTTAAGGAGGGAGCATGCTCCAGGCATTTTTCAACGGGCTCAGCGGACTGTTCACCTTCTCCAAGGGGCTGGATAACGTTTCCAACAACGTGTCGAACATGAACACGCCGGGCTTCCGTGGCAGCGACACCTTCTATCGCAGTGTCGGTGGCCAGGATGGGCGGGGCCTGGGCTCCAGCGTGGCAGGCACCGAGGTCCGCACCAAGCCGGGCGACGTCAGGCAGACCGGCAACCAGACCGATCTGGCCATCAGCGGTGCCGGCTACTTCGTGCTGCGTGATGATTCCGGCGAGACTTTCTACACCCGCTCCGGACAGTTCCAGATAGACAGCAAGGGCTTTCTGGTGGACGCCGTGTCCCAGAAGCGCGTAGCCGGCATCAGCCCGAGCGGCACACTGGTCGATATCAACATCAGCGACCAGCGCAGCCTGCCGCCCAAGCCGACCACCCGCGTGGAAATGGTCGGTACGTTGGCGCGTACCGGCCCCACCGAGCTTTCGCACAAGGTCAGCAACATCCAGGTCTTCGACGCCTCCGGCGCCACCCACAGCCTCAGCGTCGAGTTCGAGCAACTGCCAACGCCGCCGAACAGCTGGTCGGCCAAGGTGTTCGACAGCACCGGCGTCATGCTGCACAGCGGCACTATCACCTTCGGTGCCGACGGCACGCCGCAGGCCGGCTTCAACAGCCTGAGCTTCTCGATGGGGGAGCAACTGATCACCCTCGACTTCGGCACCCCCGGCAGTTTCAACTTGGCATCGCAGGTGGCCAGCGGTCCCAACCATACCCTGGGCGCCAAGGTGGTCGACGGCAGCGCCGTAGCGGGCCTCAGCTCGCTGGCCTTCGACGAGAAGGGTGTCGTCAAATTCACCTACTCCAATGGCGAAAAGCGCGATGGCAGCCAGTTGGCGCTGGCGGACTTCTTCGACGAGACGGCCCTGATCGTGAAGGAGAATTCCCTCTACCGCGCACCCGACTCGATGCCGCCGAGCTACGGTCGTCCGGGCGAGGGTCCCTTTGGCCGCATCCAGGGCGGTTACCTGGAACTGTCCAACGTCGATCTTGCCCAGGAGTTCGGCGACATCCTCATCATTCAGCGCGGCTATCAGGCCAGCTCGCGGGTGATGACGGTCTCCAACGAGCTGATCGAGCAGCTCTACAACGGTACACGTGGTGGCTAAGCCAATGAGAGCGTTGGGATTTGTTGGCGCCACTCGCAGGGCGGCCGCCGAGCGTGTATTGCCTGCGGCGATCCGCCAGTGGCAGGAACAGTGGTGCTTCCAGGGCGACGAGAAGATGGTTTTCGAATGCCTGGAGGGGAGCGAGACGATTGCTCCGGTCGCCGAGGGCGAGTGGAAACTGGCGGAGACCGACAAGGGCAATCTGTGGATTGCTGCCCACTGGCGTCGCCTGGTGTTCGGTCGCTTTGCCACCGAGGCGCCGCAGGACGCGACCAGCGTTCAACTGCTCGTAGCCGCCCAGCAGGCGCTGGCTGCGGGCCTGCTGGATGCTCTGGCGGTATCGGCGGTATCTGTGCGGGACGCGAAACCCGATCTGGGGTTGCCGATGAGTGCGCGTCTCTTGCTGTGTGCCGACTTCGGCGATCTGCAGTTGCTGGTACTGGCGGACGCCTCCCTGCTGGCGGGGTTCTTGCCGGCAGCCAAGCAGTTGCTGCCGCTGGTCGCCCGGGCCAAGGCCATCGGCGGGGCCCGCTTGACGGTCAAGGTGAGCCTGCCGTTCTCCAGCCTGACAGTCGGCGAGGCCAACGGCCTGCGCGCTGGCGACATCCTGCAGGGCGATACCCATTTCCTGGAGCCGCTGAGTCTGGTGGCAGGGGACAACCAGGCAGTTGCCAAGGGCTATCTCGCCCGCAAAGGCGAACATCTCGCGCTGCAGTTGGCGGCGCATGAGCAGTAAGGAGCATATGAAGTGAGCGTCACCATCGACACCCTGGAGCTCGAAGAGGCCCGGGAACAAATCAACAACCAGTCCCCCAATCTGATCAGCCGCGACATGGAGCTGATCAAGCACGTCAAGGTCGGGCTGGTGGTTGAGCTGGGCACGGCCGAGATGACCGTGGACCAGCTGTTCGCCCTCAAGGCGGGCGACGTGGTCAAGCTGCTGGAGCAGGTCACCGAGCCGGCTTCGCTGTGCATCGACGGCAAGCGCGTGGCGCGCGGCAACCTGGTGGCCGTGGAAGATAACTTCGGGCTGCAGCTGACGGAAATCCTGTGACGGCAGAAACCACTGTGGCCACGGCCCAGGGCGTGGCTGCCGGCACGCTGCCGCTGCGCCAGGGCGACCCCATCTCGCTGGCTTTCATCATCAAGACCATGCTGGTCATGGTGCTGTTGCTGCTGGCCGTCTATCTCGTGTTGCGCTGGTATTCCCGGCGTGGCCTGGTCGTGCCCGCGGCTGTGGTGGCTGCGGAGTTGCACTGCGTGCGCGAGCTGCGCCTGTCAGCGCGTACCCGTGCCTACCTGCTCGATGCCGATGGCCAGCGCCTGCTCGTCACCGAGTCCGCCACCGGTGTCACTGTTACGCCGCTGGAGCGCACCGAGCGCGAGTCTGGAGCGACCTCATGAAGCGTCTGCTGATCGCCTCGCTTGCATGCCTGGCACCTCTCTACGCGCAGGCCGACGAACTGGCCAGCTGGGAGAGCCTGAAGTTCGGCGCCGACTCGCCCATCAGCATCTTTGCCCTGCTGACGGCACTGTCTTTCCTGCCGTTCATGATGATTGCGCTGACCACCTTCACCCGTAACATCGTGGTCCTGTCGTTCGTCCGCCATGCCCTGGGGCTGCAAACCACGCCGCCCAACATCGTGCTGATCGTGCTGGCGGCCTTCCTTACCCTGTTCGTCATGGCGCCGACCCTGGAGCGCTCCTACGATGCCGGGGCCAAGCCCTACCTGGCCGGCCAACTCGGCCCGGAGGAGGCTGCTCAGGGCGCCTGGCAGCCAGTGCGCGACTTCATGATCCGGCAAACCCACGAGGACGACCTGCGGCTGATCTACGGCCTCGCCAAGGAGTCGCTACCTGCCAGCGCCGAGCAGGTCTCACCGGTCAAGCTGATCCCGGCATTCATGCTCAGCGAACTGAAGATCGCGTTCCAGATCGGCTTCATGATCTTCCTGCCATTCCTGATCATCGACCTGATCGTCGCGGCCATCCTCATGTCGCTCGGCATGATCATGGTGCCGCCCATCACCATCTCGCTGCCGCTGAAGGTCATGCTGTTCCTGTTGATCGATGGCTGGGGGCTGGTCTCCCAGACGCTGATTCGCAGCGTCGGCTGACCGGTGCATGGAGCGCGAGCGCAAGGACCGCGATCCGGAGGCCGAGCGGACGCTGTGGCAGCGCTGGCAGACCCGGCGCGACGCCCAGACCCGCGCCGAGCTGTTCGACTTCTACGCCACCTGGTCACGGATGCTTGCCGGCCACTATCACGGTCGTTATCCGCACCCACTGGCCGAATACGCCGACTACGTCAGCCTGGCTTCGATGGGCCTGCTCCAGGCCATCGATGGCTTCGACCCGACGCTGGGCACCCGTTTTAAGAGCTATGCCGAGCCCTTCATCAAGGGCGCGGTGCTCAAGGGCCTTTCCTGCTACGTCAGGGACCAGCAGCAGACCACTCGCGAGCGCCTGCTCAGCGTGGCCGGCGAGGCGGAGGAGGGCGACGACCTCGCCGCCATCGTCAATCTCACCGTCGGCCTCGCCTTCGGCTACTTCCTCGAGGTGGGAATCCTCGATGCCGATCTCTACGACAACGACCCCTCCAGCCTCTACGAACGCGAGAGCGGCATGGAGACCCTGGCCTATCTGGTGGAGCAGCTCACCGATGGCGAGCGCCAGGTGATCACCGGGCACTACTACCAGCAACTCAGCTTCGTGCAGATCAGCGAGATGATGGGAGTGAGCAAGGCGCGCGTGTCGCAGCTGCACGGGCAGGGTTTGAAGAAGCTGCGAAGGTTGTATGAGCAGGTAAGTTAGAAACGAGAAACGGGGACAGATCACGGTTCAGGGGGGCAAGGCCGCTCACTCCCTTCCTAGGCCTGCCCGGCTTACCTGGCGTTACCCGCCGTCCTAGCGCTAGCTCCACCTCTTCGGTAAATCTCTGGGTGCCGAGCGTGTAGTTACCGTTGGTAGCCGCGCGAAGCTGATCCACCAGGCTAGGATTGAGCTCATGCTGGAAGGGTTCTCGATAGCTCGTGGCGCGGGCCTCCGCACTATCACCCAGTGACTCATACACGGGATGCGGCTTGCGCAGTCCATGCAGTTCCGCCTGAGCGTTGGACCTATAGCTGGACCAATAGCAGCTCAGCAGATAGGCATCATCCTGAACCAGGCAGGAGCGAAAGCGGCCCTCCCACAGAGTGCCACTGCGTCGATAGGTGCGCTTGAGGTAGTGCACATAGCACTCGCCCAGCCCCTTCATCAGTAGCCCAGCGCTTGCCGCCTCATGCGGTGTCAGCAGCAGGTGAAAGTGGTTGGTCATCAGGCACCAGGCATGGATGTCACAGCCATGCTTGTCCGCCTGCTCGGCTAGATATTCCAAATAGAACTGGTAATCCTCGTCGGCGTAGAAGCAGGCGGAGCTGTTATTGTCGCGTTGAATCAGGTGCAGGGTGACACTGAGGGAGTGAGGCTCGGGCTCTGCGTGGCATAGGAAGATCCTTTTCCCTATGCACGGCTAGAGGGTGGATCGGGGGCGGGAGTATGAACAAGGCAGGGGGTAGTTGATTTTCTGGGCAGAAAATCGTCTTCTGCCCCATATTGCTTTGTTTTAGCTATTTACAAAACCAAATTAATGCCTGAATGCTTACTTAGAAACTGTTCTTGATCCTCGTCAGCAATAAGTGCCTGTATCGCTGCAGGAATCTTCGTTCGAGAAATGCGAATGCCATCCATGCACGAAGAGCACCAAATCAATTTCCAGCCAAATTCACTACCAGGGAAGCCAAAATATTGATACGAAAGACCTACTGAGCTGCAGGCCGGACATGGGCATCGAGCATATTCGGAGTCGCTAATAGGCAAGTTCTTTATCCAGTCAAGATAAGTGAGGCTCTTGTTCATTATTCAAATCCCCCAAGTTGCCCAGTTTTGTTTTTCTGATAATACTGCCAGAAGCTATCCTCAATACCATGAGCAGCACCTTCATTGAGTCGGAGCTCTTGATTCATGCGTAGAGGCTCGTTTGAAAATCGATTCGGGTGGCCATATAAATCAATTTGCATTGTGTGGGTCCGTTCATGGCCAAGAGTTTTTACAAGCTGCTCTATGTTTGTGAATGCATCCGGATAAAGATCAATTGACCCATTTGGATGCGTATATCCGTACAGGTCTTTACCGATAAGATCTGGGTCTCGAACAATGCGAACTTTTACACCTTGCATACCAACCCCGCCTTCAAATGCAGCTTGTTTCACATACCTCATCTGCATAGGTACTTTCAGGCCAGAAAACTCACCGGTATTGGCAGTCTTTCGGAACAGATCAACGGACACTGTATCTGGGGCACGAGTAAACAGTTTGGCACCACCAATCCCGCCAGCCAGTACCCCCAAGCTAGCTACCCCCCACTCAACACCATCAGTAAGCTGCCCATAAGTAAGATCGGTACCCAGCACCGAATGCCTTCGATACGCCTCAATATCAGCATAATTCTGAGCCGTATCGTTTATGCCTAAGAAGTTAAGTATTTTGCCGCCAACTCCACGCTCCTGATCGAGTGTGAGAGTGGTCGGGAACAGGTCTCCTACTCCTGCCATCTGAGCAAATCGCTTAATCGCCCCCACTCCGTAGCTGCCTTTTATAGGAGAGGCAATTCCTGTGGGGTAGACAGTCTCGACAGGTGCCAAGCAAACCATCCCGCTCGCATCCACGCTAGCAACAAGCTCTTGAACCGGCCTGGCCTTGACTGATAATGGGTTGGCTGCGGATCTAGGCGCCACACTCGCCCGCCGTGCCGTCGGCAAGTCGCGGAATGCATTCCCCCCATATTCACCAACCAGTTCCGGATCAAGCCCATACCCTCCCCAGCTCGCGAAATCCTGAGAGCTTTGCTCGAATTCCAGAGCATTTCGGTCGAACGCATCCTCCACACGCGCCCGGGCTCGGGTCAGTTCTCCATCGGTCCACTCAGCAAGGCGCTCTCTCGTTCCAGCCGCACGCATCTCATCGACAATCCAATTGCCCAGAGAATTGCCAAATGCATCGGTAGCTACCTGCCCATAGTTCGGCCGCGCGCCGCCGAACCATTTATCGCTCATCACAGCTGAGGCATGAGCGCCGACCTGATCGCCCAGTATCTTGCCGGTACGTCCCCACTGGGCCGCATTTTTACCCACAACACCTCCCACCGCCGCTCCGGCAGCTGAGGCAGCCACAGCTCTCCAACTAAAGGAGGTATCCAGCCCTACCACACGGTTAGCAATCTGGCCGGCAGCAAAATCGCTTACACCCTTGGCAGCATAGGCCGAGGCGACTTGCCATGGATTGGCGTTCGCAGCCCCTCCACTAGTGATCTCGCCAGCTGCCTTCACCCAGCCAATATTACTGGCCTGAGCTAAATGGCCGATCCCGCCAGTGATACCGCCAGTCAAGGCACCTACTGCTACTTGGCTCCAGGAGAAACTATCTACCACCCCCATGGACATCCCTGCCAATTGCCCGGCAGCAGAGCCTACCGCCCCACCAATAGCCCCCGCGGCCATCGCCGTCCCCAGTGTTCCTGCTGCAAAGGTTCCGGTCGTGAGAGCAGTGACACCGCCAGCCCATGCTGCGGACGCCAACCCTCCAACCGTTGCTCCTGCCGCGGTCCCTGCCACTCCAATCGCAGCCAATGCCGCCCCCGCCGTAAACACAGCCGCCACCACGGCCACCACCACCATCACGATGCTACCCAAGCCCCCGCTCTTCTTCTTCTTCGGCTTCGGCGGCTTGAATTTGGCGGCTGGTGTCAGGTCGCCCGAGACTTCATTGGCATCGTAGGCCTTGAAGGTATCTGCGTTGTTGGAGTGGCTCCCTGCGATATTGGGAATGGTCAGCGTCGTGCCACGCTCCAGGGCGCTGCTGGCGCTCAGGCCGTTGGCGTCGGCAATCAGATACCACATGCTCGAATCACCCCAGATCTTCTGGGCGATGTTTTGCAGGGTGTCGCCGTCGACAATCACGTAGTTGGTCGGCGCCCGTTCCATCTCGTTGGGGGAGATGGAGGCGATGGTGTCGTAGATTTCCGGAGTACTGTTGTTGCCGACGCTGGCCAGGACGTTACCGTTGTGCATCACGTACGTCTGGGCAGAGGTGTTGTTGCCCTCGGTGCGCATGATCAACTGACCGTTGCGATCCGATGCGTAGCGGCGCGTGAAGACGGTATTGCCTGTGGCGGTAGCGCTCAGCAGGTCGCCACGCGCGCTGTACTCCATGGCCGTGTTGCCAGGCGTGCCCCTATTGATCGAGACGAAGATGTGCTGTTCTTTCCAAGAGCTGAAGCCAATGAAGGTGGTGTAATAGTCTCCAAACATGGTTGCATCGCCATTCTTGTCATAGACCGTATAGCGATAGCGCACCAGCAAACCTGCTGCGTCGTAACCAGGCGCGAGGTCGCGTTCTACTCCATCTACACCGATCACCCGGCTTTCATTGAAGAAGGTGTACTGGTAAGGCTTCCACTTGCTTCCGTTCCAGCGATCGACCAGCTGATTGTTCAGCTTGCCATCGCCACGGTAGGTATAAGTGGTACGGGTGCGCTCGTTGCCATTGACGTCTTCCTGATACACGCGGTTGTTGCGAGCATCGTAGTTGGCGCTGAAAATGAGGGTTGCATCGCCCAGCATCGAGCCATCGGAGGTATCCGGTCCCGTTTGTGCATTTCGGATCGAAGCTCGCTTGGTCGTGGTCAGCAGGGAGCCCAGATCGTTGTATGTGTAGTTCTTCAGCACATACTCATTACTGGGGTGGCCGAAGAAGTTGATGCTGCCCACGAACTCTTCGGACGATATCCGCTGGCCGATGGCGTTGTAGCCATAGGCCTGGCCCTTGCTTTGGCCATTGACCACGCCTGCGACGATCTGGCCTCGGCTGTTGAGGTATCCATCGTTGATGAGCACTCGCCCTTCCAGGTCGTACTTGAACCAGTTGTCCAGTTGCGTGCGCTTGCCTACCTGGTCGGTGGTGTCCATCGTCACGCGGCGGCGATTGCCGAATTCGTCGTAGTAGTACGAGAGGGAGTCGAGTCGGGCTGAGGGGGTTAGCAGGTCATGGTGACCGACGTGCTGGCCTCCTGTTTGTAGGCTCACGGTTTGCAGCCGGTTGAGTGCATCGTATTGATAGCGGGTTTCCAGCCCGCCGATTGTCATCGACGGCGTTCCATAACCCATGAGGGTGTTGTTGAACTCAAGTGTCTTGTTACCGTTGAGGTCGTATTGCGTTCCGGTGACATCCCAGTTCTGGGGTGTGCCTTCGATAACGAACTTGGTCAGGCCGTTGGCGAAGTAGTGATAGGTTTTCTCCGGACCGCCAGAAACATGTTCCGATGTTAGCTGGCCAAAGCCGTTGTAGGTGTAGCTGTAGTAGTGGTTACCCCAGTCCTTGTAGCCGGTCAGCAGTGAAAAGTCCCCGGCGGAGTAAGCCCACGTCTTGGTATTGCCGGCCCCGTCGGTTTCCACAACCTTGCGATTGAAGGCATCGTACTGGAAGCGGGTGTCCACCCCCGACTCCGTCCGTGCCCAGGTGATATTGCCGCGTTCATCATAGATGGTGTAGCGGGTGTTACCGGCGACTCCAGATGTGTAGGTCCTGCCGTCGCGACTATCCGCCACGTTGCGCAGTGTTTCCGCCGTTTCGACGGTACCGCTGATTTCCGCGTAGAGGCGGCCAGCTTGGTCATACTTGTTGGTCTGCAGAACTACGGCGACGTTGTTACGGACGATACCGTGGCTGGTCAGACGGTCCATCGCATCGTAGGTGTTGAACAGGGTATTTCCGACGGCATCCTTGGAGCCGACGCGATTGCCGTAAACGTCATATATGTAGAAGCGAGACGACCCCACTCCATCGATTTCCCACACCAGGTTGCCGCTGTTGTAGAGGTGATATCTCGTGCGCAGGACCGTGGTGGTTCCGCCCACGGGCATGGCAATGTCCTGCTCCACCACCAGGTTACCGGCGGCGTCGTAACCGTAGCTCTTGCGGATGGATGCGATGTAGCCGGTTCCGTTTTCACGATAGACGGTGACGTCTGGGCCGGTTTCCGTGATCAGCCTGTTCTCATGATCGTACCGATAGCTCGTCGAATAGCCCTTGGCGTCCGTGCGTGTCAGCACATTGCCCCAGCGGTCGACGACCTGCCTGATGATCGGTGTCACCTTGGGGGCATTTTCCGGCAGCTTGTTGTGCAGGGGGCTGCCGCTGGTATTGGCCTCGAATGCGGGGAGATGCTGCTCCACCGCCCTGCCGAGCTGGTCATTCAGGTAATAGGTGATGCGGTCGTCGGAGGAGTCAGTCAGGTTGCCATACTGTGCCGAGTAGGTCACCTTGCCGTTTATGTCATAGGCGAAGTGCTCTATCCCGACCTGCGCCGTCACCCGGTTCAGCACGCGGCCGTCGAGGTCGTAGTTGATCTTCTCCTGGAGTACTCCGTTGACTCTCTTCTCCGTGACTTCGCCAAAGCGGTTGTACGTCAGGCTGGTACGGCTGGAGGTTAGGGTCGGGGTCAGGATGTTGTAGACGTTGTACCAGTCGTTCGCAGCGATCTGCTGGCCCAGCTTGTCGTATTCGTAGGTTCGGCGGATGGTGTGCTTCATCGGCATGTTGACACCGAAGGGCGTCATGAAGGCTTCCGTGGTGATGTCGACCTCACGCTTCTCTTCGATCCGTCGCCCAGCCGCGTCCACCTTAAGGTACAGGTTCGAGCCGTTGGGCTCCATCTGCATGATGGCATTACCAGCAATGTCGTACTGGGTAATGCGGTAGCGAGTGCCGCCGGCTTGAACGCGGCCGTTGGCGTCGGCTCCTCCCTCCGTTACATGCAGAACCACTTGGCCGAAGGCGTTATAGGCATACCCCGAGATGGGGGAGGCCGTGACGGTTTCGAGTGCATAAGGGTTTACCTGGCCTGCGGCCGCGACGGTTGTCTGCGGTAGCGTGATTCTTGCCAGGCGGCCCATGGAGTCATAGGTATTGGTCGTGGTCGCGCCCAGCGCATCGGTACTGGTAATGATGTTGCCGGCGGCGTCATAGGTCAGCGTACTGCTGGTGATATTGCCCGATGTGACCTCCCTTACCTCTCCTAGCGCGATCCAGTACCGCACGTTCTCCTGGATGGTCTGGGTCACGCGCCCCATGGTGTCATAGGTGTAGCGGGTGCTTCGATCCTGGGACTGTGCGTTCGCTGCGGGTGCGTTTGGTCGAGTTACGTCGTTCCATTTGGTCAGTGCCGTGGCGTATTCGATTTTGCGCGTCACGTTGCCGTACGCATCGTATTCCAGCCTGGTGTAGTAGCCCCTGGCATCCACGCTG